>NZ_JBSICC010000009.1:0-189749 GCF_058245955.1 Providencia sp. UF-224 | reverse complement strand
GAAGGGACTCAGATGAGTAACCAGCTTTCCTTTATTCCCAGTACGCAAGAGTGGCGTCCCCCTTACCGTTTTAAACCTACGGCGGATGGGGATGAGTTGGCTACCGTTGTCGGACCGCCGGGTGAGGAAATTTACACCAACTCACAAGGGGCGGTTACTGTCTATTTTCACTGGGACAGGCGTGGTAAGCCAGACCACAGTGCGTCTTGCTGGGTGCGTGTGGCCCACGGTTGGAATGGTGATGGCTTTGGGTTTATGTCCATCCCAAGAATTGGGCAGGAAGTAATTATTTCCTATCTGAATAATGATATTGATAGACCGATTATAACCGGGTGTACGTACAATGGCAGAAATAAACCACCATTAGACTTACCAAGTGAGAAGACTCGGACCACGTTTAGAACCAAAACCCACAAAGGGGACGGGTTTAATGAGCTACGCTTTGAAGATGAAAGTGGTCGAGAAGAAATTTATCTGCATGCGCAGCGCGATAACAACATTCACATTAATCACAATAAAACCCAATATGTCGGGAATGATGATAGCCATACTGTGGCGAATGACCGGAAGCATGAAGTGTGCCATGACGAATTTATCCACATCATCAATGAGCAGACCGTACAGGTTGATGTTAATCAATTTGAGCAAATCGGGAAAGACCGAGTCACACGCATTGATAACAGTTGGAAAGAAGTTATCCACGCGAGTCACTTTCAAGAAGTGGGCGAAAACAAACAGTGTGACATTCAAAATGATTATACGTTGAAGGCGGCAGGCGGTATTCATACTCACACCAAAGTCCACACCTTGCAAGCGAGCGAAACGGTGATTATCAAAGGCAAAGCCGGGTCAATTCAATTGGATGCACAAGGTGTAACTATCACGGGTAAAATTCTACTCAAAGGGGATGTTTCGATAACGGGAGGAGCCCCTGAAGCGGTTGCGACACTAGAGGCGGCGGTTAATGAAGGGTTACCGTTAGCGGAAGATTGCCGTGCGAAAGCGATAAAAAAAGGAACGGCCTAATGCACTGGAGTCCGAATACAGTTTATAAGGGGTATTGGGTCGCACAGTGTCGTTATACGCGAAACGAGGAACAATTTAGTGGCGTTATGACGGTGGCCGGCGCGAGTCAATCACAGGCTATCGAACGGATGCGTCAGTATTTTACTGCGCATTCAGCGCAATACAGTTTTGCCGACTATGATTCGCTTACCCCCTTTGTCTCTTATGTTGAGCTTAGTCATCAACTAGAATTACCGCTAGTGCGGCAAGTTCGTGAGCAACATGAGGCAAATGTTTTGGCGGTGTTAGTGGATGAACGTAACCTCACGCATCCACGCCCATCGGAAAAGGGGGATATCCATTATACGGAAGGGCAACCTGCATTTAGTGATGGGACTCACTTCTATGCGCTGATTGACAGCGGTGAATATCATCGCCAAACAGGTCAACACCTTGTCCCTAAGTTACATGGTTCACAATTACCGTGGCAATCGTTATACCAAGGGGAAACGCAAGACAGCCTTGAGGACAAAGCGCCCTATTTGATACACCTTCTCCCTAATCGTGCCGGAGAAGTCTTTCTAGAGCACTGCTCAAGCTTATCCAACAAAGGTACTTTAGGGATTTTCATTCACAGTCTTAAATCGTTTACTGATATTCATCGTCAATTGCGTAAGATGACGTATTTACATAACAAACCGCTGAACAGTTGGAATTTTTTCCGCTTTTACGATGTATCGCATTTTATGCCCTTTATTGAATCATTGACCCATGGGCAGTTACTTAATGTGGTGAGTGGAGTCAAGGCGTTCTATGGCTATAGTGCCAATTACCCTGATGGGGTCGAAATCACTTTTCATACCGATTATTTATATGATACTCGCCCCCGTGAGCCACTGTTTATTAATGAAAAATTGTATCGTCATTATGCAGCACTGACCTTGGTTCAGACATTGAATAAAGCCAAACAATTGATAGAGCAGCACTCACCTTTGTCAACATCGAGCGAGTTATCAGGCTCTGCTGACCTTGAGAACATTTGTTTACGTATCATGAATCAAGCTTTTTTAAATGATATCAGCCAAACACAAGCACTGTTGTATTATGTCCTTGCTCGCCATGCTTGCACGCAAAACGAGGCGTTATGGCAAACGGCGACAGAGGCAGCAAAGGCTTATGAAACGAATGCCATCACCTTTAATTATCACCGCTACCGACATTGCTTATCGTCACAAGGAGTGACCGCATGAATTCGAAATACTTAACCCCGGAAGAAAGGCACCTCCGTAAAGTGGTCGAGGCAGTGAATCAAGCATCCCCCAGAAATTTACAAGCCGATGCGGTCGTTTGCCCCTGTGAGAATGAACATCGTCCGGTGTACCCCGTGCGTTATGCCTACTCAAATTTGTATGGTGATAAAAATGCGAAAGCGGCGGTTCCGCCCGCTATTTCGACGTTACTGTCGGCTTCGTCAATCTCTGACACTAAAGGGTTTTCGGCTCGATTACTGCGCACAGGCTGGGTTTATGTCTTTGAGGAAGGTGAATTTCCCACTCGCCTTGATACAAAAGGGCAATTGCTGATTTTTAAGCATACTGTTCAGTATTACGATAATGGGTATGTTTATTCGGATGATGATAACGCCAGTGAAGCATTGAGCGCAAAAGAGAAAGGGGATGCAGAGGAAGGGTTTATCCCTTGTTTACGTGACCCATTAACTCATTCAGTACAAGCACAATCTTGTCAATATCCGTATTTGCCGATTAAAAAAGACGTCATGAATGCGTTATTTTTATTCAGTGATATCCCCCTGTCTGATTATGTTTTAGATAAAATGGAAACGGATGAATCTTACCGACAGGCGTTTATGCAAAAAATCAATCTGGTTGATTTTAATGCAAATCCCCATGCCCTTGAACTGAACGCTGAGCATATTGACTATCTGGTTGAGGAATATAAAACCGAGTCAGACCAGTTTTCAGCCTTTACCGAGCACACAAAATCCATCGGTAATCCGCTACCGAAAGAGTATTTTTCCCATATTACAGGAATGAATAGTGCCAGTAAAAGTACCGATACCCTGTTAAACCAAGCGAAACAAAATTTAGATTACAAAGAAAAAAGTTGTTTAGTTGCTCTGTATGACCCTATCGGTTACCAAAAAGATATTTTGTCGCTTTATACCTTCGTGACAGCCACGTATGCAATGTTCCAACGTTATTGGCAGTACCCGAATAAAGTGGGTCACTATCTTTCGGCGTTAGAAACCCAGTTTGATACCCCTGACGTCGCGAAAACGGAGCAAGGGAAATCATTAAAAGAGAAGTTTACCAAACACATTGATGTTCAAGGGTGGAAAACCTATTGGCCGCAAATTGAAGCGGGTAATCAAGAGTTTGAAACATTGCAAGGCAATATCGTTCAACTCTACCGTGATTTTTTAAGCAATCCCGCAGTCAAAAATCAGGTCGGTGGCATTAAAAACTATCTTGACCATGCTTTTTTAATTAAAGAACAATATCAAAAAGGGGACTTTTGGCACCCCGCGTTTTTTGATGAATTAGAGGCCTACAGCCAGCTGCATGAACAGCTACTCGCCCCCTTAAAAAGTTCACCGTCAGGACGAATTACACTCGATTTACTGTTATCAACCGACAGTGATGACGGGGAGGTTTGGAAGGAGTTTATCACCAACTTGCTGGATGTATTAAATGAGGATGTGATAAAAGATAAAGCGCTCAGTGAATTTAAAGAGCGTATCTTACCGTCATTACGTTTAGCCGTCATGATATGTTGGGATGCCTTGGGGTACGCGTATACGGAGGCGCATAGCCAACTGAATAATGCCAAAAATCATGTGCGGCGTATCAGCCAAGCGGGGCTGGATTTTCTGGCACATAAAGTGCTCCCCGCTTTCTTGGGGTATTTCGGTATCTCCGTGAGTTTTGATGAACTCGCGACCTTAAGCGCGGAAGAGTTCAGAAAATGGATGAGTTCACTGAAAGGGATGGGGCAGCCACTCCAACGTTTTTCAAAAAACATGAAGAAGGTCTTTGACTGGGATAATCGATTAAAATCGGCAGGGCTGAAACGCGTTATAACCACCGCCAAATTTAAACTGATAGAAGGTTATCGCTCTACCGGGCTACCAACGGATAAACACGCCTTAATCAGTCACATCAAATTGGGGGCAGATGTCTACACATTGCTCACGAGTATGATTGAATTCAGTGCCGTTGCCCATACGAAAGAGTTTGATAAGCAAGACCCATTACATGCCGCCGCGGTGAATATATTTCGTATTCAAATGGTAGCACATATTTTAAACACGGCAGAAGCCGTGGTTGAAATACGTCAAGCGGCTAGAGGGTATGCAGCGGCGGTCACGTTTCCACCGCTTCAGCGGTTACTCACCAAAATTCAGTTGCCGGAAGTTCAAACCAAGTTAGGCAAAATGGGACTAAAAGGGCTCGGATATACCGTGGCGATTTTAGGGGTTGCCTTACCCATCGCGGAAGCGTCTGCGGAGTTTTATAACAGTAACTACATTACGGGCTCCGCCAAAATTGCGGAAGCGGCAGGCACCTTGGCGTTTTCGGTGGGGTTAGCGACATACGGTGCCACTGAAGGGGTGGTGGCGACTGCCATTGCAGCATTTGCGTGGGAATTGATTATTATCGGCGCGATCGTATTCGGAATTGGTATGGCCGTTTACTATTACTTTAAAACGGATGCATTTGAAGAGCTACTGAAGCAGTGTTTTTGGGGGAATGGGGATAAGTATTTTGCGGGGGGGTATTTGAAAGAAGACAATGACGATATATCAAGAAGCTCTGATAAGAGTTTACAATTAGATAATTACATTAGATTTTTCAATGATTATAGTTTCTATTATCAAATGGAACTTCAAGAATTTGATAATCTTTTCTTTACCTCCCAACTACAAGTTAATGCTATTCCAAAATCAAAGGCGGGGTTAGGGCAAAGTCATTATGGGGCTGCACATTATGTCATTCAATATCAGTTTACGCTGAGTAATTTTCAATGCGGTATTTCGGATATTGAATATCAATTAGTTGAAAAGAAAGCTTTATTTGCTTATCCCGCGGGAACACCTGTGACCTCTTTACCCAAACAAGGGGATACGGTAGTCAAACATCGTGGGATTGACTATTTGGCTTCACAGCAAACAAAATTTAATGCGGCGTTTGAGGCAGCTTTGCAAGATGCGTTAGCCTGTACGGCACTGCGTGATGGAGAGCTTGTGCTGAGCTTTGAAGTTGAAGCGGGTATTTTTGCAAGGAATCCTCTGGGGCAATCTATCCCATCCATTTATTGGTACTACTTGGTGGATCGTCTTAAAGGCGAGATTGCGCCATTGCGTTACCGAAACGGTGATCCTAATGATAAACTTTATGGCTGTATTGATGAGGAAGGCACTGAATGACGAGTTTATATACGGCAACAAAGCACCCAGAGCAATTAGAAGCCACGCCATTGATTGAAGAAAGTCATCACTACGATGATCCGTTGGAGCCTCAAAAACTGGTATTTTTAGATGCAGTCAATAAACAGCGTTGTGTGATTAACTCCCCACAGCGTAATAGCCAACTTACTAATACGATCCCATTTTTTATCGTACTTTTAGTAATGGCTTGTTATACGTTGTTCGGGTTTGTTGATAATCATTTAGGTAAAAAAACATCAATGGAACAAATGTCAAAATACTTGCAGGAAAAATACAGTTATTTATCTGAGGATAAGATAAGAGATAATAGATCTGTTGTTCTATATTCACCATTTTTTCATAAAGAAAAAATTAGCTGGTGGGAGTATATCAAAGCTTATAACTCTGGAAAATATTTTACTGATAGCCAATATGGAAAATACCTCGTCATTGGCTGGTTGATCTTTTTCCCCGGCTTTTTGTGGCTATTGGGTTACCTCTCTTTCTTTACCCCTCCGGTGTATCTCATTGCTGATAGGCAAAGAGGAATATTGTATAGCTATGGGATGGGGAAAGTACGTTTAACGCGCTATGAAGATGCACAATTCGGCTATGCAGGTAAAATGCTGGCGATTAAACTGTATGGCATTGATGAAAAAACAGGGCAATTGAAAACGATCCTCTATCGTCCGAATGTCTCACATTACTCCAGTTTCCTGACCAGCACCGACAGTGAAAACCATCGTTTTATCACGTTTCTCAATGCTTATATGCAAGAGGGGCGAGATGCCGTTTCGTCTGTCGATTACCAAGCTCGTAAACCCTTTTTGTCTTTTGGTAAGAACCCCCTTCCTGTTGATTTTGAGCAACAGGTCGAACAGATTTTAGCAAAGCTTGATCAGGAAAAAAAACGCAATGCGTAGCCTTGTGAATGGCAGAAAACTCATTTTAAAAAATGATACGACGAATACCGGTGGTACGGTATTGACAGCTTCTTCTCTCGCCAAACAAACCCAAGGCGTAGCATGTGTGGGCGACTCTGTTTATTGCCCTTCATGTAAAAAAACAGGGACTATCGTTGAAGGCGATAGCTTAATGAAAATTAATGGTATCCCTGTTGCGCTAGAAGGTCACAAAGTCGCTTGTGGATGCTCAGGTGGCTGTGTGCTGGTTGCAGTAGGTTAAATGCGCCATTGCGTTACCGGAACGATAATCCTGATGATAAAATTTATGGCTGTATTGATGGGGAAGGGACAGAATGACGAGTTTATACACCGTAACAAAGCACCCGGAGCAATTAGAAGCCACGCCATTGATTGAAGAAAGTCATGATTATGATGACCCCCTTGAGCCAAAGAAATTGGTTTTTTTAGATGCAGTGAACCAACAGCGTTGCATTATTAATTCCCCTCAGCGGAACAGCCAACTTACCAACACAATACCCTTTTTTATCGTGTTGCTCTTTATGGCTTTTTGTACATTATTTAGTTTTATGGATAGACACTCATCTAAAATGTATACATTTCAAGATACAATAAACTACAATAAAAGTATTTATGATACTTACCATGAACAAGGTAGGGAGACTCCAAAATATTTAGATAAATATTTGCCTTATTTTGATAAGTTAGAAATAAGCACATGGGATTATATTAAAGCATATTATTCTGGTAAGCTTAGTAGTAATAGCCAAATTGAAATGTTTTTAATCGTAGGTTGGCTAATTTTCTTCCCCGGTTTTTTATGGCTATTTGGTTATCTCTCTTTCTTTACGGCTCCAGTTTATCTTATAGCGGATAGGCAACGAGGCATACTGTATAGTTATGCCATGGGAAAAGTGCGTTTAACACGTTATGAGGATACACAGTTCGGCTATGCAGGTAAAATGCTAGCGATTAAACTGTATGGCATTGATGAAAAAAACGGGCAATTGAAAACCATCCTCTATCGCCCAAATGTTTCCCATTACTCCAGTTTCCTGACCAGTACCGACAGTGAAAACCATCGTTTTATCACGTTTCTTAATGCTTATATGCAAGAGGGTCGAGATGCCGTTTCGTCTGTCGATTACCAAGCCCGTAAACCCTTTTTGTCTTTTGGTAAGAACCCCCTTCCTGCTGATTTTGAGCAACAGGTCGAACAGCTTTTAGCAAAGCTTGAGCAAGAGAAAAAATGCAATGCGTAGTCTTGTGAATGGCAAAAAAATTATATTAAAAAATGATACAACTAATACGGGTGGCACAGTTCTGACGGCTTCTTCTCTCGCCAAGCAAATCCAAGGTGTAGCGTGTGTGGGCGACTCTGTTTATTGCCCTTCATGTAAAAAAACAGGGACTATCGTTGAAGGCGATAGCTTAATGAAAATTAATGGTATCCCTGTTGCGCTAGAAGGTCACAAAGTCGCTTGTGGATGTTCTGGGGGCTGCGTGCTCGTCGCAGCAGGTTAAATGCGCCATTGCGTTACCGGAACGATAATCCTGATGATAAAATTTATGGCTGTATTGATGGGGAAGGAACAGAGTGACGAGTTTATACACCGTAACAAAGCACCCGGAGCAATTAGAAACCACACCATTGACTGCGGAAAGTCATCATTACGATGATCCTTTGGAGCCTCAAAAACTGGTTTTTTTAGATGCGGTCAATAAACAGCATTGTGTGATTAGTTCACCACAACGGAATAGCCAACTTACCAATACGATACCATTTTTTATTATACTTTTGGCGATGGCCTGTTATACACTGTTTGGCTTTATTTCTGAACATATAAATAATAAAAAGCATTTTCAAGCTATGGTCGAAAAAGTAGAGGCTAAATATAGTAATGAACTTAACTTAGATGCGGTCACATTAAAATATGTAAATACGTACAGGCCTTATTTTGGAAAAAAAAGTATAAATTACTGGGATTATATATTTGCTTATAACTCTGGCGAGTTTTTTACTGATGGTCAATATGGAAAATACCTCGTCATTGGCTGGTTGATTTTTTTCCCCGGCTTTTTGTGGTTATTTGGTTATCTCTCTTTCTTTACCCCTCCAGTTTATCTCATTGCGGATAGACAACGAGGAATACTGTATAGCTATGGGATGGGGAAAGTTCGTTTAACACGCTATGAAGATGCACAAATCGGCTATGCAGGTAAAATGTTGGCGATTAAACTGTATGGCATTGATGAAAAAACAGGGCAATTGAAAACGATCCTCTATCGCCCGAATGTCTCACATTACTCCAGTTTCCTGACCAGCACCGACAGTGAAAACCATCGTTTTATCACGTTTCTTAATGCCTATATGCAACTAGGCCGAGATGCGGTTTCGCCTGTCGATTACCAAGCCCGTAAACCCTTTTTGTCTTTTGGTAAGAACCCCCTTCCTGCTGATTTTGAGCAACAGGTCGAACAGCTTTTAGCAAAGCTTGAGCAAGAGAAAAAATGCAATGCGTAGTCTTGTGAATGGCAAAAAAATTATATTAAAAAATGATACAACTAATACGGGTGGCACAGTTCTGACGGCTTCTTCTCTCGCCAAGCAAATCCAAGGTGTAGCGTGTGTGGGCGACTCTGTTTATTGCCCTTCATGTAAAAAAACAGGGACTATCGTTGAAGGCGATAGCTTAATGAAAATTAATGGTATCCCTGTCGCATTAGAAGGTCACAAAGTCGCTTGTGGATGCTCTGGTGGTTGTGTGCAGGTTGCAGTAGGTTAAATGCGCCATTGCGTTACCGAAACGGTGATCCTAATGATAAACTTTATGGCTGTATTGATGAGGAAGGCACCGAATGACGAGTTTATATACGGCAACAAAGCACCCGGATCAATTAGAAACGACACCATTGATTGAAGAAAGTCATCATTACGATGATCCGTTGGAGCCTCAAAAACTGGTGTTTTTAGATGCGGTGAATAAACAGCGTTGTGTGATTAACTCTCCACAGCGGAATAGTCAACTAACCAATACGATACCTTTTTTTATCGTGCTCTTAGTAATGGCGTGTTATACGTTATATAATTTTACTAATAACCATATTGATTCTAAAGCCTCAATTGAAATGATGGTTAAGCACGTGGAGGATAAATATGCAAAGCCAAATAAAAAGGATCCGCATGCATTAAAAATGATAGATTCATATAAGCGTTTTTTTGGCGAAGAAAAAATTAGCTGGTGGGATTATATAAAAGCTAATAATTCAGGTGAGTTCTTTACTAACAGTCAATATGATAAATACCTTGTTATCGGCTGGTTGATCTTTTTCCCGGGTTTTTTGTGGCCATTGGGTTACCTCTCTTTCTTCACGCCCCCGGTTTATCTTATTGCGGATAGACAACGGGGAATATTGTATAGCTATGGGATGGGGAAAGTTCGTTTAACACGCTATGAAGATGCACAAATCGGCTATGCAGGTAAAATGTTGGCGATTAAACTGTATGGCATTGATGAAAAAACAGGGCAATTGAAAACGATCCTCTATCGTCCGAATGTCTCACATTACTCCAGTTTCCTGACCAGCACCGACAGTGAAAACCATCGTTTTATCACGTTTCTCAATGCTTATATGCAAGAGGGGCGAGATGCCGTTTCGTCTGTCGATTACCAAGCTCGTAAACCCTTTTTGTCTTTTGGTAAGAATCCCCTTCCTGCTGATTTTGAGCAACAGGTCGAACAGATTTTAGCAAAGCTTGATCAAGAGAAAAAACGCAATGCGTAGTCTCGTAAACGGCAGAAAACTCATTTTAAAAAATGATACGACGAATACCGGTGGTACGGTATTGACAGCGTCTTCTCTCGCCAAGCAAATCCAAGGTGTAGCGTGTGTGGGCGACTCTGTTTATTGCCCTTCATGTAAAAAAACAGGGACTATCGTTGAAGGCGATAGCTTAATGAAAATTAAGGGGATCCCTGTCGCGTTAGAAGGCCATAAAGTCGCTTGTGGATGCTCAGGTGGCTGTGTACTTGTCGCAACAGGTTAAATTACAATTCGGCATCAGCACGTTAGATAAATAATATCGCTATTTTGATAAGTTGTTCTATCATGTGGAAAACCTCGCGTGTGAACTATGGGAACACCAATCTGAGGTCGCTAGGATAGATGATAATAAAAAGCCTTGATAAGTTAACAAACTATAATCAAGGCTAATCAACAACTGCAATCACCAAACCATTAACGGCCGGCTTTTAGCTTTTGGAAATACTCTTCGTACAGAATATTGGTATTCCCAACATCGCTTTGCCACTCGCCTTTTTTCAATACCTCTTCACTTGGGTAAAGGGATGGATCGTTGGCAATCTCCGCGGGTAACATCTTTTTAGCGGCTAAATTGGGTGTTGGATAGCCAATGGATTCAGCAACTTGTGCCGCAATTTCAGGGCGTAATAAAAAGTTAATCAGTTTATGAGCGCCTTCAACATTTTTCGCATTGGCAGGGATCGCTAAACTGTCCATCCAGAAGATACCGCCTTCTTTTGGCCACACCACTTCAATCGGTAAGCCCGCTTGCCTTGCAACGAATGCGGAGCCATTCCACAGCATCCCAACATCCACTTCCCCTTCAATAAACGGTGTGGCAGGGTTATCCGAGTTAAAGGCCAAAATATTCGGGCGCAGCTTTTGCAGCTCTTGATAGGCTTCTTCTATTTCTTTCGGGTCAGTGGTATTGCCTGAATAACCCAGTTTATTTAATGCAACTTGGAACACTTCCCGTGCATCATCCATCATCAATAGGCTATTTTTATACTCAGGCTTCCAAAAATCTGCCCATGATGTGACGGAGCTTGGGTCAACGGCTTCACCATTAATACCAATCCCTGTTGCGCCCCAAATATAAGGCACAGAATAGTCATTATTGGGGTCAAATTCTTTGTGGATTAAATTCGGATCGAGGTTTTTAAAGTTGGTTAATTTACTTTGATCAATCTTTTGCAGCATCCCCTCTTTGCTCATTTTGGCAATAAAGTAAGTGGATGGCACCACCAAATCGTAAGCCCCGTCTTTATAGGTCTTCAGTTTGGTGTACATGCTTTCGTTGGATTCATAGGTGGAGTAAATCACCTTAATGCCCGTTTCTTTGGTAAATTGTTCTAATAAACCAGGGGGAACATATTCTGTCCAGTTATAGAAATACAGTACGTCTTTGTTATCGTCAGCGGCAGTCGCCGTGCCAATACTTGCAGCCATTAAGCCTGCTGCCAGTAGATAGGACCATTTTTTCATGACTGAGTTTCCCTCAACAACGTATTTTTATCCCTGCCTGCACCAAGCCGCAACTTGAATGATTTAGGGGTGATATCTTATAGGCTCAATTGGAGCCCACCCTCTCGCCTTATGGCATTTAAAAAGCACGCTAGAACAGTAATACCGTGCCATCCTATTATTTTTACTGCGCTTTTTTACCGTATTTATCCCGCATTACCCATTGGCTCAAGCAAACAAGCACCAACGACATAATCAGTAGCACCGTTGCCAACGCATTCACTTCAGGCGAAACGCCAACCTTGACCATTGAGTAGATTTTTAACGGTAAAATTTCATAACTTGGCCCCGTCACAAATGACGACACCACCACATCATCCATCGATAATGTAAAGCTGAGCAGCCAGCCCGCTACAATCGCAGGTAGCGCTAATGGCAGAATAATTTTACGCAAAATAGTAAATTCACCCGCCCCGAGATCCCGCGCGGCTTCCAACATTTTCACATCAAAGTCTTTTAACCTTGCATATACCGTTACCACCACAAAAGGCAGGCAAAAGGTAATGTGAGAAAACAGCAACGACCAAAAACCCAGTGAAACGCCCAAGATCATAAACAGCACTAATAACGATATTGCCATCACGATATCGGGGGACATCATCACCACAAACAGCATTCCACCCACAAAGGGCTTGCCGCGAAAACGGTAACGAAACAGTGCAACTGCAGTTAATGTGCCAATCACCGTGGCAAATGTGGCGGATAACACCGCCATGGTTAATGAATGCCCCGCCGCTTCTAATAAACTGTCATTATTACTCAGCAGTTCATACCATTTTGTTGAAAACCCTTGCCACTGAATACCAAAACGCGATTCATTGAAGGAGTTAACAATCAAAATGATGATTGGAATATAAAGATACGCATAGACGATGGCCATAAAGCCACCCCGCAAAGTACGCCCGATCATTCTTCATACGCCTTTTTATTCAGAAGCTTAGCCGCTCGGTAATACACATACAGCAACAGCCCCATCATCACGGTGAGGAAAATACTGGTTGCTGCACCAAATGGCCAATCGCGAATATTGAGGAACTGGCTTTTTATCACATTACCAATTAACAGGTTCTTCGCGCCGCCCATTAAATCGGCGACATAGAATAAGCCCATCGCAGGTAGCAGAACCAATAAACACCCAGCAATAATACCCGGCATCGTTAATGGAATAATGATTTTCACAAAGGTCTGAAATTTATTAGCACCAAGGTCTCTGGCCGCTTCTAAATATGACTTATCCAATTTTTCAATACTGGAGTACAGTGGCATTACCATAAAAGGCAATAGGATATAAATCAGCCCAAGCACTACCGCTTCAGGGGTGTACATGAGCCGCATGGGTTTATCGATAATGCCAATCCAAAGCAAAAAATCATTCAAATAGCCTTTGGTACTCAAAAACACTTTCAAGCCATAGATACGGATCAGCGAATTTGTCCAGAATGGTACAATCAATAAAAACAGCATCAATGGCTGAATACGTTTAGGTAACTTCGCCAAAATAAAGGCAAATGGATAGCCGATCACAAGGCAAAAGAAGGTAGCGATCAGCGCCATATTCAGTGAATGCAGCATCACTTCCGCGTACATGGGATCGGACAAACGAACGTAGTTATCCCATGTGAAGATCAAATCCACTAGGTTGGTATCGCTGCGAGTTAGGAAGCTTGCCCCGATGATCATGATATTTGGCAAGAAAACGAACAAGACCAGCCAAGCGACAATCCCAGTGATGATCACATTTTGCAGGATCTTGTGTTTACGAATGATCATCCAGAACGACCTCCCAGCTTTCCACCCAAGTTACAGCAACTTTTTGATTCAAGGAGTGGTCAACATCGGGGTCGTCTTCGTTAAAGAATTCGCTCACCATGACAATTTTGCCGTCTTCCATCTCAACCACAGAGTCCAAAGTCATGCCTTTGTAGTTACGTTCACGCACGTAACCAATCAGCCCTGGATGATTTTCTGCATCATTCACTTCTTCAACGCGTAAGTCTTCAGGGCGCAAAAGCACATTAAGATGCTGCCCTTCTTTGACTGAGAGCTCAGTGAATATATCGCATTCATGGCCTTCAACATTGGCACGAATACGTTTTTCATCAATGCGATACAATACTTTCGCATCAAAAATATTAATTTCACCGATAAACTGAGCAACAAACAGGTTTTTAGGCTCCTCATAAATTTCACGAGGTGTGCCATCTTGCTCAATTTTCCCTTCACGCATGACGATGATCCTGTCAGACATCGCTAAAGCTTCTTCTTGGTCGTGGGTAACAAAAATAAAGGTAATTCCCAGCTTCCGTTGAAGGGCTTTTAGCTCATTCTGCATTTGCTTACGCAGTTTGTAATCCAGCGCAGACAATGATTCATCCAGTAATAAGACTTTAGGGCGATTCACTACGGCACGAGCGATTGCCACGCGCTGCTGCTGCCCGCCAGAGAGTTGATTAGGCCTTCGCTGCGCAAAATCTTCCAATTGCACCATACGCAGTGCCTGATCAACTCGCTTTTGAATATCAGCGGCTGGCGTTTTTTGCATGCGCAAGCCAAAAGCGACGTTGTCATAGACCGTCATATGAGGAAAAAGAGCATAGCTTTGGAATACGGTATTCACGAAGCGTTGTTCCGCTGGAATATCCGTAATATCTTGACCATCAAGAATAATTTGACCTTCATCGACATCTTCAAGCCCAGCAATAAGACGTAAAACCGTCGTTTTACCGCAACCAGAAGGCCCCAGAATAGTCAAAAACTCACCATTTCGAATGGTTAAGTCAAGTTCAGAAATAATTTGTTTGCCATCAAAACCTTTATTTAAAGATTTTAATTCGACGAGTGGTGTCAGAGAGGTTGTCTCAGTCATTTATAATACACTCTATCCCTAGGAATAATGCAGATAGAACCGCCACCGTTAAAGACTGTATAAGCTTGTCGGAGATGTACTCTTCATCCTTCCCCAGCAAAGCCCAAAACCAGTAGCGCCATTTTTCAAATTTTCAAATTCATTTTTTCAAATTCATTGAGCCCTGCATGATAAACACAGTTTTTATAAATTGAAAGCCATTTTCGACACTTCGTTTGCCTTTCATTATGAATTCACAATAAATAAAACTGTTTTTTGATAAAAATAAGCAACATAGCGATATATATTGTTACTCCACCGTTATCTATAGGTTTCACTTATACACCTAAAAACCAATCTTAAGCTAAATAGCTTGCAATTCATAAAGTTAGTCTGTGTTAGATTAATAATTAATTTTAATCTAAAAATTAATTATTTATTAAATTAAGATATGAAAAATATATCTGACCACTCGCCCATCAAATACCCCTCTGATTAAGATACAATCATCAAAAACTGAATCGTTTAAACTTACTCAAATAGCTTAAAAAGCAATTTATCGTCATGAAATACTTAAAAAGTAAATAGTTCATAATTACAATGGCAAAAATAAAAACATCATTAAATATAATTTTATGTGATTTGCATCTAATTTTTATCGTGAAGTAGTTTTTCTCTCGATAACTTTAACCAACATCATATTATCGATCGCATCCCTTTGAATATAATGGTCAAATTGGTATAATTTCAGCCTAAATTGTTACTTTTCGTGATTTCTTTTGTAGTTTTTGTTTCATTATTACACTTATAAATTTTACTTTGTTCCTTTGTACTGAATTTATTAAAGAATAAGCATAAGCCTACGGGTGATTATTTTTGGATATTCCACTGAAATTAATATGTGAGTGAGCAAAATGGCTAATAAAGAGTTTTTTTATCAAGAACCTTATCCTCTATCTGAGGATAAAACTGAATATACCCACGTTTCTGATAAATATGTTTCTGTCGAGCAATTCGCAGGAAAACCAATTTTAAAAGTTGAACCCGAAGCATTAACACTGCTTGCCGAGCGTGCAATTTATGAATCACAGTTTTTCTTAAGAGCCGCACACCAAAAACAAGTTGCGGCTATCTTGCATGACCCAGAAGCCAGCGAAAATGATAAATACGTGGCACTTCAGTTGTTACGCAATGCTGAAATTTCGGCAAAAGGCATTTTACCAAACTGCCAAGATACCGGAACCGTTGCGGTAGTTGGGAAAAAAGGTCAACAAGTTTGGACAGATTGTGATGACGAAGAGTACCTTTCTCGCGGAATTTATAACGTCTTCCAACACGAAAACCTGCGTTTTTCTCAAAATGCCCCGTTAGATATGTTTAACGAAGTGAATACGGGCACTAACCTACCAGCACAGTTTGATATTTTTGCCACCAAAGGCGATGAATATCATTTCCTGTTCGTCAATAAAGGCGGCGGTTCTGCGAATAAATCCGCGCTTTATCAAGAAACAAAAGCGACGTTAACCCCAGCTAAATTGAAAAATTTCTTAATTGAGAAAATGCGCAATCTGGGAACAACGGCTTGTCCGCCTTATCATATTGCTTTTGTTATTGGTGGAACTTCAGCGGAAACAACGTTGAAAACAGCAAAACTAGCCTCAGCTAAATACTACGATAATTTACCAACTACCGGTAATGAGTATGGCCGGGCTTTCCGTGATATCGAGCTAGAAAATGAGTTATTAGAAGCTTCACGTCATCTTGGCTTTGGTGCGCAGTTTGGTGGTAAATATTTTGCTCACGATGTCCGCGTTGTACGCTTACCTCGCCATGGCGCATCTTGCCCTATCGGTTTAGCTATTTCGTGTTCTGCTGACCGTAATATCAAGGCCAAAATCACCAAAGAGGGTTTATGGCTGGAGAAAATGGAGCATAATCCAGCGCAATATATCCCTGAATCTATGCGTACCCAAGCTGAAGGCAAAGTGGTTCATATTGACCTCAACCGCCCGATGAAAGATGTTTTGGCTGAGCTGAGCAAACACCCAGTGTCGACTCGTGTTTCCCTCAGTGGCCCACTGATTATCGCCCGTGATATTGCACACACCAAGCTCAAAGAGCGTTTAGATAACGGCGAAGAATTACCACAATACTTCAAAGACCATATGGTGTATTACGCAGGACCGGCCAAGAAGCCTGAAGATATGGTATCTGGCTCGTTAGGCCCAACAACGGGTAACCGTATGGACCCTTACGTTGATCTATTCCAATCCCACGGCGGTAGCATGATAATGCTCGCTAAAGGGAACCGTACTCAAGCAGTGACCGACGCGTGTAAAAAACACGGTGGTTTCTATTTAGGGAGCATCGGGGGCTCGGCGGCAATTTTAGCACAAGAGTATGTTAAGAGTTTGAATTGTTTAGAATATCCAGAATTGGGTATGGAAGCGATTTGGAAAATGGAAGTTGAAGGCCTACCTGCCTTTATCCTTGTTGATGACAAAGGAAATAATTTCTTTGAACAAGTTCAGAATACAAACTGCCAAAAGTGTGTAAAATAGACTCGTCGCACTATGCCAACGGAATGCGCTAACCTCGGTTAGCTTGTGTCGTCAATAAGTAGTGTAAGTAAAAGAGCAGGCAATATGCCTGCTCTTTTTTATTCACCAGTTTTATCAATAATAGTTAATTCGAACAATTGTTGAGGCATTAAAGCCACCCGTTTTTACTGAGCCTGTTTTCTTCACTGTTGCACTGTAATCACGCGTTACTGATGTACTTCCTTGCGGTAAACTACCGAAAAACTGGAAGTAATTAAACTTCATATTATTACTTTTATCGTCTTTGATCGTCAGGTTCATACCATTTTTTAAATCAATCGCATACTCACCATTTAATGGATCCGTTGTTTCAAAATTGATATTCATTGAGAAATTATCCAAGCAGCCTCTTTTTACAGCTTGAATTTGAAAGTCTTTTTTAAATTCTTTGCCTTGGTTAAGATCTGTGATCATCAATTGACCAAAGTCTATTTGTTGAGATTCAGGGAAAACCTTGATGTCCGCACCGCATTTTAAAAAGCGGATCCCTTGAAGCCCTGAAATAGAGTAACGTAGGTTTTTAGCTCCTGGCGTGGTATTAATCCCCCCGCTCCCATCAAATTGGAAAACGGTAAATTGATTATCGCCCAAATAGTTACCCGAAGGTGGAACCACCCCTGTCACTTTAATGTATAAATTAAACGTCACAGTCACGGTCACATTTTGCTTACCGCTAATCGGGGGCGTGCCTAAATTTACTTTTTGCTGGTTGCGTTCAAGTTGTTCACCTTGATAATTCGCACCAAGTAGCAAGCCAGTCCCTAATTTTTGTGACGTCGGGTTAAAATACATATGAACAACGTCCACCATATTTCCCAATACGTTATCGCAATATACTGTTACGGTCATCGGGTCTGATTGCCAAATAATGGTTCCTGCTGGGGTATCCGCGGGTATAGCAAGTTGCCCAACTGGAACAGGAGGTTTAATCACAACTCCCGTCCCCTTTTCAACGCAATCTAATGCAAAAGTCTTTGGGCTGATAAAAATAAATAAGAATAAAAAGTAGAACCCATACTGCTTAATAAATTTGTGTATCATGGTTTATACACCTTTATATATAGGTAATATTTAAGGTAATTTGCGTTTTAATATTACCCACGGTTAATTCACTTCTTGCACGATAACTTTCCAACATGGAGTAGATCACAATCTGTTGATTATCATCGAAATAAACGGGGTAGTTACGGTACTCACCATTCGGTATCGTATTGCCTTGTTTATCCAATAAGCGAATGCCATAACCATTTAAAATCGTTTTTCCACCAAATAAATTACGATCTGTGCTCGCCGTTGGTTCTGAAATAAACATGATCCTAACGACAGGATCGCGGTCATCACGATCGCGTTTTGGGAAAATACAGTCATCAAATTTCAGTTTGATCTCATGTTTAGGGCTTCTATCCCCGATCTCATTGAAATAATTAAGAGAAATTGGCCCCAATTCAATATTTTGATCAATCGAGGAAAGCGTGATTTTACAAGGCAAAGCTACTACGTTGCCGGTAAAATTGAGATCGCCTCGCATCATGCTACTGTCTGCATATGCATGACTCCCAAGCAGGGATAGCATGAAAAAACCGATTGAAAAGCAACAATTTCTCATTTCTAAAATCCTATTGGTTTTCTTTTGATAGCTGGCATATCGATGCAGCGCACTGATAAGTCAACATTTTCATTCCGCCGTAGTCATCCATATATCCGGCGTAAAGCTGGCTAAAACTGGCACTTGGTACAGAAACGCTTTCTTTTGATAATGGCGCTACCATGACACTCTCAAAACCTGGAAAGTTATTCTTATTGTTGTTACTTAAATAACCCAATGTAACGTAGTATTTCGTTGGGTTTTCAATCAATAACTGACCGCCAGAATGCGTAAACTTCAACTCTTTCGCCCACACTTTATCGCTGTTATTTTCAATTTGAGCTGGGCGATAAAACATTTTTAAACGGCTCTGAATCGCAATTTGCACCACATTTTCTTTATCTGAAACAGGGGGTATTTCACGTACATTTAGGTAAAACAACGATTCTCTGTCTTGGGGCAGTGCATCAATCCCTTCAGTTTTAATGATTTTAATTTGATTTTTTGCATTCGGCTCAACACGTTGCATTGGGGGCAGAACGGTAAAAGGTTCTGAAACCTTGTTCCCCTTAGCATCTTCCATCCATGATTGCGCTAAATACGGCATGGTTTTACTTTGGTTATTAATCACTAAGCTAATGGATTTATCTTTGCCCGGAAAAATAATACGGGTGCGGTCAATATTGATTGCTGCAGTGGCAACTTGTATGCCGCCAAAGATTAATGAAAGCCCGAGGGCAACTACATACTTTTTACTCATACATCATTCCTTATTGGCAAGGGATCAAGACTTTACCTTGATTTTTTTCAGTCATATTCGGTAAGTTCAAGCGACATTGATTTGCACCACTTGCCCACTTAACAATGTAGTTTTCATCTGGATCCACCCCAGTCAAATAAACAACACCACTGTCCGCGATAATGCCGACCTCCCTACCGGTATTCACTTCGATGACACTCGTTCCCAGAGGGGGATAATTACCATTACTCAAACGAATTACAGCTAAAATACGTTTTCCTTGGTTCGCTTTTATTTTTTGGTAACCAATTGAACCTTCCGTTAACGTTTTCCCTATAATGTTGTCATTCACATCAACATCATCAGGCAGCGTATTCATATCAATGTACACATCTGAATTTGAAAAACTGTTCAGGCTTGTTGCCACACCAATACCGAAGCGGTTAGTGACAGATTCACCATTATCAATCGAAATACCCGCAACGTTATCGCTATCAATCATGACGCGCGGTTCATTATTTGTGCCGTTGCGGTGAATCGCAGCGCCATATTTAGTGGCTGTCATAGAGCCATACCAGCTACCACCAAATGCACGATAATTATTCACATTTTCCGTTGCATTAACGTTTAATACGCCATACGCAGATGAACGTTGATAGCTACCACTAATATTGGGTTCTGCACGGCCAAGCTCATGCTGATCCCCCCCTACACGCATACTCCAGTAATTATTTTGCTCATTCGGGCTGTAATAGGCGACGGATTGCCCGAAGTTATGGTCGTTATCTGCATATTGGGCGTCATAGCTTACTGACCCGCCATTTTCTAATGGAATTGAGAATGACAGATAAATTTGGTTGTCATCTGTTTCTTCGTATTTAATTTTATTGAGAGACAATGTCCCTGAGATATTTTTAAGCCGCCCAACACTAAACAATTTACTCAGGCTCATGCCAAAGTTGGTTGTCGACTCGCTATTCCAAAACTGGTGGTGAGAAGCATTAAAGTAAACCGTTAAATCCAATGGGCTGATGTACTGGTTAAAAGAGGCGGTATACACGTTCTTATCACGTCTAAAATCAAGAATCCCATTGGCAGCATCAATATATTGCGGCATGGTTAAGAATTCTTTTTCAGAGAATTTATAGCCCGCAAAAGTAACTTGTGAATTCGTGGATTCGAAACGTTTCGAATAATTCAGACGATAACTGTTCCCTGAATAAGAACCAAAATGATCTAAATCTGCATGGGTACGTGTAATATCCAGCGATATTGCCCCAAACACATTCATATTTTGCCCAATTCCCAGGTTGACGGCTTGATAATTATTATTGTCGACAGTGGCAATTAACCCGCCAAAAATGGAGGTATTGCCAAATAACCCATAAGATAATTCACCCGCAATAAACCGTGGTTCGACTTTCTGAGAACGCCCAAACGGGTCCGACTGCCCCATCGTTAATTTATAAAGGAGCTGACCTTGGCGTGTTAAAAATGGCAACGAGGCCGCCGTTACTTGGTAAGTCGTTTTTGAGCCATCTTCTTCCTCGATGGTAACGTCTAACGTACCTTGCACCGCCTCTGTAATATCTTGAATATTAAAGGGACCCGGTGCCACTTTAGCTTGTTTAATCACACGCCCATTTTGGGAAATAATCACCATCGCATTAGTTTTGGCAATCCCTGTCACCTGTGGTGCATAACCACGTAATGAGGGAGGAAGCATGCGATTATCACTAAATAATGATGCCCCAATAAAACGGAAACTATCAAACAAATCTGTTTTTAAATAAGATTCACCAAATAAAACTTTAGCGCCCATTTCAGGTAATGCGCGAAATGCATAAAGCTGAGTCCAATCAAACCGCTCATTTGTTTTTCCTTGAGAACGATTGTATTGATACTGATAATCCGCACGGAAACGCCAAGCCCCTAAGTTCACGCCTGCCGTACCATTACTGCTACCACTGAACGTTTCACTGGTATTTTTAGGAGAGGTGTAATTTAAAAACAGGTTGTAGTCGAGAAATGCGCCTGCAATTCCATTTTCCCATTGGGATGGTGGAACCCAGTACGGATCGTCATATTCTAACCAAGCTTGAGGAATAGAAAATAAGATATTCTGATTCTCTTTATCGAATCGATAGTGAATATCTAATTTTTTAGATAGTTCAACACACTGGTTATTATTATTTTGCAGAAATTCTTCCTGAACTTTCTTTTTTAATGCAAAAAGCGTGACCATCTCTGGCGTAACACAGAGTGTTGAATTATCTTTACTCTCTTCAATAAATTTAATTAAATGTTGACCCGCTAATTTTCTACCATTCAGTGTAATATCGGTAAGATATTCGCCTGCAGGGATAAAATCAGGATTTGAAAACTGACTTAAATCAATATTATCTCTGTCCTTTGCATCAATAATATTCATATTAAATTCGACTGCATTGGTCATTCCTGAAAAAGAGAATGCCAAAACAATAGAAAATAATATTTTATTCATTTTAAACTGAGGCAATAAAGACATGGTATTCCCTGTCAAAAAGATAAAAAATCAAAATAAAAGGGGAAATAACAGGCAATAATATGCCTGTTATTTAAGGTGTAGATTAGAGGTAATTTAAAGCGTAAGTCGCTTGAGAAATAATGCTACCAGTTTCTACTTTGTTACCATTTGCTTCTACACGTGCACTGAATGCTAATTTATTAGGGCCGTCAGCTAATGGCATTTCAACGCTTGTATCACCAACTTTCATTGTTGCGCCATCAGCATTAATCAAACGAACACCAACACCTTTAGAAGTACCTGTGTTTGCTAACAGTTCTTTTGCAGTTGTATCTGGCGTACCTGTGAAAGTCACTTTAACTTTGCTAACTGCTGGGAAAATAACTGTGTCTGAAGCATCTTTAACTTCACCTAAATCACAGTTTTCTAATTGGATATTATATTGAACGCTTTGGCTAAATTTATTACCCGTTTCTAATACTTTATTAGCAACTTGGCCGAGGTCAACGTTAATTGTACCATCACCTGGAAGTGTGCAAGGTGCATTGATAACTTTACCAGTAAAGTTGATAACACCACTACCTTGGTCTACAGGTGCTGCATGTGCAATACCAAATGAAGACGCGATAATTGTAGCTAATGCAATTTTAGTTAATTTCATTTATATTTTCCTATAAAAAGACGACAGATGTACCAATCACTTAATAATTAATATAATTATTAAGTTGATATTTTTTGCTGATAATGTAATAAAAACAGCCATTCTATTATTTAAAATAAATAGCTATTTAATTTTTTATTTCATTTATTATATTAATGAATTGATTTTTACATTGGTAATTAGATTATTCTTAATAGTTTTATTTTAAATATTTTCTTTACTTAAGAATACATCATCAATAAAAAAGCAAACCATTTCTGTTTCTAGTGCATTAGCTAGAACATGTAAATTTTCGATATTAATATTGCACTCGCCTCTTTCATAACGAGAGATCTGTTGCTGACTCACTCCAACAAGATTCGCGAGTTCAATACCTGAAAGCCCTAAATGCTTTCTTCTTTTCCTTATTTCTCTACCTACGATACGATTTACATTTATCATCAACTATAGCCCAAAAAAAACGTAAAATGTTAAACGGCTAAACTATATAACAGATCAAAAACCTTTAGCATATCAAAATTTATCTTTCCGAATGAAAATTAAAATATAGCTAATCAATGAAAACACGAAATTTGAGTTAATTATAATTTTCAAGATATAAAAGTAAAACTGTTTCTAACGATCAATAAAATAGATTAAAGTCAACCAAACCTATCAAAATTAAAGCAATTCAGTTTTAATTAGTTAATAACTCAAAACCATCAAATTAAATTGTAATTTAAATTATTATCGACAGCATGGAATAATAACTAACTGTTTGATTCATTTTAAATAAACCTATATTACCACTATTGATGGTAATATAGATAAATGGCAATCTATTTATATTTAACGCAATTAGCTTCCAATTATTTATTATCTATTATTGAGGTATTGATTAATAAGCATTTTTACAAAAAATATGCGTAAATTAATTTTTTATTTACATTATTTTATTATATACCAAAAAAACCACTTAGAATGGTTTTTTCGTTTTTAAGAGTTACTCATAAGGTAGGTATAAGAATTTTTATTAACACATTAAACGAGTGCGATATATATGAAATTGATATCAGAACCAGCAAACTAACTTAAAATGTGTAAAAATAGCATATTATCGTCTTTTTAGATGGCAATGTTAACGATATCATTAAATAGGCAACTTATATCAAAATTAGTCACGCAGAGAAATTAATATATCCCTTAAATAACATACAGTTATATTTGTTACTAAATGTAACGATTGCATAAATATTATTAATGAAATTAAGAAAAAAATAATTCTTAACAAAAATAAAACACAATAATTATGTAAAGATAATACAAATCACGTGTAAAATAGTTACTTATACTTACGTTTAGACCAATTTGCAGGTAAAAACACTCCCCTCAATAGAACATAAGACTCACCTGTCCCTTTCAGTTTAGCGGAGATTTAAGTATTCAATCGCGCAAATACAACGTTCTTTTTCGGCCTATTATGCTATTTTGAGGTTTTTTAGTTAAAAAATTAAGTATTAATCAATAGGTTACTTTTTTCACCCTTCGATTATATAAGAAGATTTCACCTATTAAGAGGTTTTTTTTCGAAGAATATAATGCATCTCAACTTTTTTTTTATCTGAAATCATCAATTGCAGTCCATTTTTTCTCTGAAACACACTTTGATAACCAATGGTTATTGAAAAGAAAAATAACTCATTATTTTTTATCTAAGCAACATGTTCTTATTTCTCCTAACTAAGGAGATATGATGAAAACACAACCATTACTTCGTGTTGCCACAGTACAATTCCAACATAAGGCGGGAGATAAAAATAGTAACCTAGCCTGCATCCACCACTTCATTACCAAAGCTGCGCAGCAGAATGTAAAAATACTCGTCTTACCCGAAATGTGTATTACGGGATATTGGCATGTCCCTAAACTTCCTGCAGAAGAAGTCTATCAGCTCAGCGAAACCTTACACGATAGCCCCTCATTAACACCTATTCGCCAACGTGCCACTGAATTAGACATGATTATCGGGGTTGGGTTAATCGAAAAAGGGTTAGATGGTAAATGCTATAATACTTGGGTGGCTTGCATGCCTGATGGGCAGTTACATGCTCATAGAAAGCTGCACGCTTTTGAACACCCAGTCATTCACAGTGGCGATAGTTACACTGTATTTGATACTTCTTGGGGTGTAAAAGTCGGCATATTGATTTGTTGGGATAATAATTTAATTGAGAATCCACGAGCTACCGCATTGCTTGGTGCAGATATCATTCTGGCTCCCCATCAAACTGGCGGAACAAACTCCAGTAGCCCACATGGTATGAAACGAATACCTCTAAATTTATGGGAAAACAGGCAACGAGATCCTCAAGCGTTAATTGATGCTTTTCAAGGGGAAAATGGTCGTAACTGGTTATTACGTTGGCTACCATCTCGAGCTCATGATAACGGTGTTTTTTATGTGTTTAGTAATGGTGTTGGTCGAGATGATGATGAGATTCGAACCGGAAATGCCATGATAATTGACCCTTATGGTCGAGTTATACAAGAAACAGCTGCAATTGAAGATGATATCATCGTCGCTGATTTAGACCTTAGCTTGCTCCCTGATTCCAATGGGCGACGCTGGCTAAGGGGGCGGCGCCCTGAACTCTACCAGATACTAAACACCGCTCTGGGTTACGAAACAGATATTCATCAGGTTCGTTTCGCATCTCAATCAACCCCTTTTATCAAAAAATAGATTAGACGCCAGTGAAATAGTGAATGCTATAGTGATTTATTCATTGTATAGATACTATAGCGTTTATCATTTTATGTAAGAGGTAAACATGGATACTCGACTTTTACGTGCCTTTATCGCCCTTGCAAAAACGAAAAACTACCGAGAAGCCTCAATCCATTTATGCATTAGTCAGCCTGCCTTGACTAAGCAAATTAAGCTGTTAGAAAATCAATTAGATTTAAGGTTATTTGAACGAGGACGCCATGGTGCAGAGCTCACGGAGCAAGGCCTAGCCTTATTACCGAGTGCAAAACACGTTTTAAATGATGTGGAGGAGTTACTAAACCAAGCCTCATCGCTCAATGAAAAGCCCCCTCAGGTTCTAAATGTCGGCTTTGGTATTTCGACTTTTCAAGAAGCCTCTCTATTTGTTGCCCACTTACGCGAGAAACTCCCAAATGTTTCCATTGTGTTGGACGACATGCCCTCACACTCGATGCGAGAAAAGCTAAAAGAACATCAACTTGATATCGCTTTTGCCCGTCATGACAGCCAATCTACAACCGAAAATCTGTTTAGCCTGCCTTTAAAAAATGAGGTACTCGCTCTCGCGATTTCGAATGACTATCCAAAAAATCATTCCATTCAGGATTATTTAACGCAATATCCACTACTCATGTTACGTGCAGAACGTGGCCTTGGTCTTTATCAACAAATTCAACATTACCTACAATCAGAAGACTTACATATCACGCCCTTACAAGAAGCAAGGGATATTCAGACACTCATTGCGCTGGTTGCCGCAAAAGTCGGTGTAAGTCTGGTCCCTTACAGCGCAAAATATATTTCGCAAGAGGGTGTCCACTTTATACCTCTCCACCACAGCGAGGCCGCAAAGTGGCAAATAGATGTCGTTTGGCATACTTCATTACCGAAGGCATGGCAAAGCACTTTTCGCAATTTGATTCATAAAAAACCATGAATCACTAGTTATAAGAATAACTCCGTAATTCCTATATATTAAATAAATGAACTCTGATATTTATTGTTGTTATCTTGGTTAGATAGGCACTTTATATATGTCCGGCAACAGGTCAATTGCTCCACTTAAAATCATCGCTTCTGGCGTTGCTTTGCCTGAAAATAAAATTTACTCCTCAATGCTCGATGAAAAACTCAATAAAACAAAAGGCTTTGTGGAGAAACATTCAGGTATCGAATATCGCTATCATGCAAACCATACTGACTCACAGGCGCAACTTGCGGCGCAAGCCATTGAAAATGCATTACAGCAAAATGGGTTGTTACCACAAAGTATTGATATGCTAATTAACGCCTCTGCGATCCCTGTTCAAGCATTGCCTTGTTCTGCGGCTCATGTCCTTGAACAATCAAATTTAAATGATGGCATTGCTTGTTTTGATATCAATTCAAGTTGCATTAGCTTTATTACAGCGCTGCAAGTGGCTGCGGGTATGCTAGCGACCAGTCAATACCAGCGCATTGCCATCGTCTCTGCGGATATCGCTTCTCGCGGGATTGACTGGCAGGATAAAGAATCATCCCTCATTTTTGGTGATGGCGCAGCATGTGTGATCGTTGAAAAAGGCGATGGTACCAGTGGTATTCTCTCCTACACTCACACTACGCATGTCGAGGGGATTGATTTTTGCGAAATTCGTGCAGGCGGAACACGGAGAAACCCGCGCTCGGGAATGACAGAAGATGATTTTCTGTTCCACATGCAAGGTAAAAAACTTTTCCGCATGGCGTCTGCCTTAATTGAAGAATTTATGCAGCGCGTCTTCACCGAGTCAAACTTACAACTCGAACAAATTGATACAGTCGTACCTCACCAAGCCAGTCATTTATCGCTAGAGCATATGCGCCAACGTGTTGGGGTCACGCCAGATCAACTCATTGATATTTATCGCCATCGCGGTAACCAAGTTGCTGCCTCGATTCCATCGGCACTGCACGAGGCGATTATCACAGGCCGTTTTTATGAAAAACAAAATGTGATGCTGATTGGCACTGCCGCAGGGTTAGCCCTGTGCGCTATGGTGTTAGTACCATGAGGGTTCTCGTCACAGGCGCCACGAGTGGCCTTGGCAGAAACGCGAGTGAGTACTTACTGGGGAGAGGTTGTGACGTCGTCGCTTGTGGCCGAAATCCGCAAGCGGGAGAGCAACTAATCAACTTGGGTGCTGAATTTATCCCTTGTGAACTGGCGGAACTTTCTTTGCAACAGGCCAAAGAGATGATGGCTGGCTGTGATGCTATTTGGCACTGTGCCGCACTCTCTTCGCCATGGGGAAAACGCCAAGACTTTGAAAATATTAACCTTCATGCGACGCGGATATTGGCCACCGCGGCTGGGGAGCTAGGAATAACGCGCTTTATCCATATTTCGACCCCTGCCATTTATTTTAATTTCAGTCATCAACGTGATATTGCAGAAACCACCCAAAACACTCGTTTCGCCAACCAATATGCGAAAACAAAATATTTGGCAGAAACTGCGATTCAACAATGTGTTAAGCAATACCCTAACACACGCTATACCCTGTTACGACCGCGCGGATTATTTGGTCCCCATGACCGAGTGTTACTCCCAAGGTTACTGGCTCAAATTAAATCTCGTCATGGTAAGTTAGTACTTCCTAACGGGGGAAATAACCATTTTGACTTAACCTATGTGGGGAATGTGGTTCACAGTATGCAGCTTGCTACCCATAAAGAAGGGCTACTAAGTGGTGCCGTATATAATATTACCAACCAGCAACCACAAGCACTGAAAAACACGTTGCAACAGCTCTTCCATGAGCTTCAACTCGAGTGTGAAATTCGTTCCGCGCCTTACCCGCTATTATATGGCATTGCTATGTTGCTAGAGGGCATTGGGCATCTCACTGGTAAAGAGCCTCTTCTCACCCGTTATAGCCTTGGTGCCGCTTATTTCACTATGACCCTTGATAACCAAAAAGCCCAACAAGAATTAGGTTATTACCCGTTATATTCCATGGAACAAGGAATTCATTTAACCGCTAACTGGCTAAAACAGCAGGAGAATTGATGCTAACCATTCACCAATATGAAGTCGGGTATTGCACGCATCCTGGCTGTGTCGCCCTTAAAGGTGCCAGTTTTAAATCCTGCAAATTCCCTGCTCGAGCATGGTTAATCGAAGATGAACAGCAACGCTGGTTATTTGATACGGGGTATGCCACCCATTTTTATGACCATACACGCAAAGGCATCATGCGGTTATACCGCACGGTAACCCCCGTTTATTTCGACAGCAAAGATGCGCTCATCAACCAACTCGCAAACGACGGCCTTAAACCCAAAGACATTCATGGTGTGATTTTATCCCATTTCCACGGTGACCATATCGCAGGGCTGCGGGACTTCCCTGAGATGCCAATTATTTGTTCCGGTGATGGTTGGGCCAAAACACGCCCGTTAACAGGTTTTGCTGCCCTCAAAAATGCCTTTGTTAGCGGCTTATTACCCGATGATTTTGAACAACGCACCGTATTTTATGAAGGTTTTGAACGTGTTGCCCTACCCAGCGAATTACAAATACTGGGTGAAGGTTATGCTGTGAATAAGTCAAAAAGCTTATTGATCGTACCGCTACCCGGCCATGCGGCAGGCCATATTGGCCTGTGCGTATTAACGGATGCGGGATGGGTACTACTTGCAGGGGATGCAGCATGGTCACCCACCAATTACCGTGAATTACGTGGCCCGATGGCTATTGCTAATATCATCATGGATGACAAACAAGCCTATTATGAAACGCTGAACAAATTGCATGAAATTGATAAGCAAAACATTGTTATTCAGCTTTGCCATGAGGGTGATTTACAGTGATTTTGTCGATGCTCTGGCACTATTGGCGAGCACGCCGTTTGTCATTCAAAAATCGTGCAGATTTAGAGGATTACCAACAAAATCGCTTGGCTCAATTCAAACGCAAAACGCTGGCAAAAAGCCCTTATTTTCGTGCCTATATCGACCGCCCCCTACATGAATTCCCCATCATGAATAAACCCATCATGATGGAAAATTTTGACCAAATGAACACCGCTGGCTTATCAAGCCAAACACTTCTCGAATGTGCACAAAAAAGTGAGCAATCCCGAGATTTTGCGCCGAAAGTGGGCCGTTATAGCGTTGGGTTGTCCTCTGGCAC
Organism: Providencia sp. UF-224; assembly: GCF_058245955.1. Lineage (NCBI taxonomy): Bacteria > Pseudomonadati > Pseudomonadota > Gammaproteobacteria > Enterobacterales > Morganellaceae > Providencia > Providencia sp. UF-224. Next base: position 160,205 of record NZ_JBSICC010000009.1, on the reverse strand, counting down.
ATCGGGGCGGCGCGGCGTATTTGTGGTGAGTCCACAGGAGCAAAATATTTGGTCTGGCAGTATGTTAGCGAAAATGCTCCCCAATGGCTTATTCCACGGTGAGCGGGTAGCCCTCTTTCTTCGCGCCAACAATAATTTATATGAAAGCGTGAATAACCGCTGGATATCCTTACGGTTTTACGACCTTTTTGCCGATTTTCAACAGCAATTAGCCGCCCTTGAAGCCTATCAGCCCTCGATTATTGTCGCGCCTGCGCAAGTGTTGTGTGCCATTGCCGATGCCATTATCCACCAGCAAATCCAACTAACCACCCATAAAGTGATTTCAGTGGCGGAAGTCCTTGAGCAACAGGACAAAGAGAAGCTTAAGCGCTGTTTTTCACAAGTGGGTGAAGTATACCAAGCCACAGAAGGCTTTTTAGGTTGTACCTGCTCACACGGCACGTTGCACTTAAATGAGTCATTCCTGCATATTGAACCAAATTGGCTAGATGAAACGCGATTTTCGCCGATAATCACCGATTTTACTCGCCAAACACAACCCATTGTGCGTTATCAACTTGATGATGTGTTGGTGATCAAGCAAGCTCCCTGCCCTTGTGGCTCCCCAGAGCTTGCCATTGAACGTATTGAAGGCCGCTGTGATGATTTACTTCAACTTCTTGATCAACAAGGTAATATAATCACCATTTTTGCCGACCCTTGTGCAAGAGTCATTGTGAATCATTTGCCCCTCACCGCTGATTTTCGGCTTACCCAACAAGGTCATCACCTGTGCTTACAAGCCGAGTGCAGCGAAGAAGAACTTGCACATTGTCATCAACAACTTGAAAGCTACTTAGCCAATCAACAAGTGGATATTCAACAGTTACATTGGGAATTATTAGCCGAACCCATTGAGCAATCACTTTCCATCAAAAAACGCCGAATTACCCGCAAGGAACCCCAATGACAAGCAACGTCTTATTCATTCGCTTAATCTATTGTTTGATTGGCTGGGGAACTGTTGGCATTGTGTACAACTACACGGGGCAAATTGTTGAGAATGCCAATTTTTTAACCCCAAGCGCCATTGATAACGCCGTGCAATTTTCCCCGAATGCGGTGTGGTTTTATCTGTCGTTCTTTTTATTTATTCCACTCGGCTATTTTTGCAGCCCGATTGAGCGTGCCCGTTTATTAATGTTCGCCATGCAATTATGCGCATTGGTTTCAGGCGCAGTTTATTTGCTGTACCCCACCACAATGCTGTATCACGAATATGATTTAACGACATTTTCTGGTCATGCATTATCTGCATTAATCGATATCGACAGCCCACAAAATTTATTACCTTCTCTACATGTCTCATTGACTCTTGTAGTGCTGAATGCATTATGGTCAGTAAAATATAAATTCCGCACACTGTTTTATTGTTTATGGGCCACCGCCATTTGTGTGTCCGTATTGGTGCTAAAACGCCACTTATTTATTGATGTTGTCACTGGAGCAGTAACGGCTTGTTGCGCACTGTGGGTTGTCCACGCCGCAAAATACCGCTTAGAGAGAAAACGCTCATGAATGAATTAACCTTTCCCATTATTTTTATGTTAGCGATCGTTGTCGCAGAAGGCTTAGTGATCGCCAAAACACAAAAGGGCACAGTAAGCTGGCAAGAATTGGTTTTTAACCTGAACTCTGGCCATATTATGTTGTGGTTATTTAGAGGGTTAGAGATTTTTTGCTATGGGTTTGTGGTCACTCACTACTCGTTCAATCTTGTCGAAAGCTGGCCAACAGCGTTAGTCTGGATTTTTACCATTTTAGCATGGGACTTTGGCTTCTACTGGCTGCATCGATTGCACCACACCTACCGAGTATTGTGGGCGGTGCATGTTGTTCACCATCAAGGGGAACATTATAACCTGTCATTAGGGGTGCGAAATTCTTGGTATTCATCCCTCACATCAATCCCTTTCTTTATGTTATTGGCGTTAATGGGGATCCCGCTAGAGGTTTTTCTCACCGTCTCCATTTTGCACTATACCATCCAGTTTTTTAACCACAGTGCTCTGATCCCGCGTTTAGGCTGGCTAGAAAAATTTATGGTAACGCCACAGCACCACCGTGTTCACCATGTGAAAGAAGGGCACTATTCCAATCGTAACTTTGCGGGAAGCTTTATTTTTTGGGATAAACTGTTCGGCACGTTTGCCAAACTCCCTGAAACTGAACATCATTTTGGTATTAAAGGGGCTCCGGCCTCTGAAAACCCGTTTATTGACAGCAACTTACCTTTCTGGCGGATTATAAAACGTACCAGTCAGCCGGCACAAAAACCGACACCGCTATTTCGTGTAAATCAAGTAGCCTTAGTAATGGGGACGCTTCTCTTATTTACGCTGGTTATCGGTTATGTCTACCTTTATGGCTATGGCTACCAAGGTACGACACTGCAACAGGTGGTTTTATTTGTGCTGTTAGCCTTAGGAACCGTGGCATTATCGGGGATTTCTGATGGGCGAAAATCAGGGCTGATGAGCTGGTTTTTTATCGCCTGCTTATTGCTGATTTGCGTGGTATTTATTTGGCAATGGACGACACCATTCTGGGTCATTTTTACCAGCGCATTATGGCTACATAGCTTATTGATGCTAATTGGAATTGGCCGAAAACCAATAGCGGTGGCGAATGTCGCTTAAGCCGCTTAGGCCTCTCAGTTACCAGCACCGCCATGATCAAGACTTCCAAAAAGCCTTGAACAAGGCGGCTAAACAATATTTGCATGATAATGCCGATCACCGCTTTGCTGACGGACGTTTTTATGCCAAAAGCGCCGTATTGGTATTATGTTGTTTAGGCAGCTATTTTGCAGCATTGTTCCTCAATACACCGTGGGCCTTTTTTGTTTTTTATCCCAGTTTTATCTGCTTCGCCTTATTATTGGCGATTAATTTAGTGCACGACGCCTCGCACAATGCAATTTTTAAACACGCCAAAGCCAATTACTGGCTCAACTTTTGGGTCACCATCCCCCTTGGCTTAGACCCTGAATGTTGGCGCGTGCGGCATATTATTTTTCACCATGCTCACACCAATATTCGCCATTACGACTTGGATATTGAAGAGAATTTTGTCTTACGCCAAACCCCTTACCAGCGCTGGTATCCCTTTATGCGAGCCCAGCACCTGTATTGGCCATTGATTGCAGCAATGACATTCCCTGCACTCATTTGGTTTTTTGATTGGATGGATAGGTTTCATTTTACCCGCGTAGCCCCCCATATGCGTCATCAAGGGCAACAAGGTATATTGGCGTTTATCATGGCAAAACTGTTGCATTTGGTGATAGCCATTGTGATCCCCGCCATGATTTTGCACGATATCAGCCTCGGCACGCTGCTCTTGACCTACATACTCAGCCAAATGTTTGCATCATTAATATTTGTTGTATTGATACTTGGTACCCATTGGGCAAAAGCCACTTTTTATACCCCACCCAAAGAAGGCAACATGCCCCATGGCTTTTATACCCACACATTTTCAACCACTTATGACTGGCAAACGACACCACGTTGGTTAACCTATTGGCTTGGTGGGCTAAACCTTCACCTGACTCACCACTTATTTCCCAACTGGAATCATCGTCATTACCCTGCTCTGGCTAAAATTATTGAGCAAACGGCGAAGCAATTTTCGATGGATTACCACTGCATTAGTGCCAAAGAGTTGTTTGTCTATCAACAACGTTTTTTAAAAGAGATGGGATCAGGCAAACAGGCAGATGAGCATTGAGTTTTCGTTTTGAAAACCCAATGCGTCAAGAAGAGCTGGCTACTTATCAACAATAATATTTTGGTTCACAACGCTTTGCTCGCTGTTACCCACCATTTGGGCAAATTTATCCAGTGGGTCGGTACGAAACGCATATAAGCGTTTTAAGGCAAATGGGTTATCCCCTAATTTCACTTTTCCTTGGATCGTCGTCACCGCGATATGTAACCCTGCCTCTTTCGCGGCTTCCATCGCCGATGCGTTATAGCCACCAAACGGGTAAGCTAAGTAACGTTGATCCGGCTCGAAGTGACTCAAAATCTTCATCGATCGTTTAAAATCCAACATGATCGTGTGTTCTTTGCGGCTAAATAAAATAGGCGAGTTGTGGTTGTCTAAACGGTGTAAAAAATGCGTATGAGACTGGATATTAAAAACATCTTGGCTATTTTTAATCTCTTGCTTGCTCATAAATTGCAACGAGTCTGCCGACCATTTTTGTGGTTGCGTTTTAATCCGTGAGGAAATCACAAATAGTGCCGCTTGCTGCTGGTTCTGCCTTAAAATGGGCAGCGCATAGCGGTAAACCGATTTCAAACCATCATCAAAAGTGAGTACCACGGCTTTACCCGGCAGATTGGCCGTTTTATTCAAATAATCTTCCACATCTTCTAGAGACAATGTTTGGTAACCCGCCTCTTTAAGGTAATTCATTTGCTCACTGAATGCCTCAACGGATGTCGTCGTCGAGGTATTGCGGAAGTTTTTATTTTCGCTATCTTGCAAAATATGGTGGTAGGTTAAGATAGGAATGCCTTTATCCAACGCCACATCCTGTAATCGAATGTACCCCAAACGATCCCCAAGGCGAATGGTTAGCCATGCAGTTTTCTCCCCTGTTTTATCTGTTTTAATCATTCGAGCCAAAACAGGGTAGCGCAAGTTATCCCATAAAGAGGCAATTTGCGGACTATTGCTGTCGGTTGTACGGTAAACAGGGGTTTTTTGATGGGTGATCAAATAATCATAAATCGGGTTCTGCAAATCATTCAATCGGTCCACTTCTGGCACGTAGCGAGGCTTTTTGTTGGTAAAAGATGAGGTTTTCACAAAAGCATAATCATTGCCAAATTGCATTGCACAGTAATCCCCTGCGGGGGAATAAGCGTAAAAACCGTGATCTGCATTTAGCTCAGCAACTGCTCGCATTTCACCTGCAATTGGTGAAAAGATAATTTCTGACGCTTTGGTCTGCACTAATTTTGGCGGGATATCGGCAAGTTTCCAATCATCGGTGCTGTTTATCTCGGTCGCCAACGATTGCGAAATTGAATTTACCAGTAACACGCAAAACAGTAAAAAAAATCGTTTACACATTTGTCATCCATCATCCGCTGAGTTTTACCGCGATTATTCTAAACCTACTCAATAATTAACCCTATAGCTTGATAAAAATTTTTATTTTTAATTAAAATCAATAAATTAGCCTTGCTATTATTAACTCCTCAAACTTTTCCCTTTCAAATTAAATGCGTCAACTTAAGTTGTTATACCAATTTGAGTATTTATTTATGAGTTATCATACAAAATAAAGAGATCTAGCTCATATTTATTATTAAAAAACGGTACATCGGCACAATCTGTAAATCATTTGACAGTTAATTCCAATTCTCACTGCTAGATTGGCTCTCAGTCACTTTTCAACACCTGGGAATAGCAATGAAAATAAAAGAAATTAGCACCTTTATCATGCACGTACCGGTCACCAATGACCTGATCGGCGATTCAACCCATAGTATTACTCACTGGGGAATGCCGGGTGTAATGATTAAAACAGAGTGCGGTTTAGTGGGTTATGGCCACACTGGCACGCACGCAGACATTACAACAGACCGTTTAATTACCACCATCATTGAAGATGTATTTGGCCCTATGTTACTGGGTGAAGACCCGAACGAAGTGCGTTATTTGCACCGTAAACTCACTCGTAGCTCCACCAATATTTGGGTGGGACGTGGAGGGTTAATGCAAATGGCAATCTCCGCCATTGATATCGCACTGTGGGATTTAAAAGCCAAAGCGGCGCAGCAGCCTCTGTGGCAATTATTTGGTGGTTCAAAGCACAATAAAGTGAATGCGTATAACACCGACTGCGGTTGGTTAGTGCGCAGCCAAGATGACCTTGTTGATGACTGTAAAAAAATGATCTTCGAAGAAGGCTTTAAAGCCATCAAAATGAAGATTGGTAAACCCGACCCACGGGAAGATTTACAACGTATCGAAGCCGTTCGCAACGCAATCGGCGACGATATTGACTTAATGGTTGATGCGAATGGTAAATGGGATATCAGCATCGCTAAACAATATGGCCACCGTTTGAATGATTTCAATATCAAATGGTTTGAAGAACCACTGTGGCACGATGATGTGGCGAGCCATAAGCAATTAGCGGCTTATATGGATACGCCAATCGCTTTAGGTGAGTTACTGTATCACAATGATTCATTTAAAGAATTTGTACTTGCTGGCGCAGTTGACTACTTACAACCGGATGCAACCCGTTGTGGTGGCTTAACCGCAGTGTGGGAAATTGCCGACCTCGGTATGGCATTTAACCTGCCAGTCACACCGCACCATGGCGATATGATGCAGGCACAATTGCATCTCGTAATGGCGCATCCTGCCTGTTCATTATTGGAATTTATTCCATGGACACTGGACTGCTTTGTTGACCCAGTGGAAGTGGTTGACGGTGTGTACAGCACCCCAACCGCACCGGGCGCAGGCACAACGTTAAAACCAGAAGCATTAGCAAAATTTAACGTGAAATAATAAAAAATCCCTTTCCTGATATTTTAATTATTCACAGCAAGGGAAAGGGAAATAAATAACAAGAATTATTCATTTAAATTACCTATTTAATAGCTCTATACTCTACTCTGCTGATTTTTCAGTGGTGGGCTAAACACGTAATAAAAATGAATAGATAACATCATTACCTTATAAAAAATACTGGGGTGAACCATGTCCACCAATATTGACCACTTATCATCAGCAACCAGCAAAGCGATACGAAAAATAATACCGATGGTGGTATTAATGTTCATATTAGCTTACTTGGACCGCTCGAATATTGGCTTTGCTAAACAAGAATTTCAGCTAACAACAGGGTTAAGCGACGCCGCTTATGCATTCGGCGCAGGGATTTTCTTTATCGGTTACGCATTATTTGAAGTGCCGAGTAATATCTTGTTATACCGCATTGGTGCGCGCGTTTGGCTATCGCGCATCATGGTCACATGGGGGTTAATCTCTGCGGCGATGATGTTTGCCCATGATGAAACTACCTTTATTGTCTTACGCTTTTTACTCGGTGTCAGTGAAGCCGGCTTCTTCCCTGGGGTTATTTTATATTTAACCTTCTGGTTCCCACAAAACATCCGTGCGCGAGTCACAGGCTACTTCCTGTTTGGTGCACCACTCGCATTTATTATTGGCGGACCATTATCAGGTTCATTGCTGGCCCTAGAAGGTTCATTCTTTGCCTTTGGGTTATATGGCTGGCAGTTAATGTTCGTTGTGGAAGGTTTATTAGCTTCCATCGTCGGGATTTGGGTATTCTTCTACCTTGATGATCGCCCGGAAAAAGCCAAATGGCTAACGGATGACGAGAAAAATGCCCTTGCTGCGAAACTTGCATTAGAAGAAGACGCGAAAAAAGGTCACAGCCCGAAAGGTGCGCTGAGTGCCCTGCTAGATATGCGCGTTCTGTATCTGTGCTTGATTTGGTTCACCGTTCAAGTATGTGGATACGGTATTTATTTCTTCTTACCAACACAAATCGCGACATTATTAGGTAGTAAAGTAGGTGTGTTAGTCGGCTTTGTAACCGCAATTCCACCACTGTGTGCCGCTATCGCAGTTTACTATGTACCACGTATTTCTGAGCGCTTAAAAGAGCGCCGTAAAGTCGCTGCCATTACCTTTATGTTAGGGGCTGCGGGGATTGCAGTATCAGGCTTATTCGATAGCATTCCAGTGATTGCCATCATTGCACTGTGTGTGGCAGCCGCGGGTCACTTAGCGATGCAACCTCTGTACTGGAGCTTCCCGTCAGCTTATTTAGGCGGAACGGCGGCTGCATCGGGTATCGCTTTAATTAACTCAGTGGGCAACTTAGGCGGTTTTGTCGCACCAAACTTAAGAGTCTGGGCAGAAACCACCTTTGAATCCGCGCGAGCTGGCTTGTATTTCATTGCCTTAGTTGCCTTTATCGGCGGCCTGTTAATCCTTACATTGAAAAAACTCGGCATCGAAAAGAAATTTGAAGACTAATTTCGTTTGATGTGAAACCTTCCCGAGTCATCATTGATGACCCGGGATTTTCTATTTTTAGATCAAACCCATTGAATTACCTGTTGCTGTTGTTCATGATTGAACATAACCCTACCTAATGCCATGATAAGGCTTATGACTCATGCAGGGAGCATTCAAATGAACATTGCTGTACAAAACAGTCAGTTGGTTATGACGCATGCTGAAGTGCTAGACGTTTTACAAACCAATAGCTGGTTCAGTAACTTACCCGATTATTTGAGTAGCGCTCTGATGGAGTGCGCCACGCTGCGTTTTTATCATGACAGTGAAATGGTTCACTACCAAGGTGACCCCGCTCGCGGGTTGTATGCCGTCATCCAAGGTTCAGTAAAGGTCAGTTCTATCTCCACTGACGGGCGTGAATGCGTGTTTCGTTACCTTTCCCCCGGTAACTGGTTTGGCGAAATTGCCATGCTGGATAAATCAGCACGCACTCACGATGCAAAAGCCATTAGCCCAACAATCTTGCTGACCATTTCCCCAAAAGATCTTTCTCAGATCTTGGAAAAATACCCGGTTTTCTATCAGTTTTTAAATATTCTGCTCTGTAAAGTGATCCGCAATGCATTCACGATTATCAATGACAGCGCCCTGCTTTCGGTTTCTGCAAGGCTGGCAAAACGCCTTTTAAGTTTAGCGGAAGGCTATGGAGAGCCCCATGAAAAAGGCACTCAGTTGAGTTTATACCTCACTCAAGATGACCTTGCGACGATTATTAATACCACTCGCCAAACCATCAATAAGCGATTGGTAGCATGGGAAAAATTAGGCTGGATTGATGCAAAATACGGGAAAATTGTCTTAGTAAACCTTCCCGCATTAAAGCAAATTTCAGAGGATGATGAAGACTAGCTAGTCCTTTTGGTCAACCGGTGGGCTATCCGCAAAGAAATAACGATCCATCGTAAATTCGAAGTCATCACTGGTGGCGTTAAACAACATTTTTTTGGTGTTTTCTAAGTGCTGCCACATGGCTTGCCTTGCGCCTTTTGGGTCACGACGGGCTAATGCCTGTAAGATTTGGTCGTGCTCATCACACCAGCTTTCAATCGAGCGGTTATCGATGTGCTCATGAAGTTTTAACCAATATGGGTTACGCAACCGTTGGCTCCACATTTGTTCGACAATCACTACCATCGCGCTGTTATGAGTTGAAGCCGCAATTTGCATGTGAAATGCCAGATCCCACGCCGAGTCACGAAAACGGTCTTCTTTGCGTGCATTCTTTTGAATTTCAAGAAGTTTTAAAATATCTTCTTTGGTGGCTTGAGTCGCGGCAAACTCCGCGATGTGGCTTTCGATCAACTGCCTCGCTTGCAATAATTCAAACGGCCCACAGCGGCTAAACTCTAAGCCACCCTCAGTATTGACAGAGTTATTAGACCGATTGCTGATAACATGTATACCAGAGCCTTTCCGAACATCCACATAGCCTTCCACTTCTAACATAATAATGGCTTCGCGGATCACAGTGCGGCTGACATTCATTTCGTCTGCCAATAGCCTCTCTGCGGGGAGTTTAGTGCCAACAGGGTATTCATCATTTTCAATACGTTCTTTAACCAGTGCGGCTACTTGCTGGTACAGGCGCGGTTCGCTCTCAGCTGAGCTCATGATTTTCTCCTTTTGCAGTATGGCCTAACTTGGCAATGCTTTTATGACTTTAGTATAACGAAATTACCCAATGATGGGGAAGCAAGAATATGAGCCAGAAATAATTTTATCAAAAAATTGGTATAACACCTTTTAAAGATATAAACCAGATCGTATAATGCATGAAAATTAGGCAGAAAAATTGAAAATAATCACCCAACTGATCTTTTCAGTCCGATGCACCGCTCAGGGAGCAAAACATGCAAAAAGAAATTATAAAAATACATACTCATGACAATGTCGCCGTCACACTAATCGATAGGTTAGCTGGGGATACATTCACCATTGAAGATCAATCAATTACCTTAAAACAAGATGTGAGCCGTGGCCATAAGATTGCCTTAACCACCATTGAAACAGGCAAAAATGTCATGAAATATGGGGCGCCAATAGGCCACGCCACCGTCGATATTAGCATTGGGGAGCATGTACATACCCATAATACCGCGACCAATCTTAGCGCATTAAATGACTATGAATATCACCCTGAGCATAATGCGATTTCGGCAACCGTAGCGGATCCTGACGTTCAACTCTATCGCCGTGCCAATGGTGAGGTGGCGATTCGTAATGAGATCTGGGTGATCCCAACAGTGGGTTGTGTCAACGCCCTCGCCCGTAAAATGATCGAGCGGTTCCAAAAACAAAATAGCAATGCCGATGATATTGATGGCATGTATTTATACAACCATACCTTAGGTTGCTCCCAATTAGGGGATGATCACTTAACTACCCGCACCATTTTGCAAGATATGGTAAAGCACCCGAATGCAGGGGGCGTATTAGTGATTGGACTTGGTTGCGAAAACAACCAAGTTGCTGCCTTTAAAGAAACTCTCGGTGAATTTGATGCAGATCGCGTTAAGTTTATGGTGTGCCAACAATTAGAAGATGAAATTGAAGCAGGCGTTGAGCATCTTAACGAACTTTATCAAGTTGTTAGGCAAGATAAACGCGTTGCAGGCAAACTCAGTGAAGTGAAATTTGGCCTCGAATGTGGTGGCTCCGATGGATTATCGGGGATCACCGCAAACCCATTATTAGGCTGTTTTTCTGACTTTTTGGTGAGCCATAATGGGACGACGGTATTAACCGAAGTGCCTGAAATGTTTGGTGCAGAACAAATTTTGATGAACCATTGCCATGACGAAAATACCTTCGAAAAAACCGTCGAGATGATCAACGACTTCAAACAATATTTTATCGCCCATGATCAGCCAATTTATGAAAACCCATCACCGGGTAATAAAGCAGGTGGCATTTCGACCCTTGAAGAAAAATCCCTTGGTTGTACGCAAAAAGCGGGCACCAGCCAAGTCATGGACGTCTTAAAATACGGTGAGCGCCTGACAACATCAGGGTTTAATTTATTGAGCGCACCAGGTAACGATGCGATTGCAACCAGTGCGTTAGGTGCAGCTGGCTGCCATATGGTGTTATTTACCACAGGCCGTGGGACGCCGTATGGCGGTTTCGTACCCACCTTAAAAATTGCAACAAACAATGAGTTGGCCGCTAAAAAGCCCCACTGGATTGACTTTAACGCAGGCGCACTGTTAAACGGCAAATCCATGAACCAATTACTGGATGATTTTATTTCGCACGTCGTCAAAATCGTCAATGGCGAACAAACCAAAAATGAAATCAATGATTTTCGTGAATTAGCGATTTTTAAAATGGGCGTCACGCTTTAATTTCAAACGCATCCCTATTGTTTTGTTATTTTGAAGTAATAGGGATTTTTTAATCCACTTTTTTAATATAACCATTCGATACCAAGGTCACGATTTTTAAATTATAAACATCGTGTATAATTGTTATTATAAAATAAAATAGCCACATAAAATATTTATTTGTGGCTATTATCATTGTGTTTAAATATGAATTATTGAAAATTTACTTTTGACCATAATACGCATTTTTGCCGTGCTTACGTAAATAATGCTTATCTAACAGTTCTTGTTGCATTGCCCCTACCGCAGGCTGTAATTGGCGAGTAAATAAATTCATATAGGCAATTTCTTCCAGAACGACCGCATTATGCACGGCGTTGTCAGGGCTCGTTCCCCATGCAAAAGGGCCGTGGCTATTGACTAATACCGCAGGAACATCTTTTGCTGTAATGCCTTTTTCTTTAAAGGTTTCAATGATGACATTGCCCGTTTCCCTTTCATAGTCACCGGCAATTTCACTTTCTGTCATTAAACGCGTACACGGAATTTCACCATAAAAATAGTCAGCGTGTGTGGTGCCTAACGCCCTTAATGGTTGCCCTGCTTGCGCCCAAATGGTTGCGTGGCGCGAGTGAGTATGCACAATGCCACCGATTTCAGGAAATGCCTTGTAAAGGGCTAAATGGGTGTCTGTATCAGAAGAGGGACGGTATTTCCCTTCCACCACTTTCCCCGTTTCTAATGAAACGACGACCATGTCTTCTGCCTGCATAGTTTCATAGTCCACACCCGACGGCTTAATCACCATCAGACCCGCTTCACGGTCAATCCCACTGACGTTACCCCATGTGAACGTCACTAAGTTGTGTTTTGGTAAAGCAAGGTTCGCTTCAAAGACGTGTTGTTTGAGTTTTTCTAACATAATGATCCCCTAGCTATAAAATTTGCTTAAATATCAACAACAAAAATTTATTCTCTGGGTATGTTTTGTGTGTTGATAACCTGTCTCTACCTATTAAGGTAAACAGATTTTGCTGATTTAAAAAGCAGTCACATTTACAAACTCGCAACAATTCAGGCTAACTCAGTCACACTCGGGCATATTTAGTCATCTTTAGTCAATTCTAGCGTGTGGTAAAGTGACCGAGTTAGACCAATCTTTTTTGCTTCCTATGAATAACGCGGAAAGATAAGGCAAATAACGAGATTTAAATCACATATTGAATGCAACAAAACCAACTAAATTTCAAATATAGCCAATTCAGATCACTTTAAAATGCTTTGTTTTTTTCAAAAAGGGATTACTTGAATCCAGTCACGACAAAAAAAAAGTAACGCAGGCAGAATAAATATCGTGGAAAGAATAGGAGCTAAAAATGTTACAAGCCGAACGCCATAAATTAATTTGTTCCCATGTTGTGCAAAATGGTTCGGCGTTAGTGCGTGAATTAGCTCAGTTATGCTTAGTTTCCCAAGAAACGATCCGTCGCGATTTAACGGTGTTAGAACGCGAAAATCGTATCATTCGTAGCTTCGGTGGTGCTGTCGCCATTGACCAAGAAGAAATGCCGATGGTCAACGTAATGCCATCCTCGGTCAAACTCAGTCAAATGGTTGATGGTGCAGAGTCTTTTCGCAAAAGAACCGAAGAGCACCCTGATGCGAAAATGAAAATTTCCAAAGCTGCGCTGAAATTTATCCAGCCCGGCGACTGTATTATGTTAGATAACAGCAGTACATGCTGGTTTCTGGCAAGGCAAATTCCAGACATCGATATTACGGTGGTCACGAATTCCGTCAAAATTATCCAAGCATTAGCGTGCCGCGACCGAGTTCGTGTTATTGGGATTGGCGGCGAATATTCAGAACGCCATGATGACTTCCATGGCCCGATTGCAGAAAGCATTATTCGTAGCTTCCAAATTAAAACCTTATTTTTATCATGCCAAGGTTTTAATATTGAAAATGGTATTCGTGATGGTAGCGAAATAAACTCAAAACTAAAAAACATTATGTTGCAGGTCTCTGAAAATACCGTTTTGCTCGCGGATAACAGTAAGCTTGGAAAATATGCATTTAGCCAAGTTTGTACATTCGATGATATTAACGTACTCATTACCAATAAGCTGAATGATACTAATTTTCAAACGCAATTTCCAAATTTGAATATTATCGAGTGCGATAAGTAATTTATTAAAATATAAAAAGTCCGTAACCGTGATGTAAGTAAAATAATAATCGTTAATTTATTTTCTGTATTAAAAAAGTGCAGGGATATTATGTATCCATAATTCCTAAGCACCTAATTATAGGCATACCTAAATTCGATAATACCATTGACCCTACGTTGATGAGATAGCCGATTTTAGTATCCATCTACACTAAGGAATACAACTATGAACATGAAGAAGCTAGTTTTACCTTGTTTAATGAGCGTTGCACTGTTTTCAAATGTTGCGATGGCTGAATCTCAAAAAGCACAAAAACCATTTACCATGGGCGTTGTGGTGAAAGTCGGTGGTATTCCTTGGTTTAACGTGATGGAACAAGGGATTACCGAAGAAGGTAAAAAACTCGGTGTGAATGCATTCCAAGTTGGTCCAACAACAGCTGACCCTGCGGAACAAGTTCGTGCAATTGAAGATTTAATCGCGAAAAAAGTGGATGTGATCGGTGTCGTGCCAAACGATGCTAAAGTGCTTGAGCCAGTACTGAAACGTGCGCAAGAAGCGGGTATCAAAGTTATCACCCACGAATCACCAAACCAAACTAACGCAGACTGGGACTTCGAATTACTCGACACCCAAAGCATGGGTGCTAACCATATGAGAGATATGGCGGCCTGTATGGGTGAAGAAGGTAAATACGCCATGTTTGTTGGTAGCTTAACCGTTCCTCTGGTAAATGAGTGGGCAGATGCCGCTATCGCTTACCAAAAAGCTAACTACCCGAAAATGCAAATGGTCGATGACCGTTTCGGCGTCGCTGAATCCGTTGATGACTCAATGCGTACCGCTAATGACCTGTTATCTAAACATAAAGACCTAAAAGGCATCATGTCATTCGGTTCACAAGGCCCTATCGGTGCGGGTCGCGCTATCGATAAACGCCGTAAAAATGCGGAAACTTGCGTATTCGGTACTTTCACCCCAGGCCAAGGTATCAAATTACTGGAAAAAGGCGCAATTGATGGCGGCTATATTTCCAATCCAAAAGTGGCAGGACAAGTTTTCGTTCAAGTTGCAACTGCAATGATGAATGGCGAAGAGATCAAAGATGGCGTTTCAATCGGTGATATGGGTGAAATTAAAGTCAGTGGTAACACCATTTTAAGTGATAACCCAGTCAACTTGAATATTGAGAACACCAAAAAACTGGTTGAAGTCGGCCTGTAATTACTTGCTGTAAAATGTCATATAAAACAAAAAAATAAGATTTACCCAGATTTTAAATTTTCTGTTTTCAAATCGTTCGAGTTGCCCCCAATAGCGCGGCAGCTCGAACGCTGAAGAACAAGCCAACACCAATTTATTTGCAGTAGGAATTGTACTTATGACAACCACCTCAAAAGCTGACAAATCCGATCCACTCATTACCTTGCGCGACCTTTCCAAAAGCTTTGGCGGCCACCGCGCGCTACGCAATATCGATTTGACGCTCAACAAAGGTGAAGTGCACTGCTTAGCGGGCACGAATGGGTGCGGGAAGAGCACACTGATCAAAACCATTAGTGGTGTCTATGCCCCTGATGACGGTAGTAAAATTGAGATTGACGGCAAAAGCTATAACCGTTTAACGCCAGACAAAGCGCGTGAATTAGGCGTGCAAGTTATCTACCAAGACTTATCGTTATTTCCGAACTTAACCGTTGCGGAAAATATCGCTTTTGAGCTGAATCTCAAAGGCTATTTTGGCTGGTTTCGTAAAAAACAACTGCGTGAGAAAGCGTTAGAAATCCTAAACGAGCTGTCTTTTACCATCAATCCAGATACTCCCGTGCAGTTTTTACCTATTGCCCAGCGCCAGCAAGTAGCAATTTGCCGAGCATTAGTCGCAGACGCACGTCTAGTGATTATGGATGAACCAACGGCGTCATTAACCCGTACCGAAGTAAACCAGCTTTTATCTACTGTTAACTATTTAAAAGATAAAGGTATTACAGTCGTATTTGTTAGCCACCGTTTGGAAGAAGTGAAAGAAATTTCAGACCGCATTACGGTTATCCGTGATGGGCAAAAAATTGGCACATGGCCAGCTGAGGGCCTTACTACTCGTAAAATTACTGAACTCATGACGGGTTTAGACATCGTCCATGAGCGTAAGCCACCAAATAATGCCGAAGACCGCCGTTCAGTGTTAGAGCTGAAAAACTTAAGCCGTGCGGGGCAATATAGCGATGTGTCACTGAACTTAAAACGCGGTGAAGTACTGGGTTTATGTGGGTTGTTAGGTTCTGGCCGTACTGAGCTCGCCTTATCATTGTTTGGGATCACCCACCCAGATAGCGGTGAAATGAACATTGAAGGCAAGCCCGTTAAGTTAAAAAATAATACCGACGCGATTAAACACGGTATTGGTTATGTCTCTGAAGACCGCCTGACATTAGGCGCGATTTTGCAACAATCCATCGCGGACAATATGGTGATTTCAATTCTGGATCGCCTCAAAACTCCACTGCATTTAATCGATGAAAAACAGTGCCAAGACATTGTGCAAGAGTGGATTGCCGACTTAGACATCAAAGTCACTGACCCGAATAACGCCCTCTCAACGCTATCTGGCGGTAATCAACAAAAAGTGGTACTGGCGAAATGGATTTTAACACGCCCTAAAGTGTTGATTCTCGATTCGCCAACTGTTGGGGTCGATATTGGTGCAAAAGACAGTATTTATAAACTGATCCACCGTTTATCCGGTGTCGGAATTTCCATTTTGTTAATTACCGATGAAGCCTCCGAAGCTTATTACAACTGCGACCGAATTTTACATATGAAACAAGGCTCTATCGTCAAAGAAATTGTGACGGATTCCATCAATGAGCAGCAATTGGAGGAAATCATCAATGGCTAATTGGCAAAAACTTCGCCCCCAATCTGTTGAAGGTTGGTTAACGTGGGTCATCTTGATTATGGTGGTTTTCTTCACCACTATGAGCCCGCAATTTTTGACGATCCAAAATTTACTCGACCTGAGTGAAAGCTATGCAGTCACCGGTATCTTTGCTTTAGGGTTATTTGTTGTTCTAGTCACGGGCGGGATTGATATTTCCTTTGCTGCGGTGGCCTCCGTCGTTCAATACGTCATTGCTACGTGGCTGCTGCAAGGCTTTATTGCCAGCCCCGCATTAAGCATCACGCTGGCGATTATCATCGGGATCACTTTCGGCTTAATCAACGCGATTTTGATTTACTCGCTGAATGTGGTGTCGATCATTATCACTATCAGTATGCAATCTCTACTATTCGGTATGTTGATGTGGCTAACCAACGGGCACAGCATTTATGACTTGCCTGATTGGTGGGTCGACCCTGTGACTATCTTACCTTTCGAAGTAGACGGGGAATATTACCAAATTGGCTTGCCACTGATTGTCATGTTGGGGATCGCCTGTTTAACGTGGATTTTAATGAACAAAACCCATATTGGCCGCCAACTTTATGCAGTAGGAGGTAGCCAAGAATCAGCATCTCGTATCGGTATTCGGGTATGGGTCATCTACCTGTTTGCGTACGGTTATCTCGGTGCAATGGCAGCCATTGGTGGCATGTTGCAGACCTACCGTATGAGCGAAGTCGTGCCAAGTGCCCTCGTTGGTGGTGAGTTAGATGTGCTCGCAGCGGCTGTATTAGGTGGCGCTAGCTTATCGGGTGGGCGCGGAAGCGTTATCGGTACGCTGATGGGGGTATTCCTCATCGGTATCTTGAAAAACGGCCTTAACCTGATTGGTGTCTCAAACTACTTCGTCAATATCGTCATCGGTATGGTTATCCTCATTGCGATTTGTATTACCCATTATAAGAAACGCAAAGAGACGGACGTAGGTTTTGTTTAACAGGAATATCACCATGAAAAAACAAGCTTTTTTTAAAATTGATGGCTCTGTTATCGGACTGCTTTCAATCTTTGTACTGGCTATCGCGGCCTTCAGTATCGCTATGCCGGGGCACTTTTTCACTCAAAATACTTTTTTGAGTATTACCTTCCAGCTCCCTGAGTTGGGCTTACTGACATTTGCCATGTTCGTGCCTATGTTAAGCGGTGGGTTGAACCTTGCGATCATCAGTACTGCCAACTTAACAGGGTTATTTATGGCGTGGGTGTTCATTAATTACCTCCCCGTCGATGCAGGTACTGGCACGCAGATTATGTGGCTGGTGATTGCATTAGTGGGCGCGACCGTGATTGCCGTGATCATCGGTAGCTTAACGGGGTTAATGATTTCCCATATCGGTGCCCACCCTATCCTTGTGACCTTAGGGACAATGACCATCATCAGCGGTATTGGCGTATATCTAACCAAAGGCGCAGCGCTCAGTGGGATGCCACCGATTGTACGCGCTATCGGTTCTGATACCGTCTTTGGTGTACCGATTGCCATGATTATCTTTATTGTCACCGCTATTTTATTGGCGCTGTTTTTAGGTTGCACCCGCTTAGGCAAAAATATCTACATGAGCGGCAGCAACATCAACGCAACATGGTTCAGTGGCATTCGAACTGATCGTGTAATGATTGCGATTTACACCATTTCAAGCCTGCTGTGTGTGCTGGCAGGGCTGATTATGATGGCGCGCTTTAACTCGGCGCGTATGGGATACGGTGATTCTTATTTATTACTGACCATCCTTGCCATCGTATTAGGCGGAACTAACCCATTCGGGGGAGTTGGTAAGGTGAGCCGTGTGTTCTGTGCGCTCTTGGTTTTGCAGGTGATTGCAACGGGTTTAAGCCTGCTCGGTATCAGCTTGCACTTTAACCTTGCGGTTTGGGGTATCACCTTAATCTTGGCGTTAGCGTTCAAATTCTTCAAAGAAAAATGGAGCGCCAAACGTGCTATGACCCGTAACCAAAAACTCAATAAAGCATCGTCACAAAGTTAAATTTTTCAGGGAGATTATTATGCGCAAGCATCCGATTGGAATTTACGAAAAAGCCTTACCGAAAAACAGCAGCTGGTTAGAAAAGTTAGCTATAGCCAAAGCCGCGGGATTTGATTTTGTTGAAATGTCAGTGGATGAAACTGACGAGCGCCTTGCCCGATTAGACTGGAGCCAAGCAGAACGCTTAGCGCTCGTCAAAGCCATGCAAGATACTGGCGTTCGCATCCCAAGCATGTGTTTGTCTGGTCATCGCCGCTTCCCGTTTGGTAGCCACGATGAAGCCACTCGCTTAATGGCATATACCTTAATGGAAAAAGCCATCAAACTGGCTCAAGACTTAGGTATCCGTACTATCCAGTTGGCTGGATACGATGTGTATTATGAAGAACAAGATGCCCAAACCATTGCAAATTTTGAAAAAGGTATGCAGTGGGTGAGTGAAATCGCCGCCGCTTCCCAAGTGATGTGTGCGGTGGAAATCATGGATACGCCATTTATGAACTCCATTAGCAAATGGCAAGCATTGTCCGACAAGATTCGCTCGCCATGGTTCAGCGTTTACCCTGATGTTGGCAATCTAACGGCTTGGGGCAATGATGTGGAGCAAGAATTCACAAAAGGTATTGAACATGTTGCTGCTATTCATTTAAAAGATACTTATGCCGTTACAGACACCTGCAAAGGGCAATTTCGTGATGTGCCATTTGGTGAAGGCTGCGTCGACTTTGTGAATTTATTCAAGCTATTAAAACGCCTAAATTACCGTGGTACTTTCTTAATTGAAATGTGGACGGAAAAAGCGGATGAGCCACTCGTCGAAATTATTAAAGCACGTCAGTGGATGGAAGATAAAATGCAGCAAGCGGGTTGGAACAACGCGTAAAGGAGCCCAAAATGAGCACATTTTTTATGGGTGTTGACCTCGGCGGAACCGTCATTAAAGCGGGGATCTACACGCCTGAAGGCCAAGAAATTACCGTTGCTGAGCACCCGTTTCCAACAGAAAGCCCAGAGGCGGGCTTCAGCGAACGGAATATGGACGAACTATGGCAAGCCGCTTGCCATGTTATCCGTGATGCCATCAAAAATAGCCGTTTAAATGCATCCCAAATTGCAGGGGTCAGCTTTTCCTCACACGGAAAAGGCCTGTATTTACTGGATAAACACGGCAAGCCTGTTCGCAAAGGGATTGTGTCCTCAGATTCACGGGCTCAAGCCATTGTCGATGCATGGCATCAAAATGGTACCGCAGACAACGCTTATCCGCTGAGCTTACAGCAGTTGTGGGCTTCCCACCCTGTCGCATTATTGCGTTGGTTAAAAGAAAACGAGCCCGATAACTACCGTGATACAGGCCATGTTTTGATGGTGCACGACTATATTCGTTACCGCCTAACAGACCAAATCGCTTGCGAAGAAACCAATATTTCAGGCAGCCAGCTGTTTAACCAAATCCAATCGAGTTATGACCCTAAACTTTGCCAACTTTTTGGCATTGATGAGGTGAATGATAAGCTTGCTCCTGTTATCAATTCCGCAGAACTTGCAGGGACGGTGACACGTCAAGCCGCTGAAGAATCCGGTCTTGTGGAAGGAACCCCCGTATTTGGTGGCTTCTTTGATGTGGTTGGTGCGGCATTAGCATCTGGTGTCAGTCAAAAAGACAAACTCAGCGCCGTTGCAGGGACATGGACGATTTCCACCCGTGTTTTCGACGAAATTGTTCCCTCAGACTACCCGTATGTTTGGAGTAAATACTGTATTCCAGGCACCTATTTTGTCCACGAAGGCAGCCCAACATCAGCCAGTAATTTAGCGTGGTTTACCCGCCATTTCTTCAACCAACGGTTGCAAGACTATGACGTGCTGAACCATTGCGTAGCTGAAGGGGCAACACGGAAAAATGACATATTATTTTTCCCATGGCTGTACGGCTCGAACTACCACAGTAACTTGCATGGCGGGTTATTAGGGCTGAGCTCACACCATACCGACGCTGATATTGTGTATGCCATTTATCAAGGTATCGTGTTCTCGCATTTACTGCACCAAGACCGCATTGTGGGCCTTGATAATGCCACTGAGTCCATCCGTTTTACGGGAGGGCCAACACAATCACCACTGTGGATGCAGATGTTCTGTGATGCGAGCAACTTGCCGCTAGATGTCGTGAACGTGCAGCAATCAGGCTGCCAAGCTGCGGCACTGTGTGCTGCGGTGGGAACAGGGTATTATTCAGGTTTTGATGCGGCGATTGCCGCGAGTACGCCAAAAATCACCACATACCAACCTAATGCGCTAGGTCACCAGCAATTACGTGATAAATTCGCCCGTTTTAAAGCTGTGGCGGATGCATTAATTCGGTAATTAAACATAAAGGCAGCACTCAATGCCAGTGCTGCCTTTTTTGTTCCATTAATCCGCAATAATTTTTGTGTGAAGGGTTGCAGGGGAAAGTACCGTATCCTGCGGTAAACTGTCATATTTCACAAATTCATCTCGTGGGAAAACAAACACATCGATGTTTTTTTCAGGTGTGATGGTGTCCGCGACAATACTTTTTGCTGGCGATGTCAGGTTCGTTTCAACCCCTAGCCAAGACGCAAAGTAATCAAATAAATTCCACTCACTTAATGTTTCATCACGGAATTCACGCTGTGTATCGTCCGAATTCATCACTACTAATGGAATTTGATACGCCCCTTTCACCAGTTGTCCGTGGCGGAGATACAAGTTGCCCTCTTTAATGAAGCCTTTATATTCTGCCTCCAAAGCCGCAACGTGTTGCTTATTCGCTTTCACTAAGCCTTGCCCATGGTCAGCAAAGTACAAAATAGAGAATGGGTTTTCGCCATTTTTATTGTTTTCTTGCAAAATGTTATACACATCACCAATAAAATCATCACTGAGTTTTATCCCTGATACATAACAATTCACCAGACTGCCCCATCCAGTATCAAACTGCTCAGGGTTGATGTTGTAATTCTCTTTGATAAGCCCACATGCACCTTTTGGCCAGCCATCATGATGCGGCCCCCACATATGCACAAAAATGACTTTTTCTTTATCTGACGGGTTATTTAACGCGGCTTTAAAGGCAGGCAGCATTTTGAAGTCATTAGTCAGCTTATTGACACTGTCATCAACCGTGAACTTCTCTTGCACAAACAAGTTGTCAAACCCAGCTTTGCTATCCCTTACTGGTAAAAAATAATTGGCTTTTAAAAAGTAATTTGTGAAGCCGATTTCATCGTCCCCAAAGCTACCGTTATTACCAATATAATAGGTTTCATAGCCCGCTTGGTTGGCAAGGTCGACAATGGAATTATTGTTGTAATACGGCTTTTCGTGGTGCTCAGTGATAGTACTCAGATCATTTTTAGCTAATGCACGCGTCAGTGTTGGCACGGTATTCGACGCAGCGCTGATAAAGTGGTTAAAAAAACGGCCATTGACTGAAGACAAAAACGGCGTGTTTTCTAATGGATAACCATAGGTGTGCATATAGTTTTTATTAGTACTTTCCCCGATGATGACGACTTTTATCTTATATTTGTCCGCATTCTTTTTGGTAATTTGAATATCCGTTTTGGTATTCACGCCATAACAAAGGTCGGCGTTGGATTTTGCTGCTTGTATGAGTTCAGGCGTACATGCTTTGGTATACACCCCTGCATTTTCGCTGGTATTCGCCTGTGCCCATGAAACTGTGGTCAGTAACAGCGTGCTGTAGAGTGCGGTGGTATTGATTAATTTCATCTCCAGACCCTTCATTTTTATCGTTTATTTTTTCTATACTGGTGAAGCAAACCGATAAAATTTTTTGCATAGCTTTTTCATAACACTTTTCCATCACTCTATTACCATGACGTTATGCACCAAAATTTCACCGCTTAATTAATATATTGAAATAATATTTCATTTAAAGTGTTAGGTTGAGAAATTGGGATGCAAGTACCAATAAAAAATATCTAAAATGGAAGAGAAAAAGAGCTTATTTATATTACCACCGACTTTAACCACCTTTTAATTTTCTTATTAAACAGTTAATTACTGATTTATAACCGCCCCCTATTAGCCACTCTTTTCGCTTGCATTCATTACATGAAGAGTTGTGATGGAGATCGGTAATTCAGCGTTTACCAAGCACGGATTAGTGATATAGCTCCGATTTTCCATTTTCCTCGCTAGAAACCAAAATGGAACCGATTCCATAATAAGTTATTCGCAGTGGCAATAGGGTTCATCCCCGCCAAGAAGACAGAGGAAAGTCATGAGCAAAGAGATTATTGTCGTCACCGCCGCCTACGGCGCACAAACCGTAAAACAACTTGGCGGCCAACACGCTTTATTTGATGCTATTCAAGGAGCAAACGCTGATGGCATCGAGATCCGCCAAGAGTTATTACAGCCTAACGATAACCTTGATAATATCGCTAACGGGCTACAAACAAGGCAACTTAGCGCGGTCTATTCTGTGCCAGATACCTTATTTCAGCATCATGCACCGATTGAAATCTCAACACTCCAGCGTTATTTCGACGATGCTAAAAAATTAAACGCCCGTTTTCTTAAACTCTCGTTAGGTGATCTACCAGAACATTATGATTTAACGGACGTTATCAACCTACTCAAGCATTATTCTACCCAACTAGTTATCGAAAATGACCAAACTGAGGTTGGTGGGCACATTGCACCACTCAAACGCTTTTTTGCGGATGTCGTAGAAAAAGAGCTGCCAATTAAAATGGCATTCGATATGGCCAATTGGCACTGGCTCGGTGAAGATCCTGTCGTTGCCGCACAGCACTTTGCCCCTTTAGTCGCTTATATCCACGTAAAAGCCTGTCAGTTACGTGCAGATAATAAACGTATTGCTGTTGCTCTTGATGATAGCGACGGGTCATGGAAAGCCGTCTTAAACTTACTTCCTAGTAACGTTCCCCGCGGGATTGAATTCCCGCTTGAGGGTGATGACCTACGTGCGGTAACCGAACACTATGTTTCTCTGTTAAAGGAGATTTAATTCATGAAAAATCAATTAGATGTTGTAACTCTCGGCGAAGCCATGATGATGTTTGTGGCGACAAATACGGGCGAGCTCCATGAGGTTGAAAGCTTTGTTAGCCGTGCCGCAGGCGCAGAGCTGAATGTGGCGATAGGCCTTTCCCGTATCGGCTTAAAAAGTGGTTGGGTAAGCCGCCTTGGCAATGACTCTTTTGGGCGTTTTATCCAAAGTACATTAGATAAAGAACACGTTGATCATCAATGTGTTAAATTCGATGGAGATTACCCAACGGGGTTTCAGCTCAAATCTAAAGTTGAAAATGGAACCGATCCCAAAGTGGAGTATTTCCGCAAGGGTTCAGCGGCAAGCCATTTAGATCTCACTGATTTCAATGAAGATTATTTTTCATCTGCTCGCCACTTGCATTTAAGCGGTGTCGCCGCAGCGCTTTCTGCCACCAGCTATCAATTATCGCTATATGCAGCAAAATGGATGCGAAATGCGGGGAAAACATTATCTTTTGACCCTAACTTACGTCCATCATTATGGCGCAGTGAAAATGAAATGGTGGCGCAATTAAATCAGTTAGCCTTTCACGCCAATTGGGTTTTGCCGGGCTTAAAAGAAGGGAAAATTCTCACCGGTTTTGACCAACCCGAAGCCATTGCCGATTTTTACCTCTCTCAAGGGGTAGAAGCCGTTGTCATCAAAACGGGTGAGCAAGGCGCTTATTATAAAACATCGAATAATCAGCAAGGTACCGTCCCTGCTTACTTAGTCAAAAATGTGGTGGATACCGTGGGCGCAGGCGATGGCTTTGCCGTTGGGGTTATCAGCGCGCTTCTTGAAGGGTTATCTTTACCTCAAGCCGTCGAAAGAGGAAACTTTATCGGTGCAAGGGCTATCCAAGTGATTGGTGATAGTGAAGGCTTACCGACGAAAGCACAGTTACAGCAAGAAATGATGGCATTTTCCCCCTCAACTACCGCAGACGCTGCGTGCTAAGAAGGAATAGATTATGACAACCAGAGCTCCTGCGATGTCACGTTGGTGGCGCATTATGCCAATCGTGTTTATCACTTACAGCCTTGCTTACCTCGACCGCGCTAACTATAGCTTTGCCGCTGCCGCAGGGATCAACGCCGACTTAGGGATCACCAAGGGGATGTCCTCCCTGCTCGGCTCCTTATTTTTCTTAGGGTATTTTTTCTTCCAAATCCCCGGGGCTATCTACGCGGAAAAACGCAGTGTCCGCAAACTAATTTTTGCCTGCATTTTCTTATGGGGAATATTTGCCAGCTTAACGGGGATGGTCAGCAATA
Source organism: Providencia sp. UF-224 (assembly GCF_058245955.1). Lineage (NCBI taxonomy): Bacteria > Pseudomonadati > Pseudomonadota > Gammaproteobacteria > Enterobacterales > Morganellaceae > Providencia > Providencia sp. UF-224. Next base: position 135,319 of record NZ_JBSICC010000009.1, on the reverse strand, counting down.
TCCCGATGTTGGTGATTATCCGCTTCAGTTTAGGGGTTGTTGAAGCCGCGGTTATGCCCGCGATGCTTATCTACATCAGTAACTGGTTCACCCAATCCGAACGGTCACGTGCCAATACCTTTTTAATTTTAGGTAACCCCGTGACAGTGTTATGGATGTCAGTGTTATCGGGTTACTTAATTCAAGCCTTTGGCTGGCGTGAAATGTTTATTATTGAAGGGGTTCCCGCGGTTCTATGGGCCTTCTTCTGGTGGCGAACAGCCCGTGATAAACCAAGCCAAGTCAATTGGTTAAGTCAGCAAGAAAAAGCTGATTTAGACAAAATCCTCAGTGATGAACAGAAAAATATCAAACCGGTACGCAATTACCGCGAGGCATTCAAATCCCGTAACGTTGTATTGTTGTGCGCTCAATATTTCTGTTGGAGCATCGGGGTTTATGGTTTTGTGCTATGGCTACCTTCAATTATTCGCGGTGCATCAAACTTAGGCATGGTGGAAACAGGCTGGCTCTCTTCGGTGCCATATCTTGCCGCCACGTTAGCGATGATTTTGGTATCATGGGCTTCAGACCGTATGCATAACCGTAAATTATTTGTCTGGCCAATGCTCTTAATTGGCGCAGTGTGCTTCCTTGGCTCTTACATGCTAGGCAATTCAAATTTCTGGTTATCCTATACCTTACTGGTGATTGCAGGTGCCGCCATGTACGCACCTTATGGCCCATTCTTTGCGATTATTCCTGAGATGCTACCGAAAAACGTCGCAGGGGGCGCAATGGCTCTGATCAATAGCATGGGTGCCTTGGGGTCATTCTTCGGTTCATGGTTTGTCGGTTACCTCAATGGTGCTACAGGCAGCCCAAGCGCTTCCTATATGTTTATGGGTCTGGCATTGTTAGCCTCAGTGTTCTTTACGCTAATTGTGAAACCCAACCAAGAACCGAGCAGCGGTTCTGCTATCGCCAAACACGCTTAATAAGGGGCAACCATGAAAAAGAATGTTATTTTGTATAAAACAATCCCCGATACGCAACTTGCTCGCTTACAGCAGCAATTTAATGTCACTGTTTTTGATGAAATTACGGACGAAAACAGGGCAAGCTTCCAACAAGCGCTAAGTACCGCAGAGGGTATTATTGGTGCAAGCTACCCGATTACGGCAACAGAGCTCGCCCTTGCACCACAGCTAAAAGCGGCATCAACCATTTCGGTAGGTGTTGACCAGTTTGACATTGACGCAATGAATGCGCGGAAAATTGCCTTGATGCACACCCCCAATGTGCTCACAGAAACCACCGCAGACACCATTTTCACCTTAGTACTTTGCAGTGCCCGCCGCATTATCGAAATGGCGGAAATGGTGAAAAACGGTCAATGGACTAAAAGCATTGGCGAAAGTGATTACGGCAGTAACGTGAATGGCAAAACCATCGGGATTTTAGGTATGGGCCGCATTGGCTATGCAGTCGCGAAACGAGCCAATGCAGGTTTTGGCATGCCCGTTCTCTACTACAGTAACCACGAACATGCAGAGGCAGAAGCCAAACTCAATGCCCGACGCTGTGATTTAGACACCTTACTAAAAGAGTCTGATTTTGTTTGTGTCGTGGTGCCATTACTGCCATCCACTGAAAAACTGATCGGTAAAGCCGAACTGGCGAAAATGAAACCGAGTGCGTTTTTAATCAATGGTTCTCGTGGGAAAATTATTGATGAAGCGGCGCTAATAACCGCATTAGAAAATGGCACGATCCGCGGCGCAGGCTTAGATGTGTTTGAAGTTGAACCACTCCCTGCGGACTCTAAACTGCTCACCTTACCGAATGTTGTTGCCCTACCCCACATCGGTTCTGCCACCCACGAAACGCGCTATGCCATGGTGGAGTGTGCAGTCGATAACTTAATTGCCGCGCTAAATGGTAACCTTAGCGAAAATTGCGCTAATTTAAGCGCGATACAAACACACTAGTTTCTATCGACAATACAAAAGAGGGGCGCTGCTATGCCCCTCTTTGTTCAATTCTATCCTACAGCGTGGTTGAATTTCTCACGACTAACTCCCCATGGAACAGGTACTGTGTTGGGGCTTTTTCAGGGTTTTCCAGCTTTTCTAATAAACACTCAACGGCTTTGTGCCCCATTTCAGCGGTGGGTTGTGAAACAGAGGTGATCCCTTGCCCAGCAAAGGCTGCCCATTCGAGATTATCAAAACTGAGAAAACCAATATCCGCCCCCCAACGTAGCCCTTGTTGGTTCATCACATAAGCAAGCTGCAAGGTTAACACACCATTTGCCGCCACAATCGCTTTGCGCATACCGCGGTGAGATGTACAAAAATTAGCAACGATGGAGTCTAATTGCGCGGGGTCTGGTAAGGTAATTTGGTGAAACTCACCTTTGACTTGGCCTTGCTGGTTCAGTAAACGTTGGAAGGTTTGCAGACGTTCTTTACGCGCACTGTTATATTCAATGGGTTCAGTCACAAAGCAAATCGCCTCAAACCCTTGCTCTATCAAGTGGTTAAATGCCATTTCAGCCGATGCGGGGTTATCTAAACCAACCATATCACACGGGAAATCCTCAATTTTTCTATCGAGCAAAACGAAAGGTAGAGTGGTTTGCTTCAGCACATCAATAAATTGTGCATTCACCCCCGCAGAGTTGATAATTAACCCATCGACGCGATAGCCCTTTAATAACTGAATAAATTGGCATTCCAGTTCAATGCTATTGTTTGCATTGCACACCACCGTCATAAACCCTTGTTTGATGGACTCTGACTCGACGCCTTTGAGCACTTCCACCGAAAATGGGTTACCGATATCGGCAATAATCAACCCTATCAACCCTGTACGGCCATGCTTTAAGCTACGCGCCATTTGGTTCGGGCGATAATTCAGTTCTTGGATTGCGGCTTCAATACGTTGGCGCATGTTATCTGACAGCAAATGGAATTCACCGTTTAAATAACGTGAGATACTGGTTTTCCCTGCCTGTGCTTTGGCAGCCACATCTTTAATTGTTGCTACTTTTTGAGTTTTCGGTGCCATCGCGCGCGTTTTTTCCATCTGCTGAAAAGAAAGGCTAATGCCTTATCTTACTCGAATTAACAGCAATTTACTTGCCATATTCATCTAACTTGCTGTTTTAGCCACTGAATAAAAATATCGGCTTTGGGGTTACGTTTTTCATTTAACATCGCAAAATAATGGCGCTGTTGGCACTTGAGTGCAATATCCCCAAAAGGCATCACCAGCTCTTGGCGCTTAATGCGTTTTTCAACCAATTGTTTACGCCCCATCGCCACACCTGCGTGGTTCATAGCTGCCACAATTGCCAAATCTGAGCGATCAAAACACAGGTTCCGACGGTGCGGAAATAACGATAACTTGTAGTGTTCGCTCCACGCTTTCCATTCATCATAGTCGGAGTTACTGCTCCAAGCCTGCCTGTCATGCAACAAGGTACAGTTTTTGAGTTGGTGAATATTGTCCATCAAATCGTGCTGTTTGGCATATTGTGGGCTGCATACAGGTACAATAGATTCAGGCATTAAATCTTCGCAATATAAGTTAGGCCGCGTAATATCATCGTAATAAATCGCGACATCAATACCATAACCACGGAAATTAACGTCATCATTTCCCGTCAATAAATTGAGCTGAATGGAGGGATATTGGTTAGTAAAATCCGCAATTTTGGGGATAAGCCAACACTGGGCAATAGAAGGCCGTGAATACACCGTTAATTCCCCTGAAATTTCTTGGTTTTTAATGTCTAAAATTTCTTGGTTGATATCATCCAAATTTTTACGCAATGCCCAATAAATTCGCTCGCCGTCAGCAGTTAACTCTATACGCCGATGAAAACGCTCAAATAATTTAAACCCTAACTCCTCTTCAAGAGTATTGATTCGGTGGCTGACGGCGCTGGGCGTTAACGCCAATTCTTGGGATGCAAGGGCAAAAGAGCGATGACGAGCCGCCGCTTCAAAAGTATGTAAGCGGGAGAGCTGATGGCTCGATAACCGTTTATGCCATTGAATAAAGCCTGATTGCTCAAAGGGATTATGATTAGGTGACATCGAACCTCCTAGGTCAGTCCTATATTTTTTCAGAATAACGCGTTTAACATGAATTGATATGATGCAAACCGGTAAATCACTCTTTTTTATGACCAACATCACGCCATTGAGTTAATTTAATTCACCTAAGACTTAAGTTTCATCGTTTGTCACCCCTGCGTATTTATTATCCAATAGAGGCACAACAACAAAATGATTAGGGGTAGGATATGGACTCTACAATGTGGATGCTCGGCACGCTGGTTATTAGTATCTTGCTGATCATCGTTTCGATTATTAAATTTAAGTTTCACCCTTTTTTAGCACTTTTACTCGCCAGCTTCTTTGTCGGTATCTCCATGAAAATGAACCCATTAGAAATGGTAAATGCCATTGAAAATGGGATTGGCGGTACACTCGGTTTCCTCGCTGCCATTATCGGGCTGGGGACTATCCTCGGAAAAATGATGGAAATCTCGGGGGCAGCGGAACGCATCGGTGTCACCTTACAAAAAAGCCGCTGGTTAACCCCCGATGTCACGATGGTGTTAATCGGTTTAATTTGCGGTATCACCCTGTTTGTTGAAGTCGGTGTGGTGTTATTGATCCCACTGGCGTTTTCTATTGCCAAAAGAACCAATACATCGTTATTAAAACTCGCTATTCCACTGTGTACCGCCCTGATGGCGGTGCATTGCATCGTTCCACCACACCCTGCAGCGCTGTTTGTCACCAATGAATTAGGGGCAGATATTGGCACGGTGATTGTTGCTGGACTTGCAGTGGGGCTTGTGGCTTCGTTAGTGGGTGGACCATTATTCCTAAAATTCTTAGGTGAGCGCTTACCGTTCAAAACCGTACCAGAGGCATTTTCGGACCTCGAAGTGCGTGACGAAAAAGATTTACCCTCTTTAGGTGCTACATTATTTACCGTTTTACTGCCAATTATTCTCATGTTGATCAAAACAGCCGCTGATTTAAACATGAGCAAAGACAATCAGTTATATACCTTATTACAGTTTATTGGTAACCCAATTACCGCCATGTTTATTGCCGCGTTTGTCGCGTATTACATGCTGGGTATTCGCCGTAACATGGGCATGAGTGTATTACTCAGTAAAACCGAAGAAAGCTTTAGCTCTATTGCCAATATCCTACTGATTATTGGTGCGGGTGGTGCATTTAACGGTATCTTAAAAGGTAGTGGACTGAGTGATTCCCTTGCGCTGGTGCTGTCTGGTATCGACATGCACCCAATCTTACTGGCATGGTTAGTCGCGATTATTCTGCACGCAGCAGTCGGCTCTGCCACCGTTGCTATGATGGGTGCCACCGCCATTGTGGCACCGTTAATGCCAATGTACCCACATATCAGCCCAGAAATTATGACATTAGCCATTGGTTCTGGTGCGATTGGTTGTACTATCGTCACAGACTCTCTGTTCTGGCTGGTTAAACAATATTGTAATGCCACCTTGGCTGAAACATTCCGTTTTTACAGTGTCGCCACCCTTATCGCATCCCTTGTTGCGCTGGCAGGCACCTTTGCACTTTCATTTGTGATTTAAAAGAGAGTAATTATGACTCAGATAAACGTGAATAAGTTAATTGCTGACTACCCTTTAGTTCAGGACTTAATCAATTTAAAACACGTGGCGTGGTTTAACCCTAATGCCACCACCACAGAAGCGGGTTTACCTTATGTGGGATTAACCCTTGAGAATGTTCAAGATGCCGAAGCGCGTTTAAACCGTTTTGCACAGTACTTGATGAAAGCGTTCCCAGAAACGCAAGCTACTCAAGGGATTATCGAATCCGACGTGGTGGCAATCCCCAATATGCAAACCGCACTCGAAGCCCGTTACCAAACGCCAATCACCGGGAAAATGTTATTAAAGAAAGACAGCCACTTGCCAATTTCAGGCTCGATCAAAGCGCGTGGGGGGATTTATGAAGTGCTCACCCACGCCGAAAAACTGGCACTTGAGGCAGGGTTGTTATCCATTGATGATAATTATGAGGCTCTATTTTCCGATAAATTCCGTCAATTCTTTAGCCAATACAGCATCGCGGTAGGCTCAACGGGTAACTTAGGGATGTCTATCGGCATCATGAGTGCCAAGTTAGGCTTTAGCGTCAGCGTGCATATGTCTGCGGATGCGCGCCAGTGGAAGAAAGACAAACTACGCTCACACGGCGTGAATGTCGTTGAATATGAACAAGATTACAGCATTGCCGTTGAACAAGGCCGCAAAGAAGCAGAACAAGACCCGAACTGTTTCTTTATTGATGATGAAAACTCCACGACCTTGTTTTTAGGCTATGCCGTCGCGGGATTGCGTCTGAAAAAACAATTTGCAGAACAAGGTGTTATTGTTGATAAAGACCATCCGCTGTTTGTCTACCTGCCTTGCGGCGTAGGCGGTGGCCCTGGTGGGGTTGCCTTTGGATTAAAACTGGCGTTTGGCGATGCAGTGCACTGCCTGTTTGCAGAACCAACGCATTCACCGTGTATGCTTTTGGGCGTCCACACTGGGTTACACGATGGTATCTCCGTTCAAGAAATTGGTATTGATAATATCACTGCCGCAGATGGACTTGCTGTAGGCCGAGCCTCTGGTTTTGTCGGTCGTGCGATGGAGCGGTTAATCGACGGGTACTACACCCTTGATGACCCAGAAATGTATAACCTGTTAGGGTTACTCAACCAAACAGAAGCCATCAAACTAGAACCGTCAGCCCTTGCGGGTATGACAGGTTGCGTGCATGTCACACAAAACACCGATTACCAGCAATCTAAAGCACTCGGTGCGCAGCAGATGGCAAATGCCACACACCTTGTTTGGGCAACGGGCGGCGGCATGGTACCGAGTGACGAAATGGAAAAATATTTAGCACAAGCCAAACTGAGTTAATCACGCTTCCCCCTTCAAAGCGTTGGAGGGGGTTTTCATCAATTACTGCCCTGGTAGTGGGACTAAATCACTTTCAATATAACGCCTTACCAGCGTAGCTAATGCTAATAAGCAAAACTCACAATTATCCTCCAACAGGTTCGGGCCGAGGATTATGCTAATTTTTTCGCTCAAATTCCCACGGGAAATGAATATATCGCTAATAATTGACCTCAGTACGGTGTATATCCACTAATAAAGTAAAATAACTGAATAATATACACCCTATTATTAGATGGCTATTTAACAATCTATTTTATAGGTAATTAAAATATCAGAATTTTTATTGTGAACTATATCTCAAAAATATAATTAATTTAGGGATCGATTAATTACACTTACTGAAACAATTTGATTTTTAATTTTTCTCTGCTCCCTCTACCCCCATAATTCTGATATATCTAATTGCCTAATTAAATAAACATTCTATTGGGTATATTTATTTATCACCCTAAAATAAATAATTTAAAAATGATTTAGCATCATTAACCTTAATTAATATAGGTTATTATAATCAAACAAATAAATCATTAAAAATGTTAATTTTCAATGTGATGTGAAAAATAAAAAATCAAATCATGCTTTTAATGTATTAACCTCAGAAAGATAAAGTTTGTTGTTTAATTCACCGTTAGTTGAACGAAATAAAAACAAATTTTAACAAAAAGATTATTTTTATATTATCCAGCCCCTTGTTCAACTTAACTCATATTTAGCATTTTCTTCTGAAATTCATTATTCTCACTTTTCATTAATGCAGTACAGAAAAAAAACACTTAAGTAAAATAACAAACTTTACACCCGTACACTTTTAATGACACTTACATTTCAAAATTATTAATTAGCTAATAAATAAAATAGAGAAATCTTCGACAAACCCTTTACAGCACTGACCACACCAATTTACGTTCACATTCATTTCATCGACTTTTATTAACAAATGCTACCCCCACTTAACAATTTCAAAATATATGATAAGATCATCATCTCAATTTGAAATTATTTACTATATAAAAAACAAGATTGTTATTGAGGTTATAGATGAAAATCTCGAGAAGAAAGCTATTATTAGGGGTTGGTGCTGCTGGTGTTCTGGCAGGGGGTGCAACAGTCGTTCCGATGATCCGTCGTGAAGGCCGTTTCGAATCTACACCATCGCGCGTACCAGCTGTTGCTGGCACTGAAGGCAAATTACCTGAGTCTGCAGATGCAGTCATCATCGGTGCTGGCCTTCAAGGGATCATGACAGCAATTAACCTTGCTGAAAAAGGTCTGAATGTTGTTATCTGTGAAAAAGGCGTTGTCGGCGGTGAGCAATCAGGCCGTGCATACAGCCAAATCATCAGCTATAAAACCTCACCAGCGATTTTCCCTTTACACCACTACGGAAAAATCCAATGGCTCGGTATGAACGAAAAAATCGGTGCTGATACTAGCTACCGCGTTCAAGGCCGTGTTGAAGTTCCTTCAAGCGAAGAAGATTTAGAAGTTTCAAGAGCTTGGATCAAAGCTGCGTCTGAAAACCCAGGTTTCGATACCCCATTACGTACCCGTATGATCGAAGGTACTGAACTGGCAAATCGTCTGGTTGACGCTCAAACTCCATGGAAAATCGGTGGATTTGAAGAAGATTCAGGTAGCCTTGACCCAGAAACCGTTACCCCTGCAATGGCGAACTATGCAAAATCAATCGGTATCCGTATCTATACCAATTGTGCAGTACGTGGCATTGAAACAGCAGGCGGTAAAATTTCTGATGTTGTGACTGAAAAAGGTGCTATCAAAACCTCTCGTGTCGTTCTGACTGGTGGTATTTGGTCTCGTCTGTTTATGGGCAACTTAGGTGTTGATGTTCCAACGCTGAACGTTTACCTGTCACAACAACGTATTTCAGGCGTTCCGGGTGCACCAAAAGGTAACGTCCACTTACCTAACGGTATTCACTTCCGTGAACAAGCTGATGGTACCTACGCGGTTGCACCACGTATCTTTACCAGTTCTGTCGTTAAAGACAGCTTCCTGTTAGGCCCAAGATTCCTGCACGTATTAGGTGGCGGCGAATTACCATTAGAATTCTCTCTGGGTAAAGACTTATTTAACTCCTTCATGATGTCGACATCTTGGAACTTAGATGAGAAAACACCATTTGAAGAGTTCCGTACGGCAACCAATACACCAAACAATGAGCACTTAGACGGCGTTCTGGAAAGACTGAGAAACGAATTCCCAGTATTTAAAGAGTCTAAAGTGGTTGAGCGTTGGGGCGGTACCGTTGCACCGACAGATGATGAAATTCCAATTATTTCAACAGTCGAGCAGTACCCAGGTTTAGTCATCAATACCGCAACAGGTTGGGGTATGACTGAAAGTCCTGCGTCTGGTCGCTTAACGGCTGAATTGTTAATGGGCGAAACACCATTTATCGACCCAACGCCGTACAAACTTTCTCGTTTTAACTAATAAACGAAAAAGTCGCGTTTTTTTTTACTGGGATCTCTCTGTCAATGGAATTAGACTAAACTAAAATTTAGTCTTAAGTGAAACCGATAGATCCCGTTTACTTTGATAATGTTAAGGAGTTTACATGCGCTATAAAACTTTATTGCTTTCTCTGCCTTTAATTTTAGGTGTAGCGAGTGCGAATGCAGCTGAAGATGTTAAACGCGTTCCAGTGAAAGGATTCCCTATCTCTGAATCAGTAGAAATCAGCGCGGGCAACCTTATTTTCCTAAGCGGAAAAGTACCTTCTAAAATCTCTGCAGATGCAAAAGAAGGCGTTTTAGAGTCTTACGGTAATACCGAAGCACAAACTATCAACGTGTTAAAACAAATCCAAGCTAACCTCGAAGGTATGGGTTTGACCATGAACGACGTTGTTAAAATGCAAGTATTCTTAGTTGGTGGTGAAGAAACTCAAGGTACTATGGACTTTGCTGGCTTTATGGCTGGTTACAACAAGTTCTATGAGTCTGAGAAAGTCACTAATCTGCCAGCTCGTTCAACTTTCCAAGTCGCTAAACTGGCTAACCCAGCTTGGAGAGTGGAAATTGAAGTGACAGCGGTTCGTCCTGCTGCAAAAAAATAAGTTATTCTAGCGAATAGCAAATCGATAATGGGGCATAGCAATATGCCTCGTTATATTTTCCCCCTCGCCCTTCCCTCGCAACACTTTTTCATTGTCTTTCACAGACTGTCATTATGATTTCCGCTATTTTATTGTTTTAATAAAACCGTGTTATGCTTCGATGACTAATAAGCATGTCAAAAAACATAAAAAGTCCCAGTAAAGGCGCAATATGATTAAAGAATCTCTCAAGATCCACGGAAAAAAACAGTTTGAAATCAAACAAAAGGTTTTATTTCCACGCAAATCTAAAGAGATCCGCTATCAAGTTGAAACGTTTTTCTTTTTACCCTCATCATTACAAGTCAACCCCGACTTATATGTTCCCTCTAGCCTTCAGCGTAGCCTCAAAAACTATATTCGTCTCAGCCCACCGACGGTAAAACTCTCAGCCTTACCTGAGGAAAATGGGGAGTTAAACGAATTAAAGCGTTGGTTGGAACAGTGTGACCCGTTAAATCCGCCTTCTCTAGACGAATATGAAAATAAGCTGAAGCGCTATGCACTCACCATTAAGAGAACGGTACGTATTAATGTCAAAATGGTGAGCCAAAACCCACAAAGGCAAAGCGCGGAATACCTAACAGATCTCATGACCGATATTGGGAAATGCCTCAATGCGTACCGTGCATTACTCCCCCTCGCGACGAAAGTAGAGGAAGCCATTCACTCCAATGCTTTTTCTTATTGCGATGAGTTTATGACTTACTACACCATTAATTACTTACGTGATTTATTGGCTGATAAGCAGATACCACTTCGCGAAGAAATACGCCATTTTTGGTACCAAGAAATGCGCTATTTAAAGAAAAACTATCCCGACTGTTTTCCAAGTGACGAAACGGATGTAGAACTAGTGACCTATCGGCGCAATTTATTGAAAAAATATATTAATCGCTATCTCTATTTAGAAATTCGTCATAAGCGCGGTTTACCACTGCTCCTGCACTCTATTTATGGTATTGCGGCTGCAATCTCGATGATTTTTGCCACCCTGATTGCATTCCTTTGGCAGGGAAAATATGGTGCGCTAAGTGCTAACCTCTTTTTAGCGATGGTCATTGGTTATATTTTCAAAGATAGGCTAAAAGAAATTGGCCGAGAACAACTGTATCGTCTATTTCAAAAATGGATCCCTGATCGCCAGCTACGTATTTACCGTGAAGGTGTAAAGGCTCCAGTGGGGATATGCAAAGAGTCGTTTCGGTTTATCAGTGAAGGTATGCTTTCCCCCGATATTCGTGAGATGCGCCAACAGTCCCACTGGGTGAATTTAGTGAATGTGCAGCGTATGGAAGATATTTTGTATTATCGCAAGGACGTACTGCTGCATAACCGCCAAACGGTATTTGAAAAGAACCAATCTTCGATAGCAGACATTACCCGTTTTAATATTTCTGATTTTTTAAAATACATTGATATTAGCTATGAAGAATTAACGGTGAATGATGAAGAACCCGCCATGATAGGTGAAAAGGTCTATCACATTTATTTATGCCGCCGCGTGACAATGGATAAAAAGACCTACAATGAGCTAGCGCGCTTAGTCGTTAATGCTGACGGAATTAAACGCTTGGAAGTGCTTCAGTCGTTAGATTTGCTGAATATAGAAGAAGATATTGACGTTCTATAGCTAACAATTTCACAAATATGAAACTCTCCCCGTCAACTAACGGGGAGAGTTTCTGAATTAGTGATATCAATAATACAACGCGATGAACTGATTATCCACCTGCTTAATCTCAACTGGCGTATCAAAAATATCCTCAATAATTTCGGATTTCATGATCTCTTCGGGTTTGCCATGATAAGACAATCGTCCGTTTCTGAGTGCCACAATGTAGTCTGAGTAAACAGAGGCAAAGTTGATATCGTGGATCACTAAAATAATGGTTTTCCCCAGCTCATCCGCAGCGCGGCGCAATAACTTCATCATGATCACGGCGTGCTTCATATCGAGGTTATTTAAGGGCTCATCCAGCAGCACATATTCGGTATCTTGGCACAAAACCATTGCGACATAAGCGCGTTGACGTTGCCCACCTGACAATTCATCTAAATAACGGTGGCGTAAATCAGATAAATTCAGGAAAGACAGTGATTCGTCAATTTTCTGTTTATCTTCAAGGTTTAAACGCCCTTTAGTATAGGGATAGCGTCCAAAACCAACTAGCTCTTCCACCGTTAAACGGCTCGCAAACTGATTTTCTTGGCGCAGAACCGATAAACATTTGGCTAACTTATCACTTGGCGTTGTCGAAACATCTAGTTCATTGACCTTAACATAGCCACCTTCATCAGGCGTTAATAAGCGCCCAATAATCGACAATAAGGTTGATTTTCCCGCACCATTAGGCCCGATAATCGAGGTGATACCGCTATTTTTGATCGTTGTTGTGACGTTATCTAAGACTTTAGTATCCTGATAACTTTTCGATATCTGACTAATTTCAATCATACTAAAACCTTCTTAACACCATGTAAATAAAGAATATTCCGCCAACAAACTCAATAACAACAGACAACGTTCCCGCCATATTTAAGCCATATTCAAGGACGAGTTGCCCGCCAATCAGCGCGATAACACCTAATAAGAAAGAAACAGGTAATAAATAGCGGTGTTGGCTGCTACCACTAATAAAGTAAGCAAGGTTTGCCACCATCAACCCTAAGAAGGTTAAAGGCCCAACCAAGGCGGTTGAAATAGCCACTAAGATGGAGATCAGCAGTAAAATAACGGTAACTTGCTGGCGGTAATTAATCCCTAGATTCACGGCATTGGCTTGCCCTAATGCCAAAACATCAAAGCAGTAACGCATCCGCCATAAGAGAACGCCAACCACAACGGTAATCAGCAAGGTAAAGAAAATAAGCTCGGGCGTACCTCGAGTGAACGTCGCAAACATGCGGCTTTGTAAAATGGAAAACTCATTTGGGTCCATTAAACGCTGGAGTAACGTTGCCACGCTGCGAAATAAGGTGCCTAAAATAATACCAACCATCAATACAAGGTTGATATTCATTTTTACAGAGACAAATAACCAGCGATAAAGTAGAACCGAAAACAGCACGAGCAACGTCGATTCCAACAGGAATTTACCAATATTTAACAGCCATGAAGCGGGGAAGCTATCGGTATAAAAAATAAAGATGGTTTGCAACAAGACAAACAGAGCTTCAAGCCCCATGATTGACGGCGTCAGTATTTTATTATTTGCGATAGTTTGGAACAGTACCGTCGATACCCCCGCGGCAAATGCCACAACAATCATGGTCAGCACAATATAGCCACGATGCGGCAGAATATACGCAAGGTTATTGCCTAGGTTGATTGTCATATAAAGCACAATGGATAGCAGCGATAAGGCCAGTAATACCCATATTCTTTGCAGTGGCGTTAACCCTTTTTTAGGTTTTGCTAACGCAATTGCGGAATTAACTTTTTGCATAACGTTGTTGCTTCAACAGTAAATATAAGAAAATAACCGCCCCAACTACCCCTAAAATCACACTTGCTGGGATTTCAAATGGATAGCGGATTAAACGCCCAATAATGTCGCACAGTAAGACTAAACCACCGCCCGCAATACATATCCATGGGATGGTTTTGCGAATGTTATCCCCCATCACTAAGCTCACAAGATTTGGAATAATTAAACCAAGGAAAGGTAACGCGCCCACTACGACAACCACCACTCCGCTAATCAGAGCAATAATGGATAAACCGATGGTCATGACTTTACGGTAATTGAGGCCTACGTTAATGGAAAATTCACGCCCCATACCTGCAACGGTAAAGCTATCGGCAATCCAGCAGGCAATTAACGTTAGAATGCCCACCAGCCACAATAATTCGTAGCGGCCTTGAATGATGCTTGAAAAGTCACCGCTCATCCATGCGCCAAGGGACTGGAGTAAATCAAAAGAATAGGCAGTGAAAATAGTGAGCGCACTGATAACCGCACCTAACATGATCCCCACTAATGGCACTATCAACGCGGATTTTAAAATGACACGGCGCAATAACATCATAAACAGCATCGTACCAACTAAGGCAAATCCGCTGGCAACCACCATTTTTGTCATGATACTGGCAGCTGGAAACAAGATCATCACGGCCAATAAACCTAAACTGGCAGACTGTGTGGTACCCGCAAGAGAAGGCTCAACAAAGCGGTTTTGGGTGAGTAATTGCATGATAAGCCCTGCAACGCTCATGGCACTGCCGGCTAGAATTAAGGAGACGGTTCGAGGAATTCGGCTAATAAAAAAGATGTCTTGCATCTCTGGGTCGGTAAAAAGCGAAACGGGTGACACGTCACCCGCTCCTACAAACAAGCTTAATACCGCTAAAACCAATAACGCGATAATTCCACAAAAAAGATAAAGCGTTTTCATTGGTTATTTTGCTTGGCTCTTCTCTAGTGCAGTATTGATATCATCCATTAATTTGGAATAGGTTTGGATACCGCCTGCGATGTATACCGCGGTTGGGTCAAGGTAAGTAATTTGGCCTTTCTCCCAAGCGGCTGTTTTTCTCACTAATGCGTTATCAAGAACTTCCGCAGCAGGTTGCGCATCTGCTTTGCCAATCGCGCTATCGCGGTCAATCACAAACAGCCACTCTGGGTTTAATTTTACCAGTAATTCAGCATTGACGATGTTGCCGTGGCGACCCGTGTTTTCTTCAAAGACATACGCAGGCTCGAAACCTAACACGTCAAAAATAAAGCCAAAACGTGAACCTGGGCCGTAGGCTGAAATCTTACCGCCACTGACTAAAATCACCATTGCTTTACCCGCAGTCGGCGCTTTAGTTTTGATGCCATCAATTTTGGTATTGAAATCGGCAATCAATTTTTTTGCTTCTTCTTCTTTACCAAACAGGGCGCCAAGCTCGTTAGTGCGCTCAGTTAAGCTGCCGATAAAGTTTTTGTTGTCGATATCTAAAGAAATTGTTGGTGCAACGCCGCTCAGTTTGTCGTACGCGTCACGGGCGCGGCTGCCACCTAAAATCAGGTCAGGTTTTGCATTACTTAATGTTTCATAAGCGGGTTCAAACAGGGTTCCGCCATTAACATATTCAGAGCCACTGTATTTGGTTAAAAATTCAGGAAAGCGGACGTTGGTTTGTGGAACACCTGCCACAGGCGCACCTAGTGCATCCATGATATCCAATGTTTCCATGTTCATCACAATCACTTTCTGTGGATGGCGAGGAATTTCAGTTTTGCCTTGCACATGTTCAATCGTAATGGTTTGTTTCTCTGCCGCTTGGGTTGTCTCTGGCGTTTCTTTTGTGTTATCACAACCCGCTAAAACTAAAGCAGATAACAAGGCAAGGCCTGAAACTAATGATTTTGCGAACATCTCATTTCCTCCATCCATCTATAAAAGTGCTGACGATAAAATATCAACGTCTCGAAGAGGAGGTATCTTACACGTTATTAAGCGCTAATGATATTAGTTTGCATTTGCATTTGCCAAAAAGGTGTTTGAACGCACAAAATCACCAATTCAATGAACGGAGGGCCAATAAAGATAAGGATATTTATGGAATTATTCGAAAGGAAACTATTGAAATAATGGATATTCACTGCCCTGCTGTCGGGCAAAAATAAATAGGCTGAGTCTTCAACTACACTTGCTTTCTGACGGGTTAATTACAACGAACGACAGAAACTATAATCCCAGCCTATTTATCATTAATAGCAATTTAAACCTCATTAATGAATATCATCTAGCTGCCCATTTTCGGTGAGCTGCGAGCTGATATCTTCTAGGAACCAATCAATCGGTGTTCCCATCAAAAATGAAAGCTTAAATAGATGGAATAGGTCAATTTTGATCTTCCCTCTTTCATAACGAGAGATTTGTTGTTGGCTGACACCTAATAGTTGAGCCAATTGAAAGCCAGTATAACCCAGCTCTCTGCGTTTCTCTAAGATCCTTTGACCGACCATATAATGGATTTTTTCACTACCGTTTTCTGAATACATATTTTCACCATTTATTAAGGTACAGTTAGAATAAGGGCGGCACCACCTCTAAAAGCTCCGGGTTGAACGCGCCCATTAGTGCCTAGTTTTGCTTTAAGTTGTATAGTATTTGTCGCCCCCCCGGGTACATATAAACTATAACCATTTTCACCAGGTGTATTGTAATCCCCTAAAGTCAAATTAGCATATAAGCTACCATCACTACGTAGGTTTTCTCGGCTATTTGTCCCTGAAACCCCTGTAGCAATCACCAATACACTCATCGGTAGGTTACAGTAGACACTAACGGTCACCTCTCTAGTTTGCCCTGCTAACTCTGCTTCGCTAATTGAACCAAAGCTGAGGTCTGGAATATTATCATTGATTTTACAAGCCCCTACTGGTGGTGGCGCAATACCACATAAAGAACCCGGTATCATATAACCGCCAGCATTTACTGAGGTCCCTTGAGTTGGCTGGAAAAATAATCCAACACACTCTTGGTTTGAGTTCAATGCATCACCGTCGTGACGTGTTTGGTTTCTAAAAGGTAAAGCATGCACCCTTAAAAAGGCATTTCTGACATCATTCATTGTTGCCAGTCCTGTCACATTCACTGCTTGAAATGTTGATACTCCTGGAGTTCCGGAAGCAGTATGCTTATGATTAATCGTGACATAGCAAGTAGGATAATTACACCTATAAGGAGTATTCGGTGGATATTCATCCCAACGCGCAATTTCAAAGGTGTACGTTGCGTGAGCTGATGTCCCATCCGATTCTGTTATATAAGAAAAAATTGCCGCTGATGCAGATGATGAAAATATGACTGCACCGAATAACACTGATAAAAACACTTTCATAGTAATTCACAGCCTTATTATTCATAATCGAGTTTAAATGTTGCCACCGCACTGTAAGGCCCAACCTTAATTGACTTATTTGCAATCGCGTCTGGCTCACCTTTTAAATAAGCGTAAAAACGTAATTGGTTTGATCCGTCTTGTAAGGTAATTTTGGCGCCCTTATCTTCCATTTTTAGTGGCGATTTGTCTGCACTTTGTAAACCAACGGCAAACCCTGAAGCTACACTACCTGTTGATAATGCGAGAAAACCTGGTAGTGCAATGCTTTGAGTTCCCGAAAAGGTCACTTCTACCCATTTGCCAATACTGGTGTCGCAATCAGCCAATTTAATCACGAATTCTTTACTCTGGGTTTCTCCGTATGCGTAGAAGTTTTTTTCTGGTGTATCAAAAAAATCCATCACAATACTTTCATCCCCAGGTAAAATCGTACAAGGTTCTTCCACTAAGTTACCTGTAATTCTTAAATTATCTGGTATTGCTAACGCAGCACTGGCATTAACAAGCAAAGCACCAGCGAATGTGACCGTAATTAGCTTATTCATTATTGGTACTCCGCGAGTAATGTCCCTATTGCGCTAAAACTACCCTCAGGCAATGTCACACCCAGTTTTTTCACAGGAACAACCTCCAAAATAGGTGGTTGCCCATAAGTAATTTTAATTGGCTTATTCAGTTCAAAACCTTGGCCATTTTGCATAATACGCATACCAAGATTGGGAATATTGGTTCTCAATGCTGAATCATCAAATGATGATTTATCTCCTTTAATCGTCAGCATTAAATCCCACCCCTTTAGATTGTCATCACACTTAAGCTCATAATTAATGGGTTTTGTAAAATTAATGCCATCAACCTTATGTAACCCAATGTCTTTATATTCAATCAAGTGGACTTTATCTTCAAATACCGTGCATGGTGGTGGAATAAGCAACGTTCCTGTGAATTCAACATTATCAGCAGCAAACGCTATACTGACTGGAAATGTACATAAGCTAAATATCAGAGGAAAACTTTTCATTTTTTTATGCATTGTCCATTTCCTCACTGATAATCAAGTTTAATCGTAACACCAGCTTGAAAAGGGCCACCGATGTTCAATACTGTCGACATATCACGAACAGGCATAGCGTGAAATTGCGGTGCATTCGGGTACACAAACTTCACTTCTTGGTTTAATCGTAAGCGATTTCCGTTATACGAAAATCCAACACCTAAGCCAGGAATATTCGTTTTCACCGCGCGGGTTGGATCAAAATTCGCAGGATCCCCCACTAATGTCATTTTCATTTGTTCCGTCGGTCTTTTATCGCACACAATGTTGTAATTAATCGGTTTACTGTATGTTACGCCATCGATGCGGGTACTCATGACTTCCTCAAAATCTACCTTAATCACGTTGTCGCCATTAATTTTACAAGGCGGTGGTCCAAGCACATACCCTGTTATTGGCACAATCACCATACCTGGAGTTGCACGTGTATTCGCTAGAGGCTTTGTGCGTGATTGAGGTAAATCTGCATACGACACCGATGTCAAAAGCATTCCAGCGAGGCATGATGTCAACAAATACCGCGGCTTATTAAAATCAATCATAATCCACCTTAAAGTCCATTACCGCGCTGAAGCTTCCTTCCGTGAGCTTTTCCGGTGTTCTCACTGGTGTGACAAAATATTGAAGAGAGCCTTGAGGCGCATCGAGAAACTGAGGCCGTCCTTGGCTACCTAGTCGAATGTCTTCTCCTTGTGCATCAGTCACTTCCAAAGCTAGACCTGATACGCCTTTAACACTTAACATTCCTGGGTAGTATTTATTGGATACCGCAACAAAAGAGACAGAGACAACTGGCTGGATAGCATCCCATGTTGGAGTATCAGTTCTGACATCCGTCAATCGACTTTGAGTCCTAATACAATTACGGAACTCTAATTCGAAAGAAACTGGCTCAGCTCTATCACCCGGTTTACGCAGCGAAGAAGAAGGGATCTCCCCCAGAGACACTTCTTGGCGCATTGACTTCGTCACATCCATCGTACAAGGTGCTTCTGTCATCATGCCATTGACTGTCAATGTTCCATGTAAACCATCTATATCAAAAGAGTCAGCTCCAGCTGTAAATACAGGTGCTAAACTAAATACGATAGCGTTAAACAGGAGAGTCCTTTTCATGTGCTAAGCTCCGTTATTAATTTGTCGCTGATTCAACTTTGCATGAGGTACCAGCACAGCTAAACGTCAATTTTGGTCGGCCGCCGTAGTCGTTGATATACGTTAGAACAGGTTTTGCTCCCATCGCACTGGCACTGCCTTTAAGCATCCCACTGGCTTTCGGTGATACCATGAGCGGCTCAAATTGACCGACTGTATCGCCACCAACTCTTGAGCTTGCATCCACAATAGTGACAAAATAAGCAGTTGGATTAGTCACCTCATAGGCATCACCCTTACGTGTTAAAGTGATCTTTTCTTGCCATGGATTTTCTAAATCAGTACGAGTTGCATATAACGCTTTTGGTCGATAAAACAGTTTAATACGTGTTTGTAGAGCAATTTGTAGAACATTTGGCTCTGTACTGCGAGGTGGAATCTCACGCAGGTTAAAATAGTAAACACTCTCTCTATCCTGTGGTAATCGAGCAACGTCAGGAAGAGATTGAATTTTAACTTGGCTACTTTCGCCTGCCTCTACACGTTGTACTGGTGGTAAAACCGTTAATGGTGACTCAATTTTGTTACCATCAACATCTTCAAGCCAACCTTGTGCAAGATAAGGCAAATCCTTGTTTTCATTTTTAATATTTAAACTGATGGTTTTATCACCACCATTAAAAACAACACGTGTTCTGTCCAATGCAATAGCGGCTAAAGCTTGGCCACACAAGACAGCTGACAACGTAAGTGTTGTTGTAATAAAAGCAATCTTTTTAATATTCATAATTACCAACTCTTTAAAAATCAAATAACTCGGTTACTCAAATAAATCAATATTTTGAACAAGCTCTGGTGGCTTTAATAACCAACGTTGACTAGGCTCTACTCCCTGTTGAATCGGGGCTGGAGCTACCCGTTTAGCAGGTTGTCCGACCGGTACGCTTTTCGCTGGAACAAAACCAGTTGCTGCACTCGGATTATTTGTACATGGCAGTAATAGTGAGTTGAAATCAGCAGTTTCAATATTTTCAGGCACTTGTACCTGACACTGAACACTACCATCCCAATACACATCTAAAACTTCATTCGCTTTCACACCTGAGAGATAAATAGAGCCATTATCGGTAACGATTCCCATCTCTCTATTTTTCTCATTTTTTACTGTTGCACCAAACGGAGGATGGCTTCCATCTGCTAACGCCAATCTCACCATGGTTTTTAAACCAGCTAACACTTCAAACTCACGATAAGCAACCGCACCTTCTGTGAGAGTGGCTTGTTGAATCGTTCTTATCGCCTCAACATTATCAGGCAGTTTATTAACATCAATTTTGGTACTTGTACGGTAATAATCACTCACATCTGCAACAACTGCTTTCCCAAAGCGGTTCGTTCTGGTTGTTGGACCAAAACCTTGTACAGGTACATCAACAGCATCTTCCGTACTTACCATGATACGGCTTCCACCTGGGGAGTTGATGCGATGCAATGCTGCTCCGTAACCTGTTACTGTCGCACCACCTTGCAAAGAGAATGCTGCGGATGATGTGTCTCCATTGATATAACTGGTACTCGCTGTCAGACTTGCCATATCTGCATCACGGTTATAGTATGCATCAACAGTTCCACGACCACGGGTACTCACCCCTGAGCCCACTCGGTAGCTACTTTTATCATCAATACGGTCGTAGTAACTGACGGTATGTGAGTTACCATCTCTCGAAACATAGTTACTGTAGTTGACAGTCGCTGCATCCGCCCAAGGCATAGACAGGTTCATATACATACCGTCATCATTTTTACTATTATCAAACTTGTTGCGGAACGCGGATAAACTTAAGTTGATGTTTTTAAAACGGCCAATATCAAAATATTTCGCAATAGAAAGGTTGTAGCGTTTCGCCGCTGGTCGACTCCAATAAGTTTCATGGCTATAGTTGAGGTATGCCGTTAAATCTGCCGTCGTAAAGTATTTATTAAACGTAATGGTATACAGCTCTTTACTATTATCGAACGTAACACCTCTATAACGGCGGTCTAAGTATTGGTTCATACTCATAAAGTCGCGTTCAGAGAATCGATACCCAGCGAACGTTACCTGGCTGTCATACTCTTCGAAACGTTTTGAATAGCTCAGTCGATATGAAGCCCCAGAATAAATTTTGTCTTCCGTTTTCAGTTTTGCTCGTGATTCAGTGACATCAAAAGAAATTGCACCAAAAGCCAGCAAATCTCGACCAATACCTAGTGATAAGGCGTTATAGTCGCCTGCACCAAGTGCACCACCAAATAATGACCAACCATTGGAAACTCCCCAACTGAATTCACCCGTGACAAACCCTTGCCCTTCAGTTTTGTGATCCATATTGTTGGGACGACCACCCGCGATTTTAAATAACACTGAGCCAGGTCGAGTCAAATACGGTATTGAGGCCGTATTCATTTGGAATTCTTGTACAGAACCATCTTGTTCTTCTACACGAACATCAAGTTTGCCGCTAACCGCATCACTTAAATCTTGAATACGAAAAGGCCCTGGAGCAACTTGAGTTTCATACAGCACTCGTCCTTGCTGTGATACAGTCACTTTCGCATTTGTTTTTGCCACCCCAGTGACTTCAGGAGCGTATCCACGTAGATTTGGTGGCAGCATCCTTTCATCAGAAATTAAGCTAGCCCCCATATAACGGAAAGAATCAAACAATCCGGAACGCAAAAATTGCTCACCCATTGTTAGCTTTGCGTTAAGTTCTTTTACCGCTCTATAAGCGTAATATTGGCTCCAATCCCAATTTTTATCCGTAGATTGCCCATTAATGCGATTATAACTTGCTTGCCAATCGGCACGGACACGCCATGCACCTAGGTTAAAACCTGTTGTCCCATTACCTGTCAACGAGTGTGAGTTAGCAGAATCGGTCGGTCTTTTAACGTTAGCATTCAAGTTATAGTCAAAAATTAGGGCTGGTACCCCTTCATCCCATCGAGATGGAGGATCCCAGTTGTCAGAAGTAAATTCGACATACGCTTGTGGGACAGTAATAGAAATTGTTTCTTTTGGTAAAGAGCCATTTACTGTCATTCCAGGGATGCTTTCTATATTTAAGCATTGTCCGTTATGAGTAAATTCAACATTCTTTTTCCATTCACTACGTAATGAAATATGATCAACAATTTCTGGTGTTAAGCATGGTTCAGTCATACTTTCATCACCAGCAATTGGCATATACTCAACGTCGTAAATATCCGCAAGATCACGGTTATTTAAATTGATCTTAAATGGGTATTTCCCCGGCATCACATATCCAGCGCGAGAGAATTCACTTAAGGAAATATTGCTTTTATCCTGAAGGTCTAAAATATCAGTGTTAAACTCAATACTATCATT
The DNA here is from genome assembly GCF_058245955.1 of Providencia sp. UF-224. Lineage (NCBI taxonomy): Bacteria > Pseudomonadati > Pseudomonadota > Gammaproteobacteria > Enterobacterales > Morganellaceae > Providencia > Providencia sp. UF-224. The sequence goes on along the minus strand of NZ_JBSICC010000009.1, from coordinate 112,793 downwards.
ATTCGCATTAGCGAAATTAATATGAGCAATCGCAAAAAACACCATAGTAGCAACAGGTGTCAAAAAATAGCTTACTGAGTTATTAGATACTTTATTTTTACTTTTTAATGACAGAGCCATAATAGTCCCTTAGTAATAACTCAGTAATAATCCATCTTGAAACGGATAGTGGTCTGATAATTCCCTGGTTTTAAACGTTTATTATTAGATACAACACGAACGTTATAATTTAGCGTGTTCGAGCCAACTTTAATCGGTAAGTCAGGCATCGCTTTACCAGGTATTGCAACATTTCCATTAGAATCAGTGATTTTTACTGATAATCCATTTGCATGTCCGAAAACATCAAAATTGCGGCCATCAGTTGGACCATCAAATGTAATATTGAAAAATTGCCAATTAGGTTTTCCAGGAGTTGCCGGTGTTAAGACACAATTGATAAGACGGATAGAAAAGTCACGAGTCGGGCTTTCTCTATCTTGTATTATCTGACTAATAGGCACAGTAGTTATACTAACTGATTGATCTCGACTATCTGCATCGATTGCACAAGGGGTTTCAATAATTGACCCACCCATGCTTACTCTTCCATCTATAGGTCCCGACGCTCGAGAAATTTGATTTTGCGCACTAACAGTTGGGGCAAATATTATCCCTGAAAGCACCATGACAATTATGCCAAAGTGATTCATAGTGACTCCATTTCAGCTTAATGGTTAGTTTTGACTTAATAATTAGTTTCAACTCATTAAAATTAGTGCCCATACATCCTTGTACGGGCGATACCAATTACTGGTAGCTTAGAGCAAATGTTGCAATTGCATCGAAGTCACCTGGTACAGCTGCATTAGCTGCATCACCTTGCAGGTAAGCAGAGAAACGCAGTGTGTTATTACCAGCAACTAACATTTGGTCAGCTGATTTGTCACCCAGTTTGATTTGGTTGCCACCACGGTCAGTAATCACGATAGCTGCGTTTTTAGCAGTACCATTGATTGCTAATGAACCCGCTTTGATTGCGCTTGGAGCACCAGTGAAAGTTGTGTTTACAGATTTCAGAGTTGTGATATCACAACCTTCCAGTTCGATATCAAAGTTACGTGGAACACTTGATTTACCTGCGTTTAACAGGACAGTTGAGATAGCGCCGATTTGTACTGCTTTTGCGCCACTTAAGTCAGTGTCTTTGATAGAACATGGTGCATCAATGATGCTACCTTGGAATGTTACAGTACCTGTTCCTTGGTTTGCAGAAGCAGAGCCAGCAGCAACAGCCAGACCAAAACCTAATACTAAAGCAAGTTTATTTAATTTCATTTTATACATTTCCATTAGATAAAAAGACAACACAAATTAAAATAACGAGTTATTATTAATCTGATTATTTTAATTTTTTCTTAAACTATGTTTGGTTAGTAAACATTAAGGATTGATACTATAACCTTTCCTATTTATCAAACTCCGTCAATAAACCAGATAATTAAATAGTGTATCAATGCGGAGCCATTATTATATCTCAATTTAATTATGTCAAATCACAGCAATAATTAAACTCTCATTACGTAAGTTAGTGAATTATATATAATAACCCCAAAAACCTTATCGACAAATACTCTATTACAGGATAAACAGACAAATAAACCTCAATACAAATGCTATATTTTCAATAAAAAACCACAAAATAACATCATTCAATAATAATAAAGTTTTTTATACTCATAAAACGGGTTTCTATTAGTGAAAAAAAATGAATTTAAAGATTTTATATTTCAAGATTAAGTACAATTAATTAAAAAAATATTAACCCATTTATTTATTTAATAAGAAATATCTCAATTTATATATTTAAACAATGTCATAATATTTCTTATTTTACTTTTTGTTACATATCAACGGAATAAAAAAATAAAATAAACATATAAATTACAGTGAGTTAAAATAAAAACAACTCTAAAAAAAGGAATGATGGCTTAGATACAATAACGGCTACCAATAACTAATCACAAACAGAAATATATTGTAAAAACAAAACAAAAACACAATAAACCATCAAAGAAAACACATGATAATAATCAATAAGAGTATAACAAAATAGCAAAAGTTATTTCAAAACTTTTCATTTAATGTTTTTTTGTAATTTTCTATATTAAAAATAAAGTACATGCCACACTTAATTTATAAAAGATCGTTTTGTAAAAATACACATGACAATGAAAAATCAGTATACTTAAGGTATGTAAAATTATATTACCGCTCTTTCTTTCTTATTATTAATGAAAAACACCTATTTAGGGTAGTGATTATTAAATGGAATTCACTAATTACACTATTGAAATATCCAGCATGATTATCACCCCTACAACTAGGAGAATTTACTTAATTATAAAGATTCAATTGTTCATTATCATCCTCATATTAATGGCTATTAACTTCAAGTCATCTTTTTAAGTTCACCCTCCCCCCCTTGATTTAGGTCAAAGCAATTCACTACCTGTATAATAAACACCTAATACATATACTGAATTTATCAATGAATAACTACAAAATATCAAAACCTGCCAGCATCTGTGTAGGTAGGAACTGAAATACCTCCAGTATCTTAAAGTACCTTTCTTGATATGGAAGTAGCGAATGAAACACAAAATCATCGAAAAGAACGCCATAATGGACTATTTAACTGATGGTATCAGTGTCATGTATGGCGGCTTTATGGGACAAGGCTGCCCTCCCTCTCTTGTTTCACTTATCTTAGAGTCTGGTATAAAAAACCTAACACTTATCGGTAGTGATTCCAGTTTGCCCAATACGGGGATTGCACGCTTAATCGAAGCAAAACGAGTTAAACGAATTATTTGCTCTCATATAGGGCTATTACCAGAAGCAGCGAAGCAAATTCGTTCTGGAGAACTGATGGCAGAGTTTATTCCACAGGGCACCTTAATAGAGCGTATTCGCTGTGGCGGAGCTGGCTTAGGCGGTTTTTTAACGCCAACAGGTGTTGGAACACTCGTTGCAAAAGGAAAACAGCACTTTAAAATTGAAGATAAAGACTATCTACTTGAACTTCCCTTACGAGCAGATTTAGCCATCATTCATGCTGATAAAGGTGATAAAGCAGGTAACCTTTCATACCACTTAGCTTCTCGCAATTTCAATCCCCTCATCGCGTTAGCAGCGAATACTGTTTTAGCTGAGGTCAAGCAACTGGTGAATGTGGGTGAGCTTCATCCTGACTCGATTATGACCCCTGGCCTATTAGTCACAGGCTTATTCCAAGGAGAACAATAATGGAGATAAAAAACCGAATTGCTCGCCGAGTAGCACGAGAACTTCATGATGGAGATGTTGTTAACCTTGGTGCCGGGATACCTACACTTGTCCTGCAATATCTTCCCCATAATGTTGATGTTTTATTTCACTCTGAAAATGGCATTCTTGGTCTTTGTTATGACGACTCTACCATTTTATATCCTGATTTAAGTAACGCGGTTGGACAGCCTTGTTCCATTATTAAAGGTGGGATGACCTTTGATAGTGCATTTTCCTTTGCCTTAATTCGAGGAGGGCACCTTGACGCATGTATACTAGGCGGCCTTGAAGTCGACCAACAGGGTAATTTTGCCAATTGGATGATCCCAGAAAAAATGAAGCCGGGTATGGGAGGTGCAATGGATCTTGTCGTAGGAACGAAAAATGTGATTGTTGCAATGGAGCATTGTACTAACGCTGGTAAAGCGAAAATTGTACGCCAATGTCAATTCCCCCTGACCGCCGAAAAATGTGTTACCACAATTGTCACTGAGTTAGCTGTTTTTCGCTTTATTGATGGACAGCTGACTTTAGTTGAACATGCAGCAGATACAGATATTGAAACCATCAAAGCCTGTACTGAAGCTGAATTTGTGGTTGCTGATGGGTTACAAAAAAGACCTTAGTGCAATGATTAAAAAATCAGCCACTTAAAATGTGGCTGATTTTAATTCATTGGAAAAATATCGTTTAGAAATATGTAGGCATCTCTTCTAGCACTGTGTATTCATCATCAATCAGATAAATGACTTTCCACTTATCGAAAGTAATACAAGGATGCGAAGTCCCAAAGACTAAGATGTCTCCTACTTGAAAACGGCAACTTTCATCAAAAGATAAAATGGCATGTTGATCCATTAAACCTGTTGTATTTGCGTTCCCTCGTTGAAAAGAAAGCCGTTTACTATCACGATAGTGTGCTATCGGTTGGGGCAACCCAGCATCAAATGCGACGTCTCTTTTACCAAAATTAACAATTGCCCGTCCTTTTTCAGGAACTGACTGCACTAATGCAACAATTTCCATTGCAGGCATCAAGTCCCCCTCTGACTGGCAAGCGATACTGTCCCTCGCTTTGAGGGCTTGTTGAGCCTCATCATAAATGCCATGGTCATGTGTAATATAACAACCAGGGCGAATAACAAAACGAAAAGGCTTTGAAAAGGTAAAATCAGCCACTTTTTTACTCACAAGGTCATACCAAACAGAACCCGCCCCTGTGAGTAGTACCTCATCCTGACACCTATCAAACGCCCCCAAGCTATCGAGTTTTTGGCTCGTCACTAAAATTCGCTGTAAGAATTGCTGTACCTCATTAATGTCTTTTTCTGCATCATCGCTATGAATAACACCTTCATAAAATTCAATTCCAGCAATGACTAAAGAGGGTAATGCTTTTAATTCTTCAGCTAGCAACAGAGCCTCACCTTCTGTGCGGCAACCACAACGCCCACCATTCACCCCCAGCTCAATCAAAATATTCAATCTTTGGTTTTCGCGGGAAAAAACCTCGGCAAGTTGTTTCGCATTTTCAATACTATCTACACAACAATACAAATTAGCCTGATGGAGTTTAACCAGCTCCGCAAGTAACTTAATATTGGTTTTACCAACAACCTGATTAGCAATAACGATATTCTTAATACCTGATTCAATTGCCACTTTTGCTTGATAAACCGTTCCAACACTTAAGCCCCAAGCGCCGTGTTCGATTTGGCGTTTAAAAATCGTAGGGGTCATCGTCGTTTTACCGTGGGGTGATAACGACACATTGGCAGTATTCGCATAAGATTGCATCCATGCAATATTATTCTCTAACTCACGCTGTTTCACGACAACAGCGGGTAAACACACATCTTCGTGAAGAATATTTATTGGCAAATTCTCTGAATTAGGCAACTTCGTCGACTTATGCTTTATCGCTTCGAGAAAATTATGTTTAGTCATTTGCATCTCTCAATTTGAAAATTTATTTACTTTTCGCAGTGTTTTCTCTTTCGTGAGTAATGTTTTCTAAAACTTCTTCACGGCTGAGTTTATTTTTTGGTGTCACTAAGGTCACAACCACCGCACAAACCAAGCTAATCAATAATGCAGGGATTACTGGGTTACCTAATTTTGCTGACCATTCTGGTGATAAGATAATCGTTAACGATGTTGAACTTCCTGCTACCAGCGCTGCAATACAACCTTGCCAGTTAAAGCGATGCCAGAATTTACCTAATAACACCGTGACGCAGAGACCTGACATAATCATTGAAATCATTTTAGTGATATAGCCAATAATGTCATTTGAGGTTAATGCGAATACCAGTGCAAGCAAGATAACGCCAAGTAAGAAGATCCGAGATAAGTTAATGGCTTTCTCTGGTGGAGGCATTTTCCCTGTCACCATCGTATAGATATCACGTAAGATTATTGAAACACCTGCGATGGCATCTGAACTACCTGATGACATATTGGCGGACATACCTGCAATCAATACTACCATTGCCAGTACATGCGGTAATGCATTGGTCGCATATAAGAATGCAAAGCTGCTATTTTCTAGATTAGGCTCCATCACATGAGTTGCCATACCGATAATGGCAGGCAAGAACGAGAACCCCATATACAAGACGCCAGTAATAATGAATGATTGACGAATCGCTTTTGTCGATGCCGCTGAATAAATACGCTGGCGATATGAAGGGGTCGCCAATACACCGATGCCAATCACGATAGCCAGTGAGATTGCAGGTAGCATACCAAGCTTACCAATCCCAAAAACAGTAAACGCTTTCGGATCTGTATTTTGCACCACAACATCCCATCCACCTACATAGCTCACTGAGGCAACTGCAAGAATAATAAACCCAAGGAATAAGACGATAGATTGTAAGGTATCAATCCATGACACGGCTTTATAACCGCCAATACCTACATAAAATACAAACCCAACAGCAATAATGATCTTCGCAACCGTGATATCAATGTCTGCAGCCCATGCCAAGTATAAACCGCCACCAAGAATGTGCGCACCTAACCAACCAATTGATGCTAAGAAAATTAATATCGCAACTAGGTTTTTAACTAAGCGGCTCCCACCTGTGTAGTAACAAATTTCCTCACTCATTGTCATAAAGCGATAGTTTCTCACGGGCGCAAATAACCACGCGGTGAGTAAGATCCCCGTCGCTCCACCGATACCATATAACATACCGGCCCAACCATTCGAATAACCGAAACTCACCGCACCAATACTAGACCCTGTTCCCACCATCGTTCCGACAGTCGACCCTAAGGTGAGTAACATCGGTAATTTTCGGCCACCAAGAATGAAGTCTTCACCCGTCTTTTGATGCCTCGTCACATACCATCCAATGAACATCATGACGAACGCATACAGTAAAAACCACATTAAGAAATTATTATGTTCCATAATAGCCCCCTATCGTCTCAGCGATTAAGATTTGAACTTGCTGTTAAAGCAGGTGATGTCCACTTCAACCATGCAATCAACCACAAGGTCTGCGACAAAACAGACTCTTGCTGGTGGATGCTCCGCAAAGAATTGCTGAAACACTTTATTAAAGGACTGAAAGTATCGAGCATCACTCAAAACTACTTTCATATGCACAATATCTTGGCGCTCAAATCCCGCGTCCTTCATGATGTTTAAACAGTTTTCGATAGCCAGTTTTGATTGTGCAATGATGCCGCCATCAATCACTTCGCCATCAACCATCGGTGTTTGCCCTGATACATATAACCAGCCGTCAGCCAGCACAGCTTTTGAAAAAGGTAATGATTGCCCACCAGTCCCTTTTGAACCTTCAACGCCAAATCGTTTAATCATTATTATTTCTCTCTTTTATTTATTTCTTTCTAAGAATTTACCTGCTCTATCCCCAGTCATTTCTTTTGCGGTATAGGTCAGAACACCATTAACAAAAACATATTCAATGCCATCTGCTTTCTGCTTTGGATCTTGGAACGTCGAGGTTTCATTGATTTTTATTGGGTCAAATAAGACGATATCTGCAAAAAAGTTTTCTTGGATAAGCCCTCTATCCTTCAACGAAAAACGCTGAGCCGACATGCCCGTCATTTTGTAAATCGCGGTGGTCATTGGGAACAGTTTTTCATCACGACTGTAGTGGCTAATAACGCGTGGAAAGGTGCCCCATAAACGTGGGTGTGGATTAGGGTCACGAGGTAAGCCATCGGAACCCACCATGCTGCTTGGGTGCTGCAATACGCGGCGAACATCGTCTTCATGCATTTGAAAATAAATAGCCCCCGCAGGAACAATTTTTTCCGCCACTTGGTAAATATCGATATTCCACATCGCAGCGATATCTTTCAGTGTTTTACCTGCAACATCAGGGAATGGCGTTGACCAAGTCACTAAAATGTCATAATCCTCAGTGACTTGAGTGATATCTAAATTGGAAGAGCCCGCTCTATAAGGGTAACAATCACAATTAATATCTTGCATTGCTTGATATTTTTCGATTAGCGCAAGAGTCTCTTTAGTGCGTCCCCAGTTTTTCGCCCCAGCACACTTGTGGTGAGAAATTTGCACCGGAACTTTTGCATGACGGCCAATATGAAAAGCTTCATGCATTGCATCAATGATTCCGTCATATTCGGTGCGCATGTGCGTAGTGTAAATGCCCTGATGCTCTGCCAATAATTCAGCCAGCTCACAGATTTCTTCTGTGGATGAATTGATGGCATTACCGTAAGACAGCCCTGTGCTTAACCCTAAAGCCCCCTCGTTTAACGCAGATTCTAAAACTTGTTTCATCTGCTCGATATTGCTCTGGGTCGCAGGTTTTAATAAATCCGAAACACAGTTATTTCTTAATGTGGTATGGCCAATCAATGTCGCCACATTGACGGTTGGCGCGATTTCATTAATTTTTTGTTTATAACTGGCTAAATCGGAGAAATTAAATTCATTTAATTCTCCCAGCAAATTAATTGGGTCAGGTACTTCATTTTTTAACGTAGCGCATGCTGCACTAATTCCACAGTTACCAACAATAATGGTGGTAACACCCTGTGATGTTTTTTCAATATATTCAGGTTTATCTATGACAATTAAATCATCATGTGTATGAACATCAATAAACCCTGGAGATAAAATCAATCCTGTACAATCAATTATTTTTTCAGATTCTTCGTTAATATTTTCAGCGATTTTAATAATGCGGTCATCTTTTATTGCCACATCGCTGATAAATTCACTTTTCCCACTGCCATCAATAACAGTGGCATTTTTAAAAACATAATCGAATTTCATTTTAATATCTCTTTTAACTTAATAATTTTGATTTTTAAATGCGATATATGCAGATATAAATGCTTTCGCGTTTTCTCTGGTTTTCTCTGGTGTTTGGCCTACTCGGTAAAGGTCATTCCCAAGCCCTGCGCCATAACAGCCAATGCTTAGGTACTCGTGTAAGTTTTGTGGCGTCACGCCACCAACGGCATAAATAGCTATCTCTTTAGGGATCACTGACATCAGTGACTTAACGTAGTTAACTCCTAGCGGTGCGGTTGGAAATATTTTTAAGTTACAGGCACCTGCATCAATCGCTGTAAATGCCTCAGTGGCTGTTGCACAACCTGGGTATATTTCCATCTTGTTTGCTAAAGATGATTTGATCACCGAAACATTAATATTCGGCGTAACAATAATCTTTGCGTTCATTGCCGCTAATTTTTCAACATTTTGTTGATTCAAGACGGTTCCTGCGCCTATTTTTAATTGGTTTCCATAATGTTGAATAGCCAATGGAATACTTTTTTCCCATTCAGGGGAATTCAATGGAATTTCTATATATTTAAAACCTTCCTCAGCCAATATTGAAACATGATCTAAAACTTCTTCGGGTTTAATTCCACGCAATATTGCAATTAAAGGAATTTCATTTTCAAGATTCATACAATCACCTAATAACAAATTATTAAAAATGTTTATCTATATTCTGTGAGGTTTAATATTGAAATTGCTCCTAACCCAGAATATGGCTGTTCCTTTTTATCTTTTAATACGCTGATTTCACCCGTGAAATAGCTATCGTTTTTAATTAATAATTGAAGCGCATTCGCTAAGATAGGTTTTCCACTAATCACAATTTTTATATCGTTAGTCACACATAAGGCTTGGCTGTTTTTTATCGCAAGCAAATCTGATGCTAAAATCGCGCCTAATAAAAAACTCGATTTTTGGTCAAGTGTGGCCTCAGTGAAAAGGTCTAATAATCTGACTGAAAAACAACTTCTCGCGATCCCCACTTGCTGGCTTAATGTGGCGCCTTTAAGTAAATATTCATCGTCAATTTGCTCAGCAAACTGGTGCTCTAATGAGCTGGCGAGTATCGTTTGATGCGTCAGCGTATCGAAGATTTCGCCGGCCATCGTGGTTGCCAGTGCAATCACATTTTTATTGTCATCAATGCGAACAAACTTTGAATGCGAACCTGGTAAGATAACCAACGAAGCACCTAAATCTGGCTGCTGCGCTAAGATACCGAAGATCTCAGCTTCTTCACCACGCATTACATCCATACTTTCAATGGAATCAAACGTTAACTCCGTGGTTTGATTTTTAATTCCTGGTATAAAAATAATGGGTTTTTCGCTAATTTCGCTTATCACACACGCGCTAACCTTTTGTGCGAGCTGTTTCATCGAAACAGGCGTGACTTCATGGGGCAAATGGCATAACCCAATTTCTGAAGTAATCATACCCGACGCGACTAAGCGATAATTTGCCCTTTCTTCATCACTAAATTTTGCCAAAAGCTGTGCCAAAAGCGTTTTTATTGATTGAATTAAACGCGCATTACTTCCATTTTTCGCACAATCCCGAATCCCGACTTCCGCGCTCAGCTCCCCCACAACCGTATTGTTTCGCCATGCTCTCACGCGGGTATTTGTTGTCCCTGTATCAATGGTCACTATCAACATATTTATCCCTTTAAAATAATGGAACGCTGTTCCTTTTTAAACAACATACATTAAAATATAGGAATGTCGTTCCGTTTTTATGCAAATGACGATCGAGATCACAATCAATAACGTAAAGGCAAGATTTATCAATTAATTACAAATCACCTGTTTTTACGCACAAAAATGGTGAGTGTAAGGAGAAAATGGAACGACGTTTAATTCACATGAAATTATGCGTACAATGACCCCAGCGCATGTAAGGAGCCAACAATGACGAAAGACAGCCAAGCAAACTCATCAAACATCGATAGAGTACTGACCATCCTTGAAGAAATAAGTAATCATTCCGATGGAATTTCATTGGCAGAATTGGTGAAAAACACAGGGATCGCCAAAACAACGGCGTTTCGGATATTAGAGACGTTAAAAGAACGCCAATATGTCAGCATCGATCACCTTACAGAGCGTTACAACCTTGATTTAAAAAGCCTTGAACTTGGAATTAAAGGCTTAATGAATGTTAATTTAGTTGAAGTTTCAATCCCTTACTTAAAAACACTATCGAGCTCAACATTCGAAACCTGCTTTTTAGGTGTCTATAACAGCGGGCATGTGGTGTACCTGTATAAAAGTGAAGGCACCCTATCGATTCAAACAACTGCAAAATTAGGGGCAAGGCTACCCGCCTACTGCACAGGGATTGGGAAAGCGCTTTTAGCGTTCCAGCCTTTGGAAGAAATTGATGAGGTTCTAGATAAACCGCTAGTAAAATTCACGGAAAAAACCGTTGTCGATAGAATGAAGCTGTATGAATTGTTGGCCGATATTCGTTTGAAAGGCTTTTCTTTAGATGATGAAGAAAACGAAGAAGGGCTAACATGTGTTGCAAGGCCAATATTTAACTATACTGGGAATATTGTTGGGGCTATCAGCGTTGCAGGCCCGACACACCGTATGTTGCCCAAAATAGACAGGGTCAATGATGAACTTGCCCATGTTTGTTTGCTTATTTCTCGCCGCCTTGGCTATATCGAACCCGCCGTCAGCAAATAAACACAAAAAAACCCCATCTAACATGTTAGATGGGGTGCCAAAATAGCCATATTTGTTGTTTACACAAGAATCAATTACACAAGAGCAATGTACTGGCTCACTTCCCTGTGAAACCCGAACTTAGTGGCGATTTCTCACCAACTGATACCGACGACTTAGGTATTCGATAGGTGCACTCCAAATGTGCACTAAACGGCAGAATGGGAAGAGTAAAAATATCGTCATCCCCAACACGATGTGTAACTTGAACACGATGCCAACGCCTTCAAGATAATTCGATGCGCCCCAATGGAATGTCACCACAGACTGTGCCCATCCCACTAATTTCAACATTTCGCTGCCATCCATATGCTGCGCAGAGAATGGAATAGTGAGTAACCCTAAACAGACTTGCACCACCAGCAACACCATAATCATGATGTCACCAAAGGACGATGTGGCGCGAATACGTGGGTTAGTCAGTCGGCGTTTCAATAACATCGCGCCACCAATTAACATCATCACCCCCGCGGAACCGCCCCCAATCATCGCCATCAACTGCTTGATATGCATTGGTAGGAAAGATTCATACATCCAATGTGGTGTTAACATCCCCAGAAAATGGCCGACAAAAATGCCAATAATCCCCAAATGGAATAAATTGGATGCCAGACGCATATTCTTTTTATCTAACATTTGGCTCGAACCCGCACGCCACGTGTATTGGCCATAGTCATAGCGCAGCCAACTGCCGACAATAAACACGGTGCCCGCAATATATGGGTAGATGTCGAAGAAGAATTGATTGAGAAAATTCATTTTTGCACTCCTACATGGCTGCTTGTGCCGAGATCCAAGTATTGTGGCGTGACGGCATTGGCAAAACGGTGTTGATGTGCGGTGACTTCTCCACCGCAGGTTTTCTCATCCGCAAAAAACTTCACTTGTTCCTCTTCCCACACCGCATCAAGGGCTTGAGGCGTGTCATCCCGCGCTTCTGATGCCACTTTTTCGCTAAGTTGCTCAGTGGCAATTTCGCTATTGGATAACTCAAGCAATATCTCAAACAAGCTCGCAAAGCGGCTTTCACGCTGTTTTAATCGTTCCCCTAATAACGCTAAGATTGGCGCGATATCGTGTAAGCCCCCCACCGTTTCTTGTGGTGGTAAAACAGTGAGATACTCCAAGTAAATGGGCAAATGGTCGGGCAGCTCTTTGCAATCGATTTGCAAGCCATGTTGCTGGTACTGCCCCATTAAATCGACCATCGCTTGGCCGCGGTCGCGGGATTCCCCATGAACATGTTCGAATAACAGCAACGATGTCGCGCGTCCTCTATCAAACAGCTCACAATATTGCGCCTGCATATCCAGCAAGTTTTCATTGAGGTATTCACGCACAAACATCATCAATTGAACTGCGCGAGTCACGGGTAATTCATCCGCCTGCTCTAACGCCTCGATTAACTCATCACGGTGCTGCCAAAGCGCCTCTGAAGGGTACTCTAACAACCGAGAAATCACTCTTAACGTCATCATAGTGTGTTCTCCTGCGCCGTTTTTGGTGTTACATCAATGGCATCAATACGTCTGCTATTAAACAGGTTGGTTTTGCTATCGCTACCATGGCAGCCATCGCCAAAACTAAAGCCACAAGCTTTGGCTTCTGGGAACGCTTCACGCGCTAATTCACGGTGGCTGGATGGGATCACAAAACGGTCTTCATAGTTAGCAATTGCTAAGTAACGGTACATTTCTTGTGCTTGTGCTTCGGTTAACCCCACTTGCTCTAACGCACTGGTATCACACTGGTTTTCTACGGTTTCAGCACGTTTATAATGGCGCATCGCTAGCATGCGTTTTAGTGCTAACAGCACAGGTTCCGTATCCCCAGCGGTTAATAAATTGGCGAGGTACTGCACTGGAATACGCAAGCTTTCCACATCAGGCAATACGCCATTGTTTGCCAATAAACCCGAATCAGCGACAGATTGAATAGGTGACAAAGGTGGTACATACCACACCATCGGTAATGTGCGATATTCAGGGTGCAGCGGCAGCGCTAACTTCCATTCCATCGCCATTTTATACACTGGTGATTTCTGGGCAGCATCGATCACACTTAATGGGATCCCCTGTTTTTGCGCCTCTTCAATCACTTTAGGGTCGTGTGGATCAAGGAATACATCGAGCTGGCTTTGGTACAGATCTGTTTCTTTTTCCACACTCGCCGCCGATTCAATTTTATCGGCGTCATACAACAACACACCTAAATAACGAATACGCCCAACACAGGTTTCCGAGCAAACTGTTGGCATGCCAGATTCAATCCGTGGGTAACAGAAAATACATTTTTCTGACTTACCGCTTTTCCAGTTAAAGTAGATTTTTTTGTACGGGCAGCCTGTTAAGCACATACGCCATCCACGGCATTTATCTTGGTCAATCAGGACGATACCGTCTTCAGAGCGTTTGTAAATCGCACCACTTGGGCACGTTGCGACACACGCAGGGTTCAAACAATGTTCACACAGGCGTGGTAAATACATCATGAATGTATTTTCAAACTGGCCGTACATCTCTTTTTGGATGTGCTCAAAGTTTTTATCTGCGGCACGCTTCGCAAATTCGCCGCCGAGGTCATCTTCCCAGTTAGGCCCCATTTTCACGTTGCTCATCCGTTCGCCAGTGATCAACGACCGTGGGCGCGCAGTTGGCACATGTTTGCCTTCTTTGGCATTTTTTAAATGACCATAGTCATAATTAAATGGCTCATAATAATCATCCAAAGCAGGTACATCAGGGTTAGCAAAGATTTTAGACAGTACGCCGACTTTGTTCCCCATGCGTGGAACTAGCTTGCCTTTAATGGTGCGGATCCAGCCGCCTTTCCATTTATCCTGATCTTCCCAGTGATGGGGATAGCCGATACCTGGTTTGGTCTCGACGTTATTAAACCATGCGTATTCAACCCCTTCGCGACTGGTCCAAACATTTTTACAGGTCACTGAGCATGTGTGGCAACCAATACATTTATCAAGGTTTAGCACCATGCCGACTTGAGAACGAATTTTCATTATGCTTTCTCCTTTCCGCTCAGGGTCTGCTGATAGGCATCGTTTTCCCCATCCAGCCAGTCGACCTGTTTCATTTTGCGAACAACCACAAACTCATCACGGTTAGAACCCACGGTTCCGTAGTAATTGAAGCTATAAGCCAGATGGGCGTAACCACCAATCATATGGGTCGGTTTCGGGCAAACACGCGTTACGGAGTTATGGATCCCCCCACGTTGCGCCGTAATTTCTGACCCCGGCAAATTGATCAACCGCTCTTGCGCGTGGTACATCATGATCATGCCATCAGGGATCCGCTGACTGACGATCGCTTTTGCCGTCAATGCCCCATTGCTGTTAAACGCTTCAACCCAATCGTTATCTTCAATACCTAACTCGCGGGCATCGTCCTCACTGAGCCAAACCACAGGGCCACCACGACCGAGCGTCAACATCAATAAGTTGTCACTATAAGTGGAGTGAATCCCCCATTTTTGGTGTGGTGTCAGGAAATTCAGCGCTTTTTCAGGGTAACCGTTGGATTTTTTACCCATTAATGGCTGAGCTGCACGCGTATCGATTGGCGGGCGATATACCACTAGGCTTTCACCGAAAGCACGCATCCATTCATGGTCTTGATATAACTGCTGACGGCCACTGAGAGTGCGCCATGGGATCATCTCGTGAACGTTGGTATAACAAGCGTTGTAAGAGACATGTTCATCTTCTAACCCTGACCATGTTGGGCTGGAAATGATCTTACGCGGTTGTGCCACAATATCGCGGAAGCGAATTTTCTCATCTTCTTTGTAGCGTGCTAAATGCGTATGGTCACGCCCTGTAACCTTACTTAATGCATCCCACGCTTTCACGGCCACTTGCCCATTCGTTTCAGGGGCTAAGGTTAAAATCACCTCGGCAGCATCAATGGCGGTGTCAATTTTAGGGCGCCCCGCATTAGCCCCTTCTGGCTGGGTTTTGTTCAGTTTTTTCAGGAAATCAATTTCATCTTGTGTATTCCAACTAATACCTTTCCCGCCATTCCCTAATTTGTCCATTAATGGGCCAAGGGAGGTAAAACGCGCGTAAGTATTGGGGTAGTCACGTTCAACACAAATAATGTGCGGTGCCGTTTTTCCGGGGATCAGGTCACATTCACCTTTTTTCCAATCTCTCACATCAAAAGGTTGCGCCATTTCGGCTTTACTATCGTGCTGGATAGGCAGTGTGACGACATCGGTTTCTTTGCCTAAGTGACCGACACTGACGTCGGAGAAAGCTTTGGCAATACCTTTGTAGATTTCCCAGTCACTTTTCGACTCCCAAGCAGGGTCGACTGCGGCTGACAATGGGTGAATAAACGGATGCATATCCGAGGTATTCATATCGTCTTTTTCATACCAAGTGGCTGTCGGTAAAATAACGTCTGAGAACAGGCAGGTGCTCGACATTCTGAAATCGAGAGTCACTACTAAGTCCACTTTCCCTTGTGCCGCTGTATCTTGCCATTCCACCTCTTCCGGTTTCACGCCACCTTGTTGACCTAAGTCTTTGCCTTGAATACCATTTTCAGTACCCAGCAAATATTTCAATAAATATTCATGGCCTTTCCCTGCGGAACCCAATAAGTTTGAGCGCCAAATAAACAGGTTACGTGGGAAGTTTTGCGGGTCATCTGGCTGTTCTGCTGCAAAACGAATATTACCGTCTTTCAATTGCTTAACCGTGTAATCCACTGGGGAAAGCCCCGCGTCTTGTGCCTGTTTAGCAATATTAATTGGGTTAACACTTAACTGCGGTGCTGATGGCAACCACCCCATTCTTTCGGCGCGCACGTTCATGTCCACTAAGCTGCCGCTAAATGCTTTTTTATCCGCTAAAGGTGAAAGTAACTCTTCCGTCCCTACGGTTTCATAACGCCATTGGCTAGAGTGGTTATAGAAGAACGATGTGCTGTTCATGTGACGTGGTGGGCGCTGCCAATCGAGGCCAAAAGCCAGTGGCATCCAACCTGTTTGTGGACGCAATTTTTCTTGCCCAACATAGTGTGACCAACCGCCGCCACTTTGACCCACGCAGCCGCAGAAAATCAGCATGTTGATAATGGCGCGATAAGTCATGTCCATGTGGTACCAGTGGTTGATACCCGCCCCGACAATTACCATGGCGCGACCGTGCGTTTTCTCTGCGGTATCCGCAAATTCACGGGCGATACGAATGATATCTTGGCGGCTCACCCCAGTGACTTTTTCAGCCCATGCAGGGGAATACGCTTTCATATCATCGTAATCAACAGCACAGTTTTCATCACCGAAACCACGGTCAATGCCGTAGTTAGCGAGCATCAAATCATACACGCTAGTAACCAGTGACTCGCTGCCATCAGCAAGCTGAATACGTTTCGCAGGTAATTTATGCAGTAAGACGTCTTTCAGTTCAACACTTTGGAAATGCTCGCTTTCTAAGCCACCAAAGTATGGGAAACCAACCTCAACAAATTCATCGTGCGAGTCCGCAAGGCTAAGCTGCATTTTGACCTCATGCGCATCTTGCCCTGCACGCGGTTCTAAGTTCCATTTTTGGCTGTCATCCCAACGGAATCCCATCGAACCTTGAGGCGCACACAGTGCCCCAGTTTCTTCATCAATCGCGATAGTTTTCCATTCGGCATTTTTCTCTTCGCCTAAAGAATCAACCAAATCCGAAGCGCGCAGCATGCGACCAGCAACATAAGCACCATTTTCGTGTTTATCGAGCATCACCAACATCGGCATATCGGTATAGGTGCGAACATATTCACGGAAATATTCCGCTTCACGTTTGACGTGGAACTCATTGAGGATGACATGCCCCATCGCCATCGCCATCGCACTGTCTGTCCCTTGTTTTGGGTTCAGCCAATGGTCACAGAATTTGGTGATTTCTGCGTAATCTGGCGTGACAGCAACCGTTTTTGTCCCTTTGTAGCGGACTTCAGCAAAGAAGTGGGCATCTGGCGTACGGGTTTGCGGGACGTTCGAGCCCCAAGCAATAATGTAGGATGAGTTATACCAGTCCGCGGATTCAGGCACGTCCGTTTGCTCGCCCCACGTCATTGGGGATGCAGGCGGTAAGTCGCAATACCAATCGTAGAAGCTCAGACAAGCCCCACCGATGAGGGATAAATAACGGGCGCCTGATGCATAAGACACCATCGACATCGCTGGGATTGGTGAAAAGCCAACAATGCGGTCAGGGCCAAATTCTTTAATCGTCGCCACGTTAGCGGCTGCAATTAACTCGTTCACTTCCTGCCAACTGGAGCGCACAAAACCACCGCGGCCACGGGCTTGTTTGTAACTCTGTGCTTTTTCTGGGTCGCTAATGATGGATAACCACGCCGCAACAGGGTCTTGGTGCTCCGCTTTTGCATCGCGCCATAATTTCAGTAAACGCTTGCGCATCATCGGGTATTTCACGCGGTTTGCGCTGTATAAATACCATGAATAACTGGCACCTCGCGGGCAACCACGTGGTTCGTGGTCAGGTAAATCTGGGCGAGTACGTGGGTAGTCAGTTTGTTGTGTTTCCCACGTCACAAGGCCATTTTTGACGTAAATTTTCCAGCTACATGAACCGGTGCAGTTAACGCCGTGGGTAGAACGCACGACTTTATCGTGCTGCCAGCGGCTGCGGTAACCATCTTCCCAATCACGATTCACATTGAGCTCTTGCCCATGGCCGCCTGCGAAAGTATCACCCAGCTGCTTAAAATAACGAAATCTGTCTAAAAATTTGCTCATTCGGATTGCCTCCAAAGAGACGGCGACCGCCGCCGTACATTGCTTAAAAAGGGTTTTTATTACTTGTTATTATTTGTGGGTACGCCCGTAGACTAGCCACGTGATAAACACACAAGAGAGATAAAACACAAAGAACACTTTCATGGCATCAGCGGGCGAACCCGTCAGGGTTAAAGACGTCCCAAAGGCTTTTGGAATGAAAAAGCCACCAATTGCACCAATGGCAGAGATAAACCCAAGCGCTGCCGCACTTTCTGTTACTGCTTCTTTTTGCGCTTCTTGCTCTGAAGCGCCTCTTAATAAGGCTTTGTCCATGGTTAATTTACGGAAAACCACCGCAATCATTTGGAATGTGGAACCACTGCCTAACCCTGCCGTTAAGAACAGCACCATAAACACGCCATAAAATGCGCCGAAGGAGCCGCCTTGGCCGTTTTCTGGCAAGGTGAAGAACAGTAAGCCTGAGAAAATGGCCATGGCGATAAAATTCAAAAAAGTGACTTTGACGCCGCCAAAGCGGTCAGACAGCATGCCACCGAGTGGGCGTGCTAATGCGCCAAGGAATGGGCCGAAGAAGGCAAATTTCAAGATAACGATATCGGGGAACTGGGTTTTTGACAGCATGGCAAAACCCGCAGAAAAGCCGATAAATGAACCAAATGTTGAGAGGTATAACAGGCTTAAAATCCACAAATGTCCCCGTTTCAAAACAGGAAGTTGCTGTTTTAAAGACGCTTTATTTGCTGCCAAATCGTTCATACCAAACCACGCCATCACTGTAAAAAACAGTAAGAATGGCACCCAAACCCACGCTGCATTTTCCAGCCACAACACTGAGCCATCAGGCTGAACCGCCCCGGTTCCCCCTGCAAAAGCAAACACGCCTACGCCGACAATAAACGGTGCAACTAGCTGCATCACGCTAACGCCTAGGTTTCCTAGGCCACCATTTAAGCCCAGTGCGCCACCTTGGCGAGCTTTAGGGAAAAAGAAACTGATATTCGCCATACTTGATGCAAAGTTTGCTCCCGCAAAACCACAAAGCAGGGAAATAATCACAAACACTTGGTATGGCGTTGTTGGGTCTTGAATCGCATAGCCCAGCCAAATACACGGAATAATCAGAAATACGGTGCTAATTGCCGTCCAACGGCGACCACCAAAGATAGGAATAACAAAAGAATAAGGCACCCGTAATAATGCGCCTGAAACGGAAGGAAGTGCGGTTAATAGAAATAATTGGTCAGTGGTAAAATTAAAACCCACTTTATTTAAATTAACGGCAACCGCGCTAAATAACATCCATACACAGAATGCGAGCAACAAACACGGAATTGAAATCCACAAATTGCGCTTAGCAATTCGCTGGCCCGTTTGCTGCCAAAATTGGCTTTCTTCAGGGCGCCAATCCTGAATAACCCCTTTTGCCTGCGTAGCAGTATGATTAATACTCTCTCGTTGAGACATAACTCACCCCGATAAATACGATTTTCTGAACGCAGTGTGTGGCGAATAAGCCTCCATGAAGCTGATCTAAATCAAGGGAGATTTAAATCAAATTTGCCATGAAACTCAGACCGTCCACCAGAGGAGTATTAGGGGTATTTTCATTTAATCATTTGAATATAAAGAAATAATATCATTCATTAAAAACATTTATTGATGAGATTTTTAGCAAAAATACTCAGTGAGATATTAGGGAGTAATACCGAAGTGGCATATTCAATTTTGTCGAATAGAGGAACAATAATAGCGTTATAAAAAATAGTGAATAATGATGTAATGGAATTAAGGATTATGTATGCCAACTGCGAACCGTCGATTTTCAATCATTAACCAAGTTATTGGCTTAATGTTATTGATTGCCGTACTCGGTATTATTGGCATGACAATTTCCAACCAAATGATTATTAGCGTGCAAGGGAACGCTCACGCAATAAATAAATCAGGGTCACTAAGAATGCAAAGTTATCATTTGCTTTCATTAACGCCACTCAGTACCTATTCGGATGTTTATCTGAATGAACTTGAACGTGATTTATTAAGCCCTGAATTAACTCAGGTAGTCGAAATTGAGGATTTAACTCACCTATTTAGCGAGCTTCACCAATATTGGTTAAGTGATTTAAGGCCTGCACTAGCAAGAGCCTCTTCCCCAAATGATGCACGCTTTGAAGTCATCAATTTTGTTAATAAAATCGATGAGCTAGTAAAAAGTATCGACGAAAAAACAGAACGTAAAATGACCTATGTCGCCATGACGCAAATGGTATTTATCGGCCTCGTTTCCCTATTATTACTCTTCACCATTTGCCATTTTAGGAAGAAAATTTATTACCCTTGGCTAAAACTGTTAAATATGGTGAATGCGATCAGTCATCGGGATTTTAGCCAACGTTACCCGACGTATAAAAAACACGATGAGCTTAGCGTCCTTGGACAAACATTAAACCAAATGTCTGACGAATTAGCACAAAGTTACCACCAACTAGAATCTCGCGTCGAAGAAAAAACGGCAGACTTACAGAATAAAAACAAAGTATTGCTGTACTTGTATCAATCAAATCGTATCTTGCATTCTATTGACCCATTAGCGGTACGACTGGAAAAAGTACTGGTGGAGCTGCAAAACCTGACACCGCTTAAAAATATCAGCTTGCGGCTATATGAAGAAAATAACGATACCTATTTTCATGACATCCACTGTGGTGAATTTCCAGCCCCTGAAACTGTGGAACATCCGGCAGTGTTATCGTGGGATATCTCCGATAATTTACACCGCTATGGGGCTATTCTCGCCGAAATACCAATAGATAAGCCTTTATCTGATGAACAAAATAATTTAGTGCTGATGTTGGTCAAACAAATCACCGGCATGTTAGCAATGGCACACCAATTAGAGCAGCAACAACAATTGCTAATTATGGATGAACGCTCGGCAATCGCCAGAGAACTTCATGACTCTATTGCCCAATCGCTATCATGTTTAAAAATGCAAATTAGTTATCTGCAAATGCAACCTGAATCATTGCCCAATAAACAACAAGATTTACTCAATGAAATGCGCAATGAAATTAATTTGGCATATAGCCAATTACGTGAATTATTAACTACCTTTAGGTTAAAACTCACTGAACCGGGTTTATTGCCCTCTTTGGAAAGTACTATCAGTGAATTTAGTCAACGTGTTGGCTTTGAAATAAACTTAAATTACCAACTGCCCGCAAAAAGTATTTCACCGCACCAATCTATTCATATCATACAAATAATCCGAGAAGCCTTGAGCAATATTCTCAAGCACGCCAATGCAAATTGGTCGCAAGTTTCATTATTCGAAAATTCAGGTGTCATCACCGTCACCATTGAAGATAATGGTGAAGGCATTCAACCTCAGCCCACAAAAAATAACCATTATGGGCTGATTATCATGAGGGAAAGGGCTCTAAGCTTAAACGGGGAGTACCAAATTGCACCTCGCGTTCAGGGGGGAACGACCGTCAGTGTCACATTCCCACTCGCTGTGGCTTAATTAAATTGGAGTTACGTGTTGATGGAAAGCAAAAATATCACGACTGGGCAATCCACTATTTTACTCATTGATGATCATCCTATGCTGCGTAATGGCGTTAAACAGCTAATCAGCTTAGAACCGACCTTGCAGGTGATAGGGGAAGCTGATAACGGCGAAACAGGCATTAGACTCGCCGAAGAATATGACCCCGATTTAATCCTATTAGATTTAAATATGCCGGGAATGAACGGGTTTGAAGTTCTCAGTAATTTACGCAGCCGCGAACTTTCTGGCCGCATTATTTTATTCACCGTCTCTAACTATGGTGAAGATTTAATTAATGCGCTAAAACACGGTGCTGATGGCTATTTATTAAAGGATATGGAACCCGAAAAACTGATTATTGCATTGAAAGAAGCCGCCAGCGGTAAAATGGTAGTCAGCCCAACATTAGCCTCTGTTTTGGCCGAATCATTAAGAGATAACCGCGCATCGACGGATCATAATTTAACGGCACTCACCCCAAGAGAAACCCATATATTGGATTTAATCTCACAGGGTTTATCCAATAAGCAAATTGCCAATAAATTAACTATTACAGAAAGTACCGTTAAAGTGCATGTGAAGCATTTGCTGAAAAAACTCAATTTAAAATCGCGCGTTGAAGCCGCAATTTGGGTTTTACAGCAAAAGTAACCTATCGACTTATTAGGTTAATGCATCTAACCATGGCTGCTGTTTTGGATAACGCCGACGGTAGCCATGCATTGCCACGGACAATTGAATTAAATCGGTGAATTTTGTCGGGTCGAGCCCCGTTTGCTTTTTAATTTGTTGTAACCGATAACTTAGCGTGTTGCGGTGAATACCCAGCTGCAAAGCGGTATTCCCAATCTCACCATTTTGCGATAAAAACAACTCCAACGTTTCCAACAAACTTTCCCCTGAATCATGCAATAAAATTTTATTGCAAATATCCAAAAAGAAATTAAATAAGTAACTGTTTTCTAACTCATTAAATAAACAAAATGAGGCCATTTCTTTAAATAAGAAAACCTGTTTTTCAGGGACAGTTTGGCGACCAACATCAATCACTGAGCGCGCAAAATGCACTGCATCACGCACATGTTCTTCACTATCTGCTTGCACACCAACGCCAATATAATACTGGCTCAATTGGCTATCTAAAATAAAGTGTAAGTTAGGGATAAACGACTCATTTTGATAGTGTTTTGAGGGAAATAACATCAACACTTCACGGCTGTTGAGTAGCAGGACATCACTTTTTTCCATCGCCGATAATTCGGTAATAATGGTATCTAGAATTTCGGGGCGATACTGAATGGCTTCAATATTAATAATCACAGGGATAGTCGGTAGCGAAAACGAAAAACCGGAATTATGCAGCTTTAATAACGCACTTCGCCCCTGAATGGGTGTGTTGCTTTCAATAAATTGAACAAATAACATATCCCGCAAACGGTGCTGCCAATTGATACTGCGGCGTTCAATTTCTTGCTTAATCAATAGCTCTGCGGTGAGAATGGCTAGCTCTGCATAACGCTGAATAACTACAGGGTCGCCGCTAACACCAATCACTAACTCCACTTTATCTGCCACGATAATCGGGTGGTTAATCCCCGGTGCAACATTGGAATATGCGCGTGCTTCATTTTCATTGTAAATTGTGATCCGTTTGCCGCAGCGGATCACCTCCACTGCGGCTTCATGAGTTTCACCAATACGTTTTTTTTCACCTGAGGCGATAATCACGCCCTGACTGTTAATCACATTGACGTTGTGATGGATGATCCCCATAGCACGCGTGACAATATCATTGGCTAATTTTTCAGTCAGTAGCATGTTACCGCCTCA
The DNA here is from genome assembly GCF_058245955.1 of Providencia sp. UF-224. Classification (NCBI taxonomy): domain Bacteria; kingdom Pseudomonadati; phylum Pseudomonadota; class Gammaproteobacteria; order Enterobacterales; family Morganellaceae; genus Providencia; species Providencia sp. UF-224. The sequence continues at coordinate 89,284 of NZ_JBSICC010000009.1, read as the reverse complement.
TCTTATTGTTTTACAAACTTCTTTTGGCTTGATAATACCGTTCTTAGCAAGTTTTCAGCGGTATCCGCCAAGTAGCGTTCTCCGTTAACCATCGCTTGCTCTAAAGACACAGGGCCTGGGCACAGTGACCACATCGCGGTGATGCCGTGTTGGTACAAAATTCGGCTATCTTCACTGTATCCACCGCATAAAGCGATTGTCGGCACGCCATAGCGACTCGCCATACGGGCAACACCGACAGGGGCTTTACCATTGGCACTTTGACTGTCCATTCGCCCTTCTCCAACCACCACTAAATCGGCTTGTTGGATGTAGGCCTCTGCCCCCAATAACCCCAAAACAAGGTCGATACCTTTTTCGAGCTTGGCATCCACGAACCAACGTAGCCCAGCACCTAAGCCCCCTGCCGCCCCACTCCCTGCCTCGGCAGAGACGTCTTTCCCTAGGGTATTCGACATTAATTGAGCATAGTGCGCCATACCCGCTTCCAGCTGGTCGAGCATTGCACTATCAGCACCTTTTTGTGGACCATAGATATACGTTGCCCCATTTTTACCCAGCAACGGGTTTTCTACATCACAAGATACGTTAAATTCAACGGCCGCCGCACGGGGATCAAATTTATCCAACCCAATTTTTGTGATATTAATGAGATCCTCACCATTTATTGGTGAGCTCATTAATTGATTGTTTTTATCGTAAAATTGAGCGCCTAGTGCTTGGGCAAAACCCGCCCCGCCATCGTTTGTTGCACTTCCGCCAATGCCAATAATAATGCGGTTGCACCCCAAATCGAGGGCGTATTTAACCATCTCCCCCAAACCGTATGTCGAGGCTTTTTCGGCATGGCGAAATTCAGGTTTGACGAGCTCTAAACCGCTGCTTTGAGCCATTTCAATAAAGGCGGTTTTTCCTTCCAATACTAACAACCGCGCATCAACTTTGCTGCCATAGGGCCCAGTACACGTCAATATGTAAGGCGTTACACCAGATAAAACCGGACTATGCTCCAGTGACTCCAACAGGCCTTCTCCGCCATCAGATATGGGCAATAATGTCATATCCAAATCGGAGGATACACGCTTGAAACCCTCAGCAACGGCTTGGCATGCAAGCTGTGCTGAGCAACTTCCTTTAAAGGAATCAAGTGCGATAACAATTTTCATGTAGACTTTCCTATTGTAAATGGCGATGTTGCGTTATTTCGCTTGTACCGATGCTGGCGTTTCTACCTTTTCACTATTGCTCATGCCGTTAGTGTTCACCTTTGAAGCGATAAGTGTGCCAATAACCAACAGACCAACACCAAACCATAATCCAGAGGTAGCTGTACCCGTGTAATCTTCAAAGAACCCTAAAATAAATGGCCCCAAGAAACCGCCAAACAACCCTAAACAGTTCAGTAATGCCAAACTTCCTGCCAGCATACTACCACTCATATAAGTCGGTGGGAGCGAGAAAATGATGGACTGCACCACGAAAAACATAAAGGCGGTTAAGCAAAAGCCAATTAACCCAACGACTGGCCCACCCAAAGCGCCGATAACTAAGCCAACAGCCATCACCGCATACCCTGAAACTAAGATGCGGGATGAGCGACGTGGCGTATTGGCTTTTCTAGCCACAAAAATACCGCCAATAGCTGCTGAAATCCAAGGAATTGCCGTTAATAAACCAATTTGAATTGGCGTTAATTTGCCGTATTCACCAATGATAGTCGGTAAGAAATAACTCAAGCCGTATACTGAGAATTGGTGAGTAAAATAAATCGCAACAATCATCATAAATGCTTTGTTTTTAAACGCGGCTTTTAATGAGAATTTGTTATTGCTGACGCTGATACTATTTTGGTCTTGTTCGTGCTTATATTTAATATAATTCCGATCGTCTTCATCTAACCATTTTGCGTCTTCAGGTTTATTCGGTAAAACAAACCAAACAACAAACGCGAGAATAACCGCAGGTAAGCCTTCAATCACAAACATCCACTGCCAACCATGGAAGCCTAATAAGCCATCCATACTTAACAATAAACCACTTAATGGGGCACCAATAATATTGGCAAGGCACACACCTAATAAGAATAACCCCGTCGCTTTAGCCCGTTCCTCTTGGCTAAACCAGTAAGTCATATACAGGATCACCCCAGGATATAAACCCGCTTCTGCCGCCCCTAATAATAAACGCAGAATATAGAAAGACGTTGGCCCTGTGACAAATGCCATTGCAGCAGATAAGAGTCCCCACGTGATCATGATCCGCGTGATCCAAAAACGCGCACCGACTTTTTCCATGATCAGGTTGCTTGGGATCTCAAGAATTGAATAAGTCAGGAAAAATAACCCCGCACCAATCCCGAATGCAGTTGCAGATAATCCGAGGTCAATCGACATGGCATGCTTCGCCATCCCAATATTGGTACGGTCAATAAAGCTAATAATATAAGCCAAAATCAATAGCGGCATCAGGTTGCGATATATCTTTGCGTTGGTCTTTTTACCCTGTGCCGCATAATCTAACTTTGCATTTGTAGAAAACATAGATAAGATCCTCATGTTGCAGTGAAACAGGTTTGGTGCTTCATAACGTTACCAATACCTGTTGTTATTACCTCAGCAACAGCCCGACGCCCCACGTCGGGCTTTTTGCTTGCAGTATTTCTTATTCTCTTTCGAACAACATTGATATCCCTTGACCACCACCGATACACATCGTCACTAACCCTGTAGCAACCTGACGGCGTTCCATTTCGTACATTAATTTAACCGGTAAAATTGCCCCACTCGCCCCAACTGGGTGGCCTAAAGCAATCGCCCCGCCATTCACATTGACCCGTAAACTATCTAATGACAAATCATTCATAACAGCTATCGCTTGAGCAGCAAAAGCTTCATTTAACTCAATCAAATCAATGTCTTTGACATCCATCTTCAATTTTTCCATCAAGCGGCGTGTCGCGGGTGCAGGACCAAACCCCATAATCGCAGCTTCACAGCCCGCAACTGCCCAATCCACCACTTTCATTCGTGGTTTCAAACCGCGTTTTTCGGCCTCTTCGCGGCGCATCATCACCAATGCCGCTGCACCATCATTGATCCCTGAAGAGTTCGCTGCGGTAATCACACCATCGGCTTTAAATGCGGGGCGCAATTTCGCCAATTTTTCTCTTGGTGTGTCCCGAGGGTGTTCATCCGTATCAAAAATACGCGTTCCTTTGCGCCCTTCTTGAATTTCCATCGGCAGAATTTCATCTTTAAAATAGCCAGCTTCGATAGCTTTCAATGCTTTTTGCTGGCTATCCCATGCAAAGTCATCCATTTCTTCGCGGGAAATATTAAATTGCTCCGCAACATTTTCCGCCGTCATTCCGTTGTGATACGGGCCTTCAGGCCAAGTTAAAATCGACGTCAACCCATCTTCTAAAACATCATTGCCCATACGGTAGCCATAACGCGCTTTACGCAAGTAGTACGGCAGCATGGTCATATTTTCGGTTCCGCATGCCACAACCACATCCGACTGCCCTGTCTGCAACAACATCATGCCATCTGCCAGCGCTTGTAGCCCCGATCCACACTGGCGGTTAACGGAATAAGCCGTTGTTTCTTTTGGTAAACCTGCACGTAATTGGCAAATCCGTGCAATAAAACCGCTTTCTGCGATTTGCCCCACGTTTCCGACGATCACTTCATCCACATCTTCTGGCGCGATCCCTGCACGTTTTACAGCTTCGCGGATCACTTCAGCCCCTAAATCGTGTTGGTGCGTGTTCGCAAAACTGCCACCCATGGTACCGATCGCTGTTCTTACACCGCTAACAATCACAATATCATTTGCGTTTTTCATTCTGTTCTCCTACAGCACCATGCCGCCGCCAACGTTAATCACTTCGCCATTGATATAGCGCGCTTTATCTGACGCCAAGAACGCCACACATTGCCCAACGTCTCGTGGATCACCCGCAAAACCTGCTGGGATTTTGCTGATCATGATGTCCCATACTTTTTCAGGCACACCACGGGTCATATCGGTATCAATAAACCCGGGACAGATAGCATTGACGGTGACACCTTTACGTGCCAATTCGCGGCAAGCGGTTTTCGTTAAACCGATAACACCGGCTTTTGAAGCAGCATAGTTAGCTTGCCCCACATTCCCTAACCAGCTCGCTGAAGAGATATTCACAATACGGCCGCTACCTTGCTCGCGCATCAGTTTGGCCGCTTCTTGCATGCAGTTAAACGTACCTTTCAAGTTAATGTCGATAACCTTATCCCAGTCATCGTCACTTAGTTTATGCAGCATGCCATCACGGTTGATCCCTGCGTTATTCACAATCACATCAATGGCGCCAAAGTGTTCTTTAGCTTGGGAAAACAGCGCGTTGACTTGTTCGCGTTTGGAAATATCACACGGGATAAACACGGCTTCAAAACCTTGATCCTGTAACTGTTTTGCACTTTCTTCGCCAGAGGACATGGCGAGGTCAGAAATCACGACTTTGGCGCCTTCTTCTGCCAGCACCTGTGCGATAGCAAAACCAATACCTCTTGCAGAACCTGTGACGATGGCAACTTTGTCTTTGACTAACATAAATAAATCCTTCTTTAATATTGAAACTATAAATACGAAACCAGACCAAAAGGGGCTTCTTCAAATAATGAAGACGACATCACTTTTAAATCAGGGGAGATTTCTGGCACAAAATCCATATGGGCAAGAATGTCGCGCTCAAGGTCAATACCCGGGGCGATTTCAACCAACACAGGCACTTTCCCACCCAAGGTAAATACCGCGCGCTCCGTGACAAAATGCATGGTTTGGTTAATCTGGCGTGCCACATCTGCGTTCCAAGAAACCTGCCTAACGTTGTCTACCAATTTACGAATATCCCCTTCACGGATAATCTTTAACTGCCCATTTTCACAGCGAATATCTAACCCTTTTGCAGTAAATGTTGAGCAAAAAACCACGTGACGCGCATTCTGCGTGATATCAATAAACCCACCCGCTCCCGGGCAGATATTGCCAAGTAAAGTGGCATTCACATGGCCGTTGGCATCCATTTCCCCAGCCCCCATATAGGTGATATCTACCCCCGCCCCGTTGTAGTACAGCATTTGGTCTTGGTGGCTGATCATCGCGGAAAGGTTGCGCCCAATACCAAAATCAATCCCACCCGCTTGAACGCCGCCCCAAATGCCCGATTCCACTGTGATATCAACGCGCTTGGTGGCCTCTTCTTCTTGAATAATTGAACCGATGACATCATTCGGGATCCCTGTCCCTAAATTAATCACACAGTTTTCAGTGAGGTAACGGCAAGCGATACGCCCAATCAACTTACGAATATCGAGCGGCAATGGTGTGGTTTGCTGTACAGGCGTGCGGATGTCACCGCACAGTGTTGGGTCAAAGAACCAACTTGAAGACTGGCGGTGGTCTTCTTCTGGGTTATCGCAAATCACGATGTGGTCAATAAAACTGGCAGGAACAGTAACGCGTTTCGGGTGCAAAGTGCCCTCTTCCACGCAATACTTCACTTGAGCAATCACTTTCCCACCGAAGCGTTTTGCCGCTAACACTGCGTGCAACACTTCCAACGACATCGCTTCTTCGTCGGTGGTCAAATTGCCTTTACTGTCTGCATGCGTTCCGCGGATCACCACAACATCCAGTGGAATTTCGGGGTACCACAACCAATCTTCCCCTTTGAAATTCACTTTTTCGACTAACGGTGGCAATGCTAATGTTTTCGCATTCATGCGACCGCCTTCGAGGTCAGGGTCAATAAATGTCCCTAAACCGACTTTGGATAAACGACCGGGAAGGCCCGCCGCCATCGCACCATATAAATGCACCATTTGGCCTTGTGGTAAGCAGTAGGCCTCAACTTCATTGTCATTAATCATCTGCATCCAGCGCGGTGCTAACCCCCAATGAGAGCCAATAATGCGCTTCACCATACCTTGGTGAGCAAAATGTTGATTACCGCGAATACGGTTACATTGCCCCGCAGCATGCACTAGCGTTAATTGTTTCGGTGAACCTTCAGATAAAAAACGCTGTTCAATGGCAGACAAAATAGATTCTGCTGCGCTGGTTAATGTCATTCCCACAGTACAAATCGTATCGCCATCATTAATTAATTCAGCGGCTTCTTGTTTAGAGATAAACTTATTATTCATGATAAAACCTACCTAAAGGCTAATATTTCATAGCCCTTTATTTGATGAATTAAAAACGAATTAGCTGTTAGCTATTTAAAGAGTAATATCGTTGTTTTAAATCTTTCTTACTTATTTTCCCATTCCATGTTCTTGGGAAATTACGGGTAAACATAATTTTCACAGGAACTTTATAATTCGGCACTCGTTCTTTTAGCCATTCCATAATTTCTTTACTGGTTAAGCAAACTTGGCTTTCTGGAATAATAAACGCAATAGGTTCTTCACCATAAATAGGGCTTTCGATTGGGATCACGGCGACTTCATTCACACCCGGGTAATTAGAAATGAGATCTTCCACTTCAATGGAATAAATTTTTTCACCGCCTCGGTTGATCATATCTTTAATTCTATCTTGAATATAAAGAAAACCATCATCATCCAGATAACCGATATCTCCAGTAAAAAACCATCCATCCTGAAATGAGGTGGTATTCGCTGGGCTATCAGGCCAATAACGTTGGATCACAACATCTCCTTTAACCCAGATATTTCCCGTTTTATTGGCTGATTTCTCTTCACCTTTTTCGCTTCTAATCGCTACTTTTAACCCCGGAACAGGTGTACCTGAACTGGCTTTTTTCGGACTATTTCGGATATCGTCTAAATATACCGTTGCAGGGGATGACGTTTCTGTTAAACCATATATCGAATGAATTGATGTTTTCGAAAAAATATATGAAAGCTCTTTAATAGTCCCTTCATTTAAATGACCTGCACCACAGGCAATCATTTTTAATGAATTAAATCTCTCTAAATTAATACTCTTATTTTCTTTTATTTTTTGAATTAATAAAATAAAGACTGTTGGTGAGCCATGTAAAAAAGTAATTTTTTCTTTTGCGATAGTAGAAATCATCTCTTTAGCATTAAATTTTTTATGCAGGAAAATCGTTCCACCAATATGAATAAATAAAGCCAAAATAGCAGACAGCCCAGTAATATGGTAAATCGGAACTGCTAATATTGTTTTATCATTTTCAGTCAGTTTTAACGTTTGTTGGTAAGCGCTAATGGCTGACAATATATTTTTATGCGTAATGACCGCGCCTTTTGGTGCGCCCGTTGTGCCTGAGGTGAAAATAATGACGGCGGGGTCTTCTTCATTCACCTGATTAACAAACGCCATTTCGTCTGCCAGTGTTAATGTTTTCCACTGGGAAAGGCTCACACCTTTTGTACTTAATGCGCCCAACCACGGCTGATAGCTATCATCCCAAAAAATAGCATCCGCATTAATTCGTGCAAGGTGTTCTTTACCTTCAAATTCCTTCATTTTGGTGCTTAATGGAATAACCTGAATCCCCAGCCCTACCGCTGCATAAAATAACTGGCAGAACTCAATGGTATTTCCCCAACCCAAAATAATACGGTCGCCTTTTTGTAATTGCAGGGTCGATGTTAGCCAAAACATCGTTTGGTTGACCTTCACCAATAACTGGCGATAACTCCAATTTTGCTCTTCAAAAACAATGGCCACAGCATCAGGCTGTGTATTTGCCCTGTTTAGTAGGCTTTGATAAATATTTGAATTTGACGCAAGCATGGGCACACTCCAACCAACGGATATCTCTTATTGGTATTCAATGTATAAAATGCCCCTTATGAAATTAGTGCCAATGTTCACATATTGTTCACATCCTTTTTTGAATTGGGTTAGTTATTTGCACAATCTATTTGTTAAATATTTTTTGCTTAAGTGCCATATAAATGTGCCAATTTAATTGCCACGATAAATATTTACCTTTAGTTACCAGCCTAACGTTTAAGATATAAATACTTAAGGGCAATTCTTTACTTAACGATTGTGCGTATTAACAACCCCCATTACCACTCCAAGCCGATTTTATGCAAAGAGAAAATTTCACGCTGTCTAAGTGTGGGTTTCATGCACTCTGTGCGGTTCACACCCTGAACACAGCAAAAGTCGATAAAAAAGGTGGCGAATTGATGGCAGGTTGCTACAGTGGAAGCGTTAATAATGGGATTATTGAAGCAAATCCTTCGACACGATTAAGGAGATAATCAATGGCAGATACACCGTATATTCCACCCAAAGTATGGCAATGGCAGCAAGGTAATGGCGGCAAGTTTGCCAATATTAACCGCCCTGTTTCTGGTGCAACACACGAAAAAGAACTCCCGATTGGTAAGCACCCACTACAGCTCTATTCACTTGGCACACCTAACGGCCAAAAAGTGACGATTATGCTTGAGGAGCTGTTAGCGTTAGGCATTCAAGAAGCGGAGTATGATGCTTGGTTGATTAACATTGGCGAAGGTGACCAGTTTGGGTCTGGCTTTGTGGATATCAACCCGAACTCGAAAATCCCGGCATTGGTCGACAGAAGCGGTAAAGACCCCATTCGCGTATTCGAGTCAGGTTCGATTCTCACTTATTTAGCCGAAAAATTTTCTGTCTTTTTACCGACGACCCAACCTGAACGCGCCGAAACATTATCGTGGTTATTTTGGCAGATGGGCTCAGCTCCCTTTGCAGGCGGCGGCTTCGGGCATTTTTACGCCTACGCCCCTGAAAAATACGAATACCCAATCAACCGATTTGCCATGGAAACTAAGCGCCAGCTTGATGTGTTGGACAAACGCTTAGCAGACAATAAATACATAGCAGGGGATAATTACACTATCGCCGATATCGCCATTTGGCCGTGGTATGGTGCTTTAGTCAAAGGCTGGCTGTATGACGCCGCTGAGTTTTTATCGGTGCATGAGTACAAAAATGTCATTCGCTGGGCAGATGAAGTGTATGCACGCCCTGCGGTACAACGCGGTCGCCGCGTCAATCGCCTACAAGGCGACCCCGCACAGCAAGTGCGCGAACGCCACGACGCAAGTGATATAAGCTAGTCAATATCATCAAGGTGGCATATTGCCACCTTGAGTTCTTCCGCATTATTCTCTGCTATAACGCCCCTGCACCCATTGTGCGCACAGCATTAAGCTTAAACTGATCAACACAGCAATGCAGGCCATCGCCATGCCGCTGCCGATGGAGCCTTGCTCAAACTGCCGCCAGACAAAGATAGATACCGTCTGCATCCCTGCGGGGGCGAGTAACAGTGACGAAACGAGTTCACGCGATGCCACCGCGAACACTAACATCATCGCTGCCAGTAAACTGGGTAAAACCAATGGGAACAGTACCAAACGTAATGTCGTTATTGCAGATGCGCCGTGTACTCGCGCGGCATCCGCTAAACTGCCACCAATTTGAGTGAGCGCTGCGCTGCAATAGCGAACAGGGTATGGCAACAACAAACAACTGTAGGCAAGCAGTAAAATACCCCAAGTATGGTATGGCGTAACAGGCCAAAATGGCTGGTTCCACGCTAAAATCATCCCTACCGCAATCACAATCCCCGGAATGGAAATAGGTAATAAAGACAAGGCATCAATGATAACGGCTCCACGGATACGTTGAGAGACCACCAGCCACGCAGATAAAAAACCTAACACGCCCGTCAATATTGCTGTTGCACCCGCTAAAGACACACTGGTGAATAACGCCCCTAGCGCTTCAGCTTGGGCGTCAACCAAGCCAGAAAAATGCCTTAGCGTTAAATTATCCCACGCTAAACCGCCTGAAACCGTCGATGAAAATGCCGTACCAAACATGGCCAGTAACGGCATCCCAACGGCTAAAAAGCTCACCACCGCAAATACCCCGGCAACAGGCCAACGCCATACCCCTAGGGTACGTGTCACCAACGCTGCGGCTTTCCCTGTCGTCGTTGCCACATTTTTCCCCGAAACAATCGATCGTTGCAAGGTATAAGCAAAAATTGCCACACTCGCCAAAATCAATGATAACGACGCTGCACCGGGCAAATCAATCGGCCAATCCGCTAAACGCTGTTCAATATCGGTTGTGAGTACGCGGATCCCATTCGGCGCACCGATGGCAGCAGGAATGCCATATTCTTCAATCGCTAAGGTAAACACGAGCAATAACCCTGCCGCTATTGAGGGCAATGATAACGGAAGGGTCACACGGAAAAAGGCCTGCCAAGGTGGCGCGCCATGCACCCTCGCCACGTCAGCAAGGCGGTTACCATTCGCTGCCATACTACGTGAGACCGCAAAATACAGCACTGGAAATAAATTCAGCGCCATAATCCCCATCATTCCCCCTAAGGAAAATATTGCGCTGCCTGGGCTAACCCCAAATAGCTGTTGGGAATACCCATTTGGCTGCAATGTCAGCATCCATGATAAACCCGCAATATAAGGTGGGATCAAAAATGGGATCAGAAAAAGTAAGTCCCAAACCTTGGCAAATGGGAGGTTAAATAAGCCACGTAAAGCCCCCAAGGGGATCGCTATCACAGCACTGATGATTGCAACGCCGACGCCGAGCAATAATGTATTTTGTAATAGTTCAGGGAGTTCTGGCTCATTGAGCAGATGAATAATCGGTTCAAACGGTTGGGAAAACAGCCCTTGCCCTAATTGTGGAAACAGCGCCTGTAACACAATAAAACACAGTGGAATAACCACTAAAATGACTAGCGCAATTACCACCATTAAAGGGAGAAAACGAATTTTTATCATTAGAAACAACACTCCTGCTGGGTAAGAGACCTACCCAGCGGTTTGCTAATTATTATCGAGAAAACTAACGGAACAAGGCGCTTAAACGCGAGAGAACATCGCTACGCTCAGCGCTGTCTGTTGTGGCTTCTGGCAATAATGTCAGTGTTGAGAAATCAGGGCGTTTCCCCGCAATATCTGCGCGGGCAGGCATCAGCCATGCATTGGCAACAATTTCCTGACCTTCAGGTGATAATACATAGTCAATAAACGCTTTCGCTTCATCAGGCTGTTTACTGCTTTTTAAAATCATCATTGGGCGCGGAGCTATTGCGGTGCCACTACTTGGGAAAATGACCTCAATGGATTCACCATTGGCGATGCTGCCATAAGCCACGTAATCCACCGCGCCAAATACGGCGGCTTTAGCCCCTTGTAAGACTGGGGTTAATGCTTGAGCATTTGGCCCCGATATCACCATACCGTTGGCTTTTAAATCAGCAAAAAGCGCCCACACCGCCTCTTTTTGGGCATTCTGTAATCCTAAAACTAAATCCAACGATGCCCCTGATAATGCAGGGTCTGGCATCGTCACCTTATCTTTAAATGCAGGCTGCGCTAAATCTTGCCAATCTGTTGGTTTTGGCGTGCCGCTTTTGCTGTTCCACACAATACCGAGGGCTGAAATCCCTTGGGCGACATAATAAGGCGTTTTAAAACGCGCAGGAACTTGTTGTGCATTTGGGCTTTCATAAGGCAACAACCAGCCTTTTTGTTGTAAATCAACCGCGGTATCCCATGAGGCGGAAATCAACACATCCGCTCGTGGATTAGCCTGTTCAGCCTCAAGCCTTGCCATCACTTTACCCGTTGTGGCTTGGAATACATCCACTTTCGTGCCCGTTTGTTTTTCAAACCCTGCGGCCAGTTGCTTAGCCATCGCACCAGGCCCTGCGGTATAGACGGTAATGGCTTGAGTTGAAACAGAAAATAGTGCGCAGGAAAGGCCAAGGCTCATGGTAATACCCTTTAATGAAAAAACGTGTTTTGCGGTTAACTTTTGCATGGAATTTTCTCTCTTCATAAGGTCGTCAAACGGTCAATTTTGCCATTTCGCATATGGGCGATTTGGTGTGCTAACGTATTGGCTTCAGCGGGATCGTGAGTGACATACACCGCAGTAATTTCCAGTGTTCTCAGTAATTGCGCCATTTCCTCACAAAGGGATTGGCGCAGTGCAATATCGAGGTTGGAAAGGGGTTCATCGAATAACAAAATTTCAGGTTCTGCGATAATGGCCCGAGCGAGTGCGACCCGCTGTTGCTGCCCACCGGACAAATCCGCAGGTTTTCGTTTGGCAAAATCTATTAACCCAACACGCTCAAGGGCTTGGGTCACGCGAGCTTCAATCTGTTGCCCTGCAACGCCCCGCATTCTCAAGGGAAACGCGACATTCTGCGCAACAGTCATGTGCGGCCATAAAGCATAATCTTGGAATACCATGCCGAGGTTGCGTTTCTCTGGAGGAACGAGGTGGTGAGGACTTGCGACGATATTGCCCGCAAATTGGATAGTGCCATCAGTGGGTTGCAATAAGCCCGCTAACAGTTTGAGCAAGGTACTTTTACCGCAGCCAGATGGCCCCAGCAGCGCTAAAACCGTGCCTTTTTCTACCGTTAAGTCGATGCCATTAAGGACATACTGTTGTGAAAAAGCCTGTGATAAATTTTGTATTTCGATCATGGGTAAGTCACCCGCCGTTTGCCTGAAAGGCAAAATAGCCGAGCACTCACTCGATGAAGAGAGAGCATGTTGCATCATCTTGGTATCCTCTTTGGGACTTAATCGTTGCCGATGATGCTACGGGGGTAATACGTCAGTTTGATGAAGATTTTATTACTAAATAATTTCAATTAAAATATTTATTATAAATAACTATTCAATGAAAAACATATCCATATGTAATATTAAGCTGAGTTTAATATACTGAAATAGTGTTTTTTCTCATCAACCAATATGTTAATTTAAATTAAACTTTTATGAAAAATGAGAGAGCCCATGTTAAGAATAAAACAAATCATTAAATTACTATCTGAAATGTCATCATTTAAACCTTATAACTACAAAACTAAATCAGATAGAAAAATAAATAAAATCAACATATTACTCATAAAATCATTAATTACTCTGTTTATATTTCTCATTGCATCCATTATTTTATATAAAAACTTTAATATTTTTAATTCTAAATCAGTATTATACTTCATCTATAGTACATACGTAATATTCAATATATTTGGTATCATTATTTTATTTATACCAACAATACAGCTTTATTTATTTTTACGCAGCTGGAAAAAAGAAATGGCCAATGAGTTCATTTGTGAAATTGACCATGATGAAGAAAATGCAAAAAAACTTATGATTTATCAGAAAGAAGAACTCCTATATACAACTTATTGGCTTCAACAAAAAATTGATAGGTTGAACTCAAGAGTTAGCCAATTTTTTGGTGAAAAAACCGCTATTTTGTCCTTTTTAGCGCTATGTTATTCTGCTGTAAATGCATCAATTGGTTTTGGTAAGCTCAGCGAAATAATGACGAACGGCCAACTTACTACTGATAAATCCAATATTGTTATCTTATTTGGTCTAGCTTTTTTATTGGGTCTCTCACTAGGGGCTATTATGTTAAAAAAAGTCGCGGATCATCACTTATACCTAAAAGAGGTTGTTGAACTAGCAATTCGTCTAAAAAAAGAAAGTAGTAACCTCGCATCAAAATAAGCTCAATACCTCGCTACCCAGAGTATGAAATAGGCTTTATTTATTCGGTTTATTTCATACTAGCCCCTATCCTTTATTTACTTCCTTGACTAAAAATAAAATAAGTCATTAATAATCAATGCATTAAATAAAATTTAATCCGTTAGTTTTTTTTCATCTAACTCATCCCTATCTTTTATTTGACATTCATCACATTTCTAATTACTTTAGCGGTATATACGTCTAGATATCCATTTTTGGATCTATGATATAACCAATTCATCCAAGGGGATCAGCGTGATAACACTCAAGAATGTCAGCAAGATCTACAGCCGCAATAAAAAACAGACCGTGGCGGTTGATAACATCAACCTCAATATTGCCGCTGGGGACATTTTTGGCATCATCGGTTATAGCGGTGCGGGCAAAAGTAGCCTCATCCGTTTGCTAAATCGGTTGGAAGACACCACCAGCGGTGAAGTGATTGTTGGGCAACATAATATTACTCACAGTGATGAGAAAGCGGTTTTGAAAATACGCCAATCTATTGGCATGATTTTTCAGCACTTTAATTTGCTGTGGTCACGAACAGTGCGGGAAAACATTGAATTTCCATTACAAATTTCAGGGTTCGATAAAAAGAAACGCAAGGCACGCGTTGATGAGTTAATGGCATTGGTTGAGCTAACCGATAAAGCTGATGAATACCCATCCATGCTCAGTGGTGGGCAAAAACAACGGGTGGGTATTGCACGCGCCCTTGCCAACAACCCTGATGTTTTATTGTGTGACGAAGCAACGTCTGCGTTAGACCCAAAAACGACGCAAACTATTTTGCAATTACTAGCGCGTATTAACCGCGAGTTGAACATCACCATCGTGTTAATTACTCACGAAATGCAGGTCGTCAAGAGTATCTGCAATAAAGTGGCGGTCATTGATAAAGGCAGTATTGTTGAGGAAGGATTGGTTAGCAAAGTATTTCATAACCCACAACATGCAATTACACGACAGTTTTTATCACAAAGTGAGATTGCCGCAGATAACCAAGAAGACTTAAAGGCAATATTGACTGATGGCCCGATTATTCGCGTCGTTTTAGATGAAGAAAAGCAAAGTCACTATTTACTGTATGACTTAATTTCGCAATTTAATGAGCCGATAAAATTGGTAAAAGGCGCATTTAACCAAGGAGCTGGCTTTTTATATCTGCAATTTCTGCCTGAAACTGAAAAATTAACGGATGCCGTTGCGTATCTTAAAAATAAAAGAAATATCGTTGTTGAGGTGATTTAGTCATGGATGAAATACAGCGTTGGGTTAGTGGCTATTTACCCTATTTAAAATTACATGTTTTGGGCATTGAAACCCTCAATACGTTATATATGACATTAGTCTCTGGTGCGTTATCTGGCATCTTTGGGATTTTAATTGGTACCTTTTTATTTTTAACTGCGCAAGAGGGTAAAAAAGAAAATATCGCGGTTTACCGTACGCTTTCTTTTATTGTGAATATCTTCCGTGCTGTGCCGTTTATTATTTTAATCATTTTATTATTCCCTGTGACCAAATGGATCGTCGGCACTATTTTAGGGGTTAATGCTGCGCTTCCCGCCTTGGTGATTTCAGCAAGCGCTTTCTATGCAAGGTTAGTGGAAATTGCCTTACGAGAGGTAGATAAAGGAGTTATCGAAGCCAGCCAATCCATGGGGGCAAAACTACACACTTTGATTTTTAATGTGTTGATACCCGAATCGTCCCCTGCCTTGATTTCCGGTCTAACCGTTACGCTGATTTCATTAGTGGGTGGTACTGCTGTTGCTGGCGCGATTGGTGCAGGTGGGTTAGGAAATCTGGCCTATTTAGAAGGTTTCCAACGCAGCCATATGGATGTCGTTTGGGTCGCTACATTAGTGATTTTAGCCATTGTTTTATGTATTCAAGTTATAGGAGACACCCTAGTTCGGTGGATTGATAAACGTTAATAACATCAACCTAGGCCAACAAATTATTAATTTTATCTACACTCAGCTAATTAGGAATAACAATATGAAATTATCATTACTAACGCGTTTCGGGGCATTATTAATTACCAGTTTAGCACTCACTGCTTGCCAACCAGACCAACAAGAAAAAAGTAATAAACTAACGATTGGCGCGTCTTCAACACCCCATGCGGAAATATTAGAATTCGTCAAACCACAGCTCGAAAAAGACGGGATTAATTTAGATATCCGCGTGTTTAATGATTACATTATTCCGAACCAAGCACTGGCAGACAAAGAACTGGATGCAAACTTTTTCCAGCATGTGCCATATTTAAATAAAACATTAGCAGACCACCCTGATTGGAAACTCGTGTCTGTTGGGGCTGTGCATATGCACCCGTACCGCTTTTTCTCGCAAAAACACAAAAGCCTGCAAGATTTACCCAATGGAGCAAAAGTACTGAGCAGTAATAATATTTCCCAACATGGTCATATTCTAAAACTGTACCAAGATGAAGGTTTAATTAAGTTACGCAATGGTATTGACCCTGATGATGCAACCATTGACGATATTGTTGAAAACCCACGTAATTTACAGTTTTTATTTACCTATGATGCGCCATTAATGCCGCAAATTTATAAAAATGGCGAGGCTGATGTCGCCTCAATTGATAGCCATTTTGCGATTAATGCAGGTTTGGATTTAACGAAAGACGTCATTTACAGTGAACCTGCGGCTAACAGCAAATTTGCTAACGTGGTGGTGACACGTGAAGAGAACCAAAATGACCCGCGAATTACAAAACTGATGGCTGCACTGAAAAGTGATGAAACGAAGAAATTTATTTTAGATAATTATAAGGGTGAGGCAGTACCCGTTCCTTAAGCCATTTATCAAATAACTGCTTGAATTTAGGTGTTGAATGGAAATATCGATTCAACACCTTTTTTGTTCTGACTAAGTTCGGTAGTGGTGCTTATCCAAGCCGTATTTTTTCATGCGCAAATACAATTTTTTCCGTGGCATTTGCAGGTATTCCGACACGTCATTAATTCGCCCCTGATGAATGTTGAGCGCTTCGGTAATAATTTGTCGTTCATAATTTTCAATTTGCTGATCTAATGCAGTAGGTACAACGGATGCCAAAAGTGGATTCGCAGTTTCCCCCATTGGCATAATACCAACCGCATATAGTTCAGCGGCATTTGCCAACTCACCCACATTACCAGGCCAATGACGGCGCGTTAGTTTTTTAATAAAGGCGTCATCAAGTACAGGGAAATGTAAATTCAACCGAGTACACGCCAGTTCAAGGTAATGCTCAAATAGCGGCGCAATATCGGCTTTTCTTTGTAATAATGGTAGGCAATTAATTTGTGTCATTGAAAAACAATAATAGAGCTCAGCTATCAGTTTTTGCTGTTTGGTTAACTGGATTAATGGCGTTTCTGAAATACCAATTAAGCGAAATTGACGATGCTCTTGCTGAAGATGCTGAGCTAAAAAACGTTGTTGAGTCAATGGCATCAATTCAATGTTTTTAATAACTAAAGTGCCATCTGCAACTTCACCCAACCACATATCTAAAGGTGTCTCTTGCTCATTCAATAAGGTTTTGATCACCAAAGGTGAGCTTCGATTAGTACTTATCTGGTGCAGATAACGGGACAAATAAACCCGTCCAGTTCCTAATTCCCCATGAAAGAACACCGCGGCGTGCGTTTCGGCTAACCCTTGTAATTGTTGATGAGTTTGCTGCGTCCACTCACTTTGTCCCACAAAATTGAGAGTCAGTTGTTTTTGCCCCCAACGCCGTTGAGTAACCCGTTGTTTACGTGCCATCAGGGCATTTTCGACTTCCAACAACAAATATTCAGGGTTAATCGGCTTTTGAATGAAATCCCATGCGCCTAATTTAACCGCTTCAACCGCCATCGGTACATCACCGTGGCCTGTGATCAGTAAAACAGGTAAATGTTTATCTTTTTCAAGGAATAGGCTCATTAGCTCAATCCCTGAACAATTGGGCATACAGACATCGCTCAAAACGATGCCACACCAGTCTCGATGAACAAGGTCTTTTGCCGCTAATGGATCATCACAACTGAATACGCGATAACCAGCCTGCTCAAGCAACAGGCAATAAGCTTCAAGCACATCTTTGTCGTCATCTATGAGTAAAATATCGTTATTATCATCAAGCATGTTCTTGTACCTTCTTAAAACTTAAAATGACACACCCATTACGGCTAAGCGTCGAAGCAATTCGCATTTCTCCGCCTAATTGCTGCATAATCGAATAACTGATGGATAACCCCATTCCTAGGCCAATTTCTTTGCTGGTGGTAAATGGCTTCATTAATGAATCAGCCAACGCGAGAGGCCATCCCTCACCGTTATCACTGATATACAAGACTAAATCATCATCCAATTCGCTGTAATCAATCGTAATTGCAGCATGATTTGGACTGGCATCCAATGCATTCACTAACAAGTTCACTAAAACTTGTGAAATACCAATTTCATCCCCCAGCACCAATGGAATTTTTTCAGGGAGATATAATGCCGCCTCACGGGTTTTGCGCTGCAATAATAAAATATCCCACGCACTTTTTAGGCTTATAATTAAATCAATAGGTTGTAAGACCTCTTGACGATCTCGTTTACGAGCAAATTGACGCAATGAACGAATAATCCCGTCCATTCTCGTAATTAATGACTCCGACTTATTAAGCGAAGCAATAACACCGGCATTATCTTCCCGTTGCAGCGCTTTTTTCGCCATATACACATGCATGGATAGTGCATTTAATGGTTGATTAATTTCGTGTGCCAATGAGGTCATGGTCTGCCCAACGACGGCTAATTTTGCAGTTTGGATCAGCTCATCTTGCGTGGTTCTTAAGTTCTGCTCAATGACTTTTCTATCGCTAATCTCTTGCTCTAGTTGATATTTTTGCTGATTGATTTGATCGAGCGTCCGTTGCAGCAACATCGCAATACGCCCTAATTCATCACGCCCTTCCACTGGAATTTGCGTGGTTAGATCCCCAAGGCTAATTTTCACAACAGCTTGGTTTAGCAAATTAAAACGTTTAACGAGGCGCGAACGGATCACAAAGTAGTTAAATAATACCGCCAGTAATAAAGCTAATGAGGCGGTAATAATAATCACCGTCCCACTAAGTGACATAATGTCCGATAAATGATGGTTTAAAGTCTGTAGCTGCGAATGGCTGTTACCTAATTGCAAATCAAGTTGGCTACGAAAGCGCCCCAGAATTCGGTCTTTTTCTGTTGTCATCTCTGCTAACGCAGCTTTTGCACTTTGGTAATTTTGCAACGCTGACGCCATTTTGCTTTCAGATAAGCCAATATCGAGAAGTTCATCGATAGTTTGGTAGAGTGTCACAGTGCTTGGATACTGGTTTAATGCTCCTTCACTCCCTGCAATATTGCTTTTTAAGTAGTGTAAATACCTAATATAGCTATCATTTTCTTCTTTTGTACCTTGCGGAGTATTATCTTGTGTGCTTTTGAGTCGGTTGACCAATACGTTGACAATCTGATCTTCTAAGCGTGCCAAGGTATAAATTAATTGCAGCTCGCTTTGTACACTACGCAACCGGCTCTGCAAGGCTTTCGCTTGGTTTGGTTCTTGCTCAAACTTATCTAATAAAGACCCTTGCTGTAAGCTAATATCTTGCGATAACGATGTCAGTTCCGTATTGAAGTCATCATGCAGCCAACTAATACGCGCTGATAACGTATTCACTTTTTCATTGGCTAAAAATAGCGTGTAGAGCGCTTTATCAAGTTGAGAAAGTAAGTTTTGGCTTTCAGAAATGATTTCTGCAATCTGCTGATGATCACGCCCAGTTAAATTTTGATTGATTCCATCAATTTTACTCAAATGGTCGGTAATTTGATTGCGCAGTTGCAGCCGAGTGCCAGTATTGGGCGCTTTTAGAAATTCATTGAGTTCTTCAACTAACGTATTTAATTGCCCATCAATTAAAAATGAAGATTGAATACGTGGAAAATAATCACCCAAAGCATAACGAATTTGCTGGTTTTGCTCGTGCCATGCATACAAACTTGCTCCGCTGACAACTAATGTCATAAAGGTAACCGCAATAAATGCACTGCGCAAAATTCCGCTTAAGCTAAATAGGCCTAAATAATGAATAATCCAGCGCTTCATTTGACCGTTTCCAAATAGGCAATTGCACGACGTTGCTGTTCCTGAAAGAATCGCTGCCAGCGCATATACTCCACTTCAGCCTTGCTGCTATCCTCAAAGCGAGAGTAATATTCTGGATCACGGCTTTCTGCCTCAGAGACTGGCACCGCAGTCAATAACGCACGCGCTTCAGGTAATGGCTTTTTCAACTGAGATTCCGCCATATACACCGCACGCCATGCATCTTTAGATTCCATCAAACGATAAGTAATCGCATAATCAAATAATTGCTGAACTAAGCGTTGACGTTTTAAGACTAAATGTTCATCTAACAGTTTTGGTTGATTTAACAGCTGACTCTGCTGCGCCTTACGTGGGTCACTGTCTGGCAATGGTGTTACTGGGTATTTTCCTGTATTGCTATCCGCCAAGATTTTTTGCCCCTGCTCACTGAGCAAAAAGTTGATAAATTGCTGGGCTTTTTCCTGATGCAAACTATAGCGAGTGATGGCAATAAAAGTCGGTAATGTCACTGAGTCAGGCAAATAATGAAACTCAAGGTCAGGTTCCCCGAGCAGTAAGTTAGCATAGTTATCGATAATAGGTGCCGCTCCCCCTAATCCCGTTTTAATTTTATCTGCTACGCCAAAACTGCGCGATGACACGGTCGCTAAATTCCCCGAGACATTGAGTAAGATCCGCCACCCTTCATCCCATCCCCGCTGTTGTAACAACGATTCAATCATAAGGTGGTAAGTATCTGAGCGCGATGGGCTACTTATCAATAACATGCCTTGATAACGGCTATCGGTTAGCTCGTTCCATGTTTTCGGGATCGGTAATTGGTTTTCTGCCATCCAATGGCGGTTAGCAAAAATGCCATAGCCAGAAAATGCCACCGCAGCCACGGTGCCTTTTAATGATGCGGGTACTAGGCTCTGTGAAATATTTGGAGGATCTTGCAATGTCGCTAGACGGTCATGTTGTTGTAAATGCTGCATTAACATTGGGGAAGAGGTCAAAACCAAATCCACATTTTCCATTACCTGAGTATCAAGTAAGCGTTCTAAAGAGGCACTTGTTCGGTTAATGGTGCGAATGGGTATTGAATCTGGTAAGGCATTCCAGCTCTCCATAATATGGATAGTGGCTTCAGGGGAGAGCGTTGTAGCAATCACCAGTTCGTCATTTTGCAGAGCAGCTAAACGACTCGAGAAAG
The DNA here is from genome assembly GCF_058245955.1 of Providencia sp. UF-224. Taxonomy (NCBI): domain Bacteria; kingdom Pseudomonadati; phylum Pseudomonadota; class Gammaproteobacteria; order Enterobacterales; family Morganellaceae; genus Providencia; species Providencia sp. UF-224. The sequence goes on along the minus strand of NZ_JBSICC010000009.1, from coordinate 68,349 downwards.
TTAACCCTATGATAGGTATTAGCAATATTAAAAACATCACCTTAAGTCGAATTATTTTTTTCTGCATACGATGATCCTAAGCCCTGTGAGTAGATGTGATTTACATCAAGAAAGTAACAATCTTTTTATTTTGGCGAAAAAAGTGTTTGAGACATTTTTCACTCTTTTATCTTTATTTTTTATTTCTTTGAAATAATTAAAAAAAATCAAATATCATTTATGTGAATTATTGGGATGCTTAAATATCCTGAAATACGACTGAAAGAGGAATAGAAACCAATAATTAAATAAAACAATAGTGATAAGTTTATCGCGTTTTCTTTCATTGTCCCCCTAATTAGCTCATTAATGTAACCGCCACCACATTCTGAATAAAAATAAAGTAAGTCAATTATATTCATGGGTCAAATTGACCCTTACCTTTCTAAAATTGAGTCAAATTTGACTCAAATACATGATATTGAGATATTTTTTAAAGAAGAACATGATGAGCAGGTCAACAATAAAAAACGACAAAAATTCAAAAAAATAATTTTTTAATATTATTAACACAGGTGAATTTATGCTGTCATTTTTAAAACCCGCTACGGCAAAAAATAGTGTTGCATCCAAAGACGTGTCCGCAACATATAAACGTTATCGTGTTCAAGCACTACTCAGTGTATTTCTAGGTTATTTAGCTTATTATATTGTTCGTAATAATTTCACTCTATCCACCCCCTATTTAAAAGAAAATTTAGATTTAACCACAACGCAAATTGGTATGTTAAGCAGCTGCATGTTAATTGCTTATGGTATCAGTAAAGGCGTTATGAGCAGTTTAGCTGATAAAGCTAGCCCAAAAGCCTTTATGGCATTTGGTTTGATCCTCTGTGCCATCGTTAACTTTGGCATGGGTTTTAGTAACGCTTTTTGGTTATTTGCTGGCTTTGTTGTTCTCAATGGTTTATTCCAAGGAATGGGAGTAGGCCCTTCATTCATTACCATTGCCAATTGGTTCCCGCGCAAAGAACGAGGTCGTATCGGTGCTTTTTGGAATATTTCCCATAATGTCGGTGGTGGTATCGTCGCACCGATAGTTGGTGCTGCCTTTGCTGTACTAGGTACAGAGCATTGGCAAAGTGCCAGTTATATGGTGCCTGCTGTTATCGCTATCCTATTTGCTGCCGTAGTCTTAATCTTAGGCAAAGGAACCCCAGTTCAAGAAGGTTTGCCTGCCCTTGATAAAATGATGCCTGAAGAGCAAGTCCTCCTCACCAGCGAACAGAAAGACAAATCACCAGAGAATATGAGTGCCTTCCAAATTTTCTGTACTTATGTACTGAAAAATAAAAATGCATGGTATATCTCGTTCGTGGATGTGTTCGTTTATATGGTGCGCTTTGGGGTGATCAGCTGGTTACCAATTTACTTGCTCACAGAGAAAAACTTCTCTAAAGACCAAATGAGTGTGGCTTTCTTATTCTTCGAATGGGCCGCAATTCCTTCCACCTTATTAGCGGGTTGGTTAACAGATAAACTGTTTAAAGGCCGCAGAATGCCATTAGCTATTATGTGTATGGTATTGATTTTCTTCTGCTTGATTGGTTATTGGCAAAGCCAATCCCTTGCGCTAGTGACTTTCTTCGCGGCAATTGTTGGTTGCTTAATTTACGTGCCTCAGTTCTTAGCTTCAGTACAAACGATGGAAATTGTACCGAGTTTTGCGGTTGGTTCAGCGGTAGGTTTACGCGGGTTCCTAAGCTATATTTTAGGCGCAACGTTAGGAACAAGTTTGTTCGGTTTCATTGTTGACCGTATGGGCTGGCACGCAGGCTTCTATTTACTGTTAGGTGGTATTGTTTGCTGCATCATCTTCTGTATCCTGTCCCACTTTGGTGCATTAGAATTAGAGCGCAATCGCCAAGATGCTCTACGTCCTACTCAGTTAGCAAATGCATAAACCTTAGCCTATTCATCGTGCGTCATAAATAAGTACGCACGATGAATGCCTCAAATTTACAGATGTACCCCAACATACCGTTGATAACGTGTTGGTTTTAGCTTGGTTAAATCCACCAGCACCAAACCATCGATACAATCATTGAATGATGGGTCTGTACCAAAATCCATAAATTGCACGCCACCGGGCTCACACAGCTCGGTGTATTGCTTATAAAGCGTCGGAATAGAACATCCGATGTTATTTAATAAACTTTTGAGTTTCACCAAGTCTTCTTGGTAATTATCACCGGCGAATTGCGCCAACACCTGCGGTAGAGAGGCTGGATAGGGTTTGTGGGATTGCACCATTGACTGTTCAGCAGAAAAATATAAGCGGTAAAACGTGATCAATAAATCACGCGCCGCAATCGGCATCGCGCCCGAAATGGAGACGGGGCCAAATAAATAACGGTATTGGGGGTATTTCGCTAAATAGGCCCCAATGCCTAACCACAGATAATCCAGCCCGCGTTTTCCCCAATATTTCGGTTGAATAAAACTGCGACCTAACTCAATACCTTGAGCAAGAATGGGAAGCATCCCTTCGTCATAGTGGAATAAACTCGCGCTGTAGATCCCCGCTAACCCTTTGGTTTCAATTTGCTTTTCTGTAGGAATAAAACGATAAGCACCAACGATATCGAGCTCATCTTCATCCCACAACACTAAGTGATAATAATCGTCATCATAGCTATCTAAATCACGGCGCTTGCCTGAACCTTCCCCTACCGCACGAAACGAAATCTCACGTAGCCGTCCTAATTCACGCAATATGGGCGAGCGGACTTCTTGATGGCGTTGATAAAGGTAAATGGCTTTGCCATCTGGTGATGTGCCCAAACGCTCACAAGCTGCCAAGGCTTTTTTCAGTTCAAGTCGGTCTTCAGGTAAAGCAATTGCCGCTTCACTGGTAAACAGCCCCTCTTTGCCCTTTCCTAATAAATAAACGTGGCGGCGAAAACGTTCTGCTAACTCGTGGGCTTTGGTGTGGCCATCATACCAATGACTAAAAGGAATGCGCCCCCCAATACAAATTTTGAGTTTTTTGCCCCGCTGTTTGAACATTTCCCTGACCAACATCAACGTGGACAATGGCTTGTAAATCAATGAGGCAAAATAGAATAAATGGCTATTTCGCCCCTGAATATGGATAGGCACAATCGCGGCGCGTGCTTTTGCTGCTAGGCGTAAAAAACCCGTGCGCCAGTGATTATCGCGAATGCCTTTACTACTGAGCCGCGAAACTTCCCCCGCAGGAAATACGATCAATGCCCCGCGGTTGTCCAAGTGCTGTTGCATGGCTTCCACTTGCTGGCGATTGGTGCGGTTGCTGATATTATCGACGGCAATAAACAGGCTTTTTAATGGTTCAATATAGTTAAGAAACTGGTTTGCAACGATTTTCACATCAGGGCGTACGGTTGCCACGGTGCGTAATAACGCTAGCCCATCTAACGAGCCTATTGGGTGATTTGCCACCAAAACAACAGGACCTTCTGCGGGGATATTTTCTAAATCACCATCAATTAATTCACAGCGAATATTGAAATGCTCAATAACTTGTTCGATAAGATCCAACCCTTTCAAATGGGGGTAATCTTGGGCAAATTGGCTAAATTCTTTTTCGAAAAGAAGGCGTTTTAATACACTGCGCTTCCATGCAGGTGGGGCTTGATGTGGGTATATATCGTGGAGTAAGGCATCGACACTAAACATCATGTTATCTCCATCCGAACTGAGTTACTGCGAACTTAAGTCAGATGCGTGACAACATGATGGCGGTTTTATGACAAAATGATGAAGCGATAGAAAACTAAGCCTGTTGGCGAGTCGCCGCTAAGACAATTTCACGGATACACACCGATTGTGGCTGTTGATAAGCGAAACGAATAGTATTGGCAACATCCTCCGCTGACAGCACAAGGCCCCCCATCTCTTTTTTCCACTCTTGGTAGCCTGATTTAATCCCTTCATCCGTCGTGTGGCTAAGTAATTCTGTTTCAACCGCCCCTGGTGCAATGGTGATCACACGAACATTATGCGGGGCAAGCTCTTCGCGTAAATTTTCAGAAATGCCGTGAACAGCAAATTTAGTGCCCACATACGCCACATGGTTTGGAAAGGTTTTTCGCCCTGCGACTGAACTGATATTAATGATAGTGCCACTTTTACGTGCCACCATGCCATCTGCAACCGCATGAACGCCATTCAACACGCCTTTAATATTCACATCCACCATAGTATCCCATTGGTTAGGGTCTTGATTTGTGATGTCACCTAAAAGCATAACGCCCGCGTTATTTATTAGGCCATCAACCGGGCCAAACTGCGCCTCTGCTTCTTTAATGGCATTCACAAAGGCGGTTCTATCCGTAACATCTATAGACTTACATAACGTGTTAGGTAAATTTAATGCCAACATTGGTTCAATGCGCCGTGCCAGCAATAAAAGTGCATGCCCTTCATTAGACAGAATTTTTGCCGTGGCAAGGCCAATGCCTGAACTCGCACCAGTAATGACCACTAATGATTTTACGTTTTGCATATTGCATCCCATATAAATTTAATTGATATCTAAAACCATGGGCAGACTATATTTCATCCGAAAGTTACATTAAAATGGTTTATTCTTCTCACAGACATCAAAAAAATCTATGGATTATCGTCAACTTCACGCCTTTATCGCCGTTTTCGAAGAACGCAATATCACCACGGCTGCGCGGCGGTTATTCCTCACGCAACCTGCGCTCTCAGCGACGATCAAAACGCTGGAAGATAGCTTAGGCACCCAGCTGTTTAAGCGCCTACCAAGAGGTGTTGATGTCACTGAAGATGCACGAATTTTATACCCGCACGCACAACGCATGGTAGCTGAACTAGACACTCTAGCAAGCAGCTTTAAACGCGAAAAAAATCGCCAGCCTCTGCAAATTGGCATTGAAGAGGATATCGCTAACCAGCATGTTTGTGCTTTCTTAAAACAGATTCAAGACCCTGATTTTCATTTATTAATTGCCTTGGAGTCGGGCTGTAAAGGAGATATCCGCCTTGCTTGCGAAGAAATGCGCTGTGAGGATGAGCTGTTTATTCCACTCGCGAGTGAGCCATTTGTTTTAGCGATGTCACCAGAGCACCCGCTCACCAGTAAAAAGACCATGACATCCGCTGATTTACACGGATTGTGTTGGGTTATGTGCCCTGAGCTTGCTTGGCACCAGCGTTTTTTACCGATTTACGGCGCGACAGCAAATTCCCCCTCCGCCCATGCCAGCACCTTTTCCCTCGCGCTTGGTCTGGTAGCGCTCAACTTAGGCGTGGCAATCGTGCCGCAATCCCTTGCCAGTGAACACGCAAACATCGTTTCCCGCCCTTTACCTGTCCATGCACTGTCACGGCGTATCGGCGTGTGTTATGCCATCCAATCATTGTCGTCCCCTGCGGTAGAGCAGCTTATCAACCATTTAACTCGTCAATAGCCGTCGACATTTTTGACGATCACGCTGTTTGCCAAACGGCACAACACAGCTTTGGTCACATCAAAAACAATAAATTCAATCAGTTAGATATCGATAAATTTACCTTAAAAATTGGCATAAACCCTGCATTAGCTTAAGTGTTAAGGCGGCAATGACCGCTACATAAAAACACAGGAGCAATGTTGATGGAAAAAGTCATCACCGTCTGCCCGTATTGCGCCTCAGGCTGTAAAATATACCTGAAGGTGGAGAACGGGAAGATCATCGGCGCAGAGGGCGCAAATGGTCACACCAATGAAGGGGAGCTCTGCCTAAAAGGTTATTATGGCTGGGACTTCATTCACGATACGAAAATATTAACGCCTCGCTTAAAAAATCCGATGATCCGTCGTGAGCGTGGTGGCAAACTCGAAGTTGTTTCATGGGAAGAAGCGATTGAATTTGCCAGTTCTCGGTTACTGGCAATTAAAGAAAAATATGGCCCTAAAGCCATCATGACGACCGGCTCATCCCGTGGCCCGGGTAATGAAGCCAACTTTGTGATGCAAAAATTTGTTCGTGCGGCAGTCGGTAGCAATAATATCGACTGCTGCGCACGTGTCTGACACGGCCCTTCGGTTGCAGGTCTGCAGCGTTCGGTCGGTAATGGCGCCATGAGCAACTCAATTGTCGAAATTGAGGATACCAAATGCATTTTTGTCTTCGGTTACAATGCCGCAGACTCACACCCTATTGTCGCTCGCCGAATTTTAAAAGCGAAAGAAAAAGGGGCTCAAATTATTGTTTGCGATCCGCGTTATATTGAAACTGCGCGCATTGCAGATATTCACTTACCTTTGAAAAATGGGTCAAACATTGCGTTACTGAATGCATTTGCCCACGTGATCATCGAAGAAAACTTGTATGACAAAGCGTTTATTGATGCACATACTGAGAAATTCGAAGAGTATCGCACCTTAGTCGCGCCTTATACCCCTGAATCAGTGGAAGAAACCACGGGTATCAAAGCAGAAGACATTCGCAAAACGGCCCGCATGTATGCCAAAGCAGAAAGCGCGACGATTTTGTGGGGCATGGGTGTCACCCAGTTCTATCAAGGTGTTGAAACCGTTCAATCCCTCACTAGCCTTGCGCTACTTACAGGGAATTTAGGTAAGCCGCATGTTGGCGTTGGCCCTGTTCGGGGTCAAAACAACGTACAAGGCGCCTGCGATATGGGCGCACTGCCAAATACCCTGCCCGGCTACCAGTATGTGTCGGATACCGCTGCACTGGAAAAATTTGCTCAATTCTGGGGCATTGAAAGTATGCCAGCAGAGAACGGTATTCCCCTGAGCGAAGTACCACACTTTATTGATGAAGGTGTGTTAAAAGCTCACTATGTGATGGGGGAAGACCCGCTACAAACGGAGCCTGACCTTGCCACTATCCGCCGTACTTTCGATAAGCTCGAGTTGTTGATTGTCCAAGATATCTTTATGACCAAAACCGCGTCCATTGCCGACGTGATTTTCCCTGCCACGTCTTGGGGGGAACATGAAGGTGTGTACACCGCCGCTGACCGTGGTTTCCAACGCTTCTATAAAGCGGTCGAGCCTGTCGGTGACGTGAAAACAGACTGGGAAATCATTAGCTTAATGTCAACGGCCATGGGTTACCCAATGCACTACAACAACACCAAAGAAATTTGGGATGAGTTACGTGAATTGTGCCCGATTTACTATGGCGCGACCTATGAAAAAATGGCGGACTTAGCCTATATTCAATGGCCGTGTAAGACATTAGACAGCCCCGGCACGGAATATTTGTACGAAGGTGGTCAATTCGACACGCCAAATGGCAAAGGGCAATTCTTTACCTGCGATTGGCGCCCACCGATTGACCAAGTTAGCGCGGATTATCCGATGGTGTTAGCAACAGTGCGCGAAGTGGGTCACTACTCTTGCCGCTCAATGACGGGTAACTGCAAAGCCTTGGCAGCATTAGCGGATGAGCCCGGTTTTGTGCAAATCAATACCGCAGATGCAAAAGCGTTGGGGATTAAAGACCAAGAGCTGGTTTGGGTGGCATCACGGCAAGGTAAAGTTATTACCCGAGCCAATATCAGTGACAGACCTAATAAAGGCGCGGTATACATGACTTATCAGTGGTGGATTGGTGCCTGTAATGAGCTCGTGGCAGAAAACCTCAGCCCAATCACCAAAACCCCTGAATATAAGTACTGTGCAGTACGGGTTGAGCCTATTGCGGACCAACAAAAAGCCGAGTATTTCGTTGTTCAGGAATACACAGGGATTAAACGTCGGTTACGTGAGGCGGCAGAAGGCCTTTAATTTGCGTTAAATAACCAATTAAGCCAATGGTTTCAATCAAACCATTGGCTTTTTTATTTGATTAACTAATAATGTGTATATTAATAAAATATTGATAATTTGTTATTCAGTCTGATTTCAAAAAAATTAAATGATATTTGAATAAATTTAATCTCAGTCGCGCTCTTCAAATATAAATAATAATTAATTTCATTAAGACAATTATTATTTATTTTCATATTACTATCCATTATATGAAAATAACGATAATCAGCCTGATAAATATAATCAAAAAATAAAAAATCAGAATAAATCCTGAACCGAGATCCCTAACCGCTGCATACGTGATAATAATGTGGTGCGTTTTAACCCTAAGCGCGTTGCAGCCCCCCTCGCCCCAGCAACCACACCGTTTGTCGCTCGTAGCGCCGCAATAATTCTATCCCGTTCTTCGTCATCGCTTTCGGGGGCTGCGGTTTGCATGCGTTTTTCTATGGCGCTGGGCTTTTCAAAGGCATTTTTAAGGCGTGAAGGCTTTGGGATATTGAGTTCATGCAGTTGTAAATTCAAGGTATTTCCACGAGTTAAAATCACTGCCCGCTCAATGACATTTTCCAACTCACGGACATTACCCGGCCATGGATACAACGATAGCTGTGCCAGTGCGTCACGGGGAATACACTCAATTTTACGGTTCATACGCTGCGCAATTTTTTGCGTAAAATGGGTGGCAAGTAGTGGAATATCTTCAGGCCTTTCACGTAGCGGCGGGATAATAATCGGGAACACATTCAGCCGATAATACAGATCCTCACGGAACTCACGCTCATCCGTCATGCCCTTTAAGTCACGGTTCGTTGCCGCAATCAGCCGTACATCCACAGGAATAACTTTGTTGCCACCGATACGTTCTATTTCACGCTCTTGTAGCACACGGAGTAATTTTGGTTGTAATTCCAATGGCATATCGCCGATTTCATCTAAAAATAGCGTGCTTTTATCCGCCATTTCAAAACGGCCGATGTGCGTAGTGGTTGCCCCAGTAAACGCGCCTTTATCGTGACCAAATAAGTCACTTTCCAACAAACCAGACGGAATAGCCGCACAGTTCATCTTAATAATTGCGCGACGATGTCGGTCACTTAACCGGTGAATGGCACGGGCGATTAACTCTTTACCTGTTCCCGTTTCCCCTAAAATCAATACGGTACTGTCGCTGCGCGCCACCAAATCCACTTGGTCGAGCACATTACGCATAGCTGCACTTTGAAAAATGATTTCGCTAAAACTTTCATTGCCGTGAATTTGCTCATTGAGCCAGAGGTTTTCATTTTTCAAACTGTCTTTTAAGCGAGTAATTTCACCGTACGCCGCCGCATTATCCACCGCAATAGCAAAACGCGCCGCAATCTGTTTGAGTAAATTGCAGTTATCATCGGTAAAAATGCGGGTATCTTCGTGGGATAAGACTAAAACGCCAAGGGGTTTGTGGTTAAATGCCAACGGTAATAAAAACGTCTCTGTCATTCCTTGGGCACATAGGTGCTGGTATAGCGGGTCTTGGGTTGATTGGTCAAGGGTCAAGCGCATAGACTGATTACTTTCAAGCACTTGCGTTAAATCAGGGTGTAATTCATTTAAGTGGTATTGGCTCTTTTCAACGGGTTTTCCGCGGCGGTGATGACTTGAATAACAAAGGTATACCGCCGAGCTATAATTATCACACAGGGCAATACTAATTTGGCGAATACCAAAAAAGCGGTAAATTTCTCGGGAAACTTCGGCAACTAATCCATCCATTTCTAAATGTGATAAAACGGAATTAGTAATATCTACCAGTATTCGATATTGGTCGCGTTCATGGCGTATACGTTCATTACTTTCAGTGATCCCCACAAATACCCCATTCTTTTTAATCATTTCCTTGAGATGTTATAAACACTCAAACTAATGGCCATTGATATAATTAAACATCAATACGACACCAAATAAGATTATTGTAATGACTCTAAAGAAAAATAATATCATTGTCTGATTTAACTTTGATCCAATCCCCTATTTTTACCCTGTAAATTAAATTGTAATATATATAATTATATAACGAATCAATATTAAGCTTCGTCATTATTGTCGAAAGCGTGTCGAATATATTTTCCGTCTATGAATAAAGCCCTCCACTATTTATTAATTTACTGATTTAACTGAATTTAATTATTCCATCAATTTGGCACGATCCATGCTTATACCTGAGTATCTAAATTGAAAACAAGTACATCGGAACGTTGAATGTATTGTCATCATCTATTATTCAGGAGAGTAGGATGAACCGTTTCATCATTGCAGATCCCAAAAAATGCATTGGCTGCCATACTTGCGAAGTCGCGTGTGTGGTATCCCACCAAGAACAAGAAACGGGGATCGCCACTGTCGTCAAAGATGAATTTTTCCCACGAATTCATGTATTAAAAGGTTATACCGTCAGTACGGCCGTAGTGTGCCGCCAATGTGAAGATGCCCCGTGTGCCAATGTGTGCCCGAATGGTGCGATCAGCCGTAAAGATGATTTTGTCTATGTTGACCAATCAAAATGTATTGGTTGTAAAACCTGCGTTATCGCCTGCCCTTACGGCACCATGGAAGTCATCAGCCGACAAGTCGACCAGCAAGTCACTGCTCTCAATACCATCCCACAATATCGCGCTGAAGCCCATAAATGCGACTTATGCCATACCCGCGAAGGAGGTCCTGCTTGTGTGGAAGTGTGCCCAACGGAGGCGTTGATGGTTGTCGATAGAAACCGTATGGATGAAATCATTAAAGAGCGCCGACGCCGTGCTGCCTTTGAAATTCCGCCGGATATCCTGCTGTAAGGAGCGTGCTATGCATGAAGTTGCATTATGCCAAAATGCCTTTGAAATCATTGAGCAACACGCCAAGCAAAACCATGCCCAGCGCGTCACAGGGGTGTGGCTCGAATTAAGTGCGGTCTCCTGTGTCGAAGAGTCAGCGGTGCATTTTTGCTTCGACATTATTTGTCGCAATACCCTTGCGCAAGGCGCTACGCTCCATGTGTCTACCGTACCCGCTCAGGCACAATGCCGCGATTGCCAACGTACCGTGCAAATCACCCAATTTGAAGCGGGCTGCCCACACTGTGGCAGCCGAAATTTGCACGTGGATAGCAGCAGTAGCATGCAGGTCAAACAGATTGAAGTTGAATAATATTCTATGTAGGAGTTTGTTATGTGTTTAGGCATCCCCGGAAAAGTGGTCAGCGTAGGCGAGTCCCCGATGGATACCGCCCAAGTTGAAGTTTGTGGCGTCAAACGCGATGTGAATATTGCGCTAGTATGTGAAGGGGAAACCGCAGCAATGATTGGCAAATGGGTGCTTGTCCATGTGGGCTTTGCGATGAGCATCATTGATGAACAAGAAGCACACGATACCCTTGCCGCACTCATGGCGATGGAAGAAGTCGAGGAAGATGTTGGCTACTTTTTGCGAGGTAATGCTTAAGTCGAGGACAAATCGCAGCGCCTCACCGCACTGCGATCTTCCCCCTAGGCGTTTATTCCCCCTCAAATAGGGTAAAGCCGCCTAACCCTTGCCACTGAGGTAATGCAGCATACACTTGTTGCACTGCCGAAATCACCTTCTCATTCATTGGCATATAAAAACCCACTAAGTCTGGCTGAATACCTAAGAAAATAATCTCTTCAATATCCTCTTTTAATTGGTCGATTAAAAAATTTAACGGCAAATTATGGGTGCTCATGATAAACATTTCAGCGATATCATCGGGGTCAATAATTCGTATTTCACCCGGTGCTAAACCAATATCGGCAGCATCCACAATCAATAAGCGCTGGGGTTTTAATGCACGCACTTGGTGAGATACACTTTCAGGGCTGCTCCCGCCGTTAATCGCCAGCCAGCCATCAATCGAGTTGGCTTCCATTAAATCGAATAACATCGGCCCGGCACCGTCATCCCCCATCATGCTGTTTCCGACGGCCAACATCAGGTTTTGCACAGAGGGTTGGTTTGGTTCGGCTAATACCTTGTTTTCAGCAAATTCATCATCTAATAATAGAGAGCCTTGTCGGGTTGTATGCCCCACGCCCTGCCGCTTCACAATCAAATAAATCGCGGGTTCCCGCTCAATTTCGCCGAGAAGCTGGATCAGCGTTTCGCTCCACGCTTGATAAGGGGACTGCGGGTCTTTAGCAAAACCATCTAATGCCAGCGCCAACATATTGGTGTGGGTCGAGTCGATATTAATTTCACCAAAGGTGATTAAGCCTTGTAACTTACGACGAGCCTCCCCCTCAGGTAAGGCTTGAACCCAAGACTGATAGCCCGCTAGCGGGCAGACTAACTCGGTTTTTAGGCAATCAATCATCCCAACGTGGTGACCTATCGCCAACGAGTAATACATCACTTGCTGGGCATCTTCTGGAATGTCATCGTCACTGTCGACAAACTTTTGGCGCAAAGACCAAAAAAAGACTTCGCCTTCCGTTGGCGAAGGGCTAGCCGAAGCTGGACTAGTCATGAATGCCTCCTTGCTTCAACACAGCGACTAAACGGTTAACAATGTCACGCAAACGAGGGTCTTGCTCTTCGTTGAGCCACGTTTGTAATGTGCTTTGAACTTGGACTGGGCTCGCGCCATCTAATAAGGATAAAAACCGGTCGCTAATTTCGCGGCCTTGGTAATAACCCGCTTGGCGGCGCGCTTCACGTTCGATCATCACCCGAGTGGCAAGCGGAATAGATGGCAATATAAGCTCAACACGCTCGTCATCGGCTTCATGATGGTCTTGCGCTGACAATTTTTGTTTCAGTAAACCCAGTGCCACGGCAAAGCCATAAATGGTCGCCGCAGGGGTTGGCGGGCAACCTGGGATCCACACATCGATAGGCACGATGTGCTCGCTACCACCCCACACGCAATACAGATCATGGAAAATACCGCCACCACAACCACAAGCCCCATAGGAGATACAAATTTTGGGATCAGGTGCGGACTCATAAGCCCGTAATGCAGGCATGCGCATAGCGCGAGTGACCGCTCCAGTGAACAGCAAAATATCTGCGTGGCGAGGGGAGGCAACCACTTTGATCCCGAAGCGTTCTGCGTCAAAAACGGGGGTAATTGCTGAGAAAATTTCGATTTCGCAGCCATTACAGCCACCGCAGTCAACACGGTACACATAGGCGGAGCGCTTGATGTCTTTGAGCAGCGTGCTTTTCAGCTTAGCCACTTGCTCATCCAATTGAATAGGCTGGCTAACGTGATGATTAATAGGAATATCTGGCAGACTCATTATTTATCTCCCTCAATGTGCAAGCGGAAATTTTGGCGGCCATTGTTCAGCAAATTGTTTTTTTGTTTACAGGATGGGCAGGTTTCATACATCGGGCGTAGCGCTTCAATACCGCTTTCTTCAATACCTGACGCCACCATTAACGCCATCGCGTAATCCACCGATTTTTTAGGGGCGAATGCTTCGCCACATTGGCGGCAATGTTGTAAGCGGAAGGTGCCTTTCATGTACAAGTCAGCCTTATTCATGACCGCCGTTTCGAATTCTTCCGTTAAATGAATGGCGCGAGTTGGGCACACTTCTTCACAACGGGCACAATAGATGCAGCGCCCGAGGAATAACTGCCAACGACGCTCACCGCTTGCCAAGTCAGTTTCCATGGTTAACGCATTGGCAGGGCACGCGGAAATACAGGCGCCGCAGGCAATGCATTGTTGCGGGTCATATTCAGGTTTACCACGAAATCCGTGAGCCACTTCAAGGGGCTTGAACGGGTATTTCACCGTCGCCGTTCCTGCATTTTGAAGGGTTTTAAACAGTTTAAACATAATATGCCCTCCGCCTATTTCATTATCGACGTTTTACGGTCGATACTGTGCTGCTCAAGTTCTTTGTATGCCACGGTTTTGGCTTTGCGTTTTTTCACGTCCACCAGCGTCACACGGTCAGTACAAGAGTAACAAGGGTCAAGGCTACCAATGATCAACGGCGCATCGGAAACCGTATTGCCTTGCAGCATATAGCGCAACACTGGCCAGTTGGCATAGGTCGCCGCACGGCAACGCCAGCGGTACAGTTTTTGGTTATCCCCTAACATGCTCCAGTGAACATCCTCCCCGCGCGGCGCTTCCGTATAACCCAGCGCAAATTTATGTGGCTGATAAGTAAAGCCTTCCGTGAGGATTGGCCCTTCTGGCATGTTATCTAGCGCGTATTCAATCATCGACAAGGAATCCAGCGTTTCTTTAATACGCACCATCACCCTTGAATACACATCGCAGCCATCAAGGCTGAATAAGGTTTTTGGTAAGTTGCCATAATCGGCAAATGGGTGGTCAAAGCGCACATCGCGTTTAAAGCCGCTCGCGCGGATCATCGGCCCCACAGGGCTGTAATCACGGGCAATTTGTGGTTCTAAACGCCCTACGCCAACAGTACGTTGTTCCATATTTGGCGTGCTCAGTAACATGTCCACCAATTGGGTTACATCACGGCGCATCTCCTGCACCAACTGAATGGTTTTCACACGCTGTTCTTTGAGGAAATCACGGCGAACGCCGCCAATCAGGTTCGTGCCGTACGTTTTACGTGCGCCTGTTAGCAATTCCGCCATGGTCATGGATTTTTCACGCACGCGGAAAAACTGCATAAACCCCGTGTCGAACCCGGTAAAGTGGCTTGCGAGGCCAATATTCAGTAAGTGGCTGTGAAGACGCTCGACTTCTAAAAGCACACTGCGAATGGTGTGCGCACGTTGAGGTACATAAATACCAAGGGCATTTTCCACCGAAGAGGTATACGCCACGCTATGGGTAAAACCACAAATTCCGCAAACACGGTCAGATAAAAACGTGACTTCGTTATAGCCCATGCGGGTTTCTGCCAGTTTTTCCATCCCACGGTGGACATAAAACATACGGTAATCCGCATCGACAATACGCTCGCCATCAACGAATAAGCGAAAATGCCCAGGTTCATCGGAGGTGATATGCAGCGGGCCAATAGGTACAACGCGGCTTTGGGTTTTGCTGTCGTTAATAAACTCGTAGGTTTCGGTGTCGGTGGTTGGCGCAGGGCGCTGGCGATAATCCATGGTGTCTTTACGCAACGGGTATAAATCTTCTGGCCAATCATCAGGCAGTACTAAGCGGCGTTCATCGGGCAAGCCAACGGGGCGCAGGCCGTACATATCGCGGATTTCTCGCTCCCCCCAAACGGCAGCAGGAACACGCGGCGTCACAGACGGGAACTCTTGGGTGATTGGGCTAACAAAGGCTTTCACTGTCACCCAACATTTTTCCCCTTCTTCCATGGAAAGCGCGTAATACACGGCAAATTGGCCATTGAGTGGGCGTTCATCATTGCCCCATAAAACAGGTAACCAACCGCCACAGCCGTAGTAAAGAAACTCCACCACCTCAGGTAGCATATCCGTTTTCACGGTAATGGTGAGCTGATTAGCGGTCTGCCACTCTTCATCCAGCACCGCATGGGGAAATTTCTCGCGCACTTGAGTCAGATAGCCAACGCCTTTGCGAACGCCTTGAAGGGTATCTGTATAGTTCTGATAGCTCACGTTATTTCTCCTGCACTGATGCGGTAGAGGCGCTAACACCCCACGGCCATTGGTAATGTAATTGAGTTGATTCTGTTGAAGTTGCCGCGCTATCGGTTAATACAATAGTGGCGGCATTTTCGAGTAAGCGGCTAACTGGTTGTGGAATGTGGGTTCCCATCACTAACATCAATACGATGAGGACTGCCATTGGCAACGTCGTTAAAATACCCAGTTCACCACGAGACACACAGTCGGGTTGCTCGCCAAATAAGGTTTTCGAGATCATGCGCACCAACCCGCCTAACACGATAGTGATCAACACCAAAACCAGCAGGGTTAACCAGAAATGATTAGCGGCGATCCCCGCGACCACAATCATGAATTCGCTGAGGAAAATATTGAATGGCGGCATACCGCCCAGAGCCAATGCGCCGCCGGCAAACACCACTGCCGTAAATGGCATAGTACGCAGTAAGCCTTTCACCACGGTGATATCTCGCGTGCCGTATTTCAGTAAAACGTTCCCTGAACCGCAGAACAGCAAGGTTTTACCCAAGCTATGGTTCAAGGTGTGCAGCAAGGCCGCTAACACCCCTAATGGGCCACCAATACCCAATGCCACTGCAATCAGCCCCATGTTTTCCACACTGGAATAGGCCAGCAGGCGTTTCATGTCTTTTTGCACTAAGATGAAAAATGCGGCAACGGCCACTGAGAGCAAGCCGAATACCAGCAATAGCGTTTGAGTGAATTCACCGCCAATCGCGGAGGTTACGATGATGTAGTAGCGAATGATGATCAGCAGTGCGCAGTTAAGCAGTACTGCGGAAAGTAACGCAGAGGTTGGGCTTGGTGCTTCACTGTGCGCATCAGGTAACCAAGCGTGCATTGGGAACAGACCCGTTTTGGTACCAAAACCAATCAGCACGAAGACAAACGCTAAATGCATCAAGGTTGGGTCAAGTAACTCGGTGTATTTCAGCACTTCGGTCCAGAAAATAGCGAGCTCAGGGTTTGGCATCACATTGACCGCATTGGCGTACACCAAAATTGTCCCAAACAGGCCAAATGCCACGCCCACGCTACAAATAATGATGTATTTCCACGCCGCTTCCAGTGACGAACGCTGCCCATAAATCCCCACTAAGAACGCCGAGCTCAGTGTGGTCGCTTCCACCGCTGCCCACATTAAAATTAGGTTATTACTGGTGATCACCAACAGCATGGTAAATAAGAACAGGTGGAAGAAACCATAGTAATTACATAAGGTTCCTACACTGATCTCGCCATCTGCCACTTCGTGATTCATGTAGCCGATGGAATATAACCCCGTTAAGAAGCCGACAATACCTAAAATAGCGAGAAATAACCCTGCGAGGCTATCGAGGTGGATCCAGTTCCCCGCCATCAGCAAATCACCGACCTCACTGATGGTATTGACCATCCACAATGACAAAACCAACAACACCACAATGCCGACAGTATGCACCAGTGTAACGGCGGGTTTTGCGCCGCTACCGAGCAATCGGCACGCAAAGGCCAGCAGTGAAATCACCAGCGGCGTTGCCATTAATAACGTTAACAACATACTTTGACTCATCTCATCACCCCTTCAGCGCGGTCAGTTGATCCACGTTCAGTGTGTTGAGCGTGCGATAAATTTTACGTGCCAGTACCGCCATGATAATCACGGCGAAAATCGCATCGGTGGCGATACCAATTTCCACCAGCTCAGGCGCTTTATAAGCCAGTAAAGCCAAGGTCAAGTGAGAGCCGTTTTCCATCAAGCAGTAACCAAACGCCTGTTTGAGGATATTGCGCTGTGTGACAATGCACAGCAGGCCTAACATAAAGTGACCGAGGGAAACCGCCAGCGCAGGTTTTAGCTCCGTGGCAATCGGCAATTTGATAGGCTCGACCACAAACCAGCACAGCACCACTATCACTGCCGCGGCTAGCATCAACCATGCAGGGCTGATCACCCCGCCATTGGCTGACGGGTCTGACAGCTTGCGAAATGCATAACCTAAAATCACAGGGACTAAAATCACCTTGGTGATAAATGCCGAACCCGCCCACATCGCGAGTTCAGGGGCATGGAGGGTCTGGGACAAGGTGCCAAAAATCGCCACTAACACCAGCGATTGCAAGGCATAGAACCAGCACGAGGTCACAGGACGCTTCGCCCCGATAACCAACAGCGAGGTGATCATCATCAATCCCGCTAAATTATTCACAATCATGGAACCAGTCATACTTTCTCTCCCTTAATTGAGCCAGATGACGGCTATCACGCTCGAACCGAAGGACATCACGATCAGCAAACCAATCACCCACTGCATTGCCCATGGCACAGCACTGCCGTTTGCCACGTCTTCACTTGGCTCACCGGGCACCACTTTGCCGAACCAGTACAGTAGCCATGCAAAGCTAGCGACCGATTCAATCAACACCAGCACCATAATTGGTGTGAGGATCCAGAAGTGTTCAGAAAGGGCGAAGCCTGCCGCGAAGATAGGGAATTTGCTGAAGAAGCCGTTAAGCGGTGGTACCCCTGCAATTGCCAGTGCGGCAACGCAGAAACCAACACCCAACAGCGGGTAACGTTTTGCTAAGCCGCGTAAACGTGGCAGCATCCGTGTTCCACAGCTATAACTCAGCGCACCCGCAACAAGGAAGAACAAGCTTTTGGCAAATGCGTGGTTGAAGATATAGGCGATACCGCCTTGGAACGCTTCTTTCGACCCAAATACGGATAACGACAGGGCAAGGAAGATGTAAGCCAGCTGAGTGATAGTTGACCATGCCAGCAGACGTTTCATGTCTTTTTGTGGCAGGTACATCATAAAACCATACACCAGAGTGATAACTGCCATCACCACACCGACCCAACCAATGATTTCAGGCACATGATCCGAGGACATCAAGCTACGGGCGAAGATATATACCCCGACTTTCACCATTGATGCCGCATGTAAGTAAGCACTCACTGGGGTAGGTGCTTCCATTGCATCAGGCAACCACGCTTGCAGAGGCAGTTGAGCTGATTTCCCCCACGCAGCGAATAAAATCCCACCAAACACAATCAAACTTGCAGACTCATTGAGCTGGCCAATGGCGCTCAGCGCGAATGTCCCTGTGTTGATAAATAAAGTGGCAGCAGCTAAATACAGCCCTAACGAACCAATGTGAGTGATAAGCAGCGCTTTCATCGCACTGCGTTG
The DNA here is from genome assembly GCF_058245955.1 of Providencia sp. UF-224. Lineage (NCBI taxonomy): Bacteria > Pseudomonadati > Pseudomonadota > Gammaproteobacteria > Enterobacterales > Morganellaceae > Providencia > Providencia sp. UF-224. The sequence goes on along the minus strand of NZ_JBSICC010000009.1, from coordinate 49,746 downwards.
GGATTTTTCAGTTTGGTAATAACCAATCAATGCCCAAGAACATCCCCCCGTAATTTCGAAGAAGACTAACTGGCCTAAAATGGTGGAAGATAACACCACACCAGCCATTGCCCCGATAAATATCAGCAAGAATGCATAATAACGACGAGTTGGTCCATGGGCGTGCTCGCGGTTCCCCTCAGTTAAATAACCCGTTGAATATAAACAGATTAAGAAACCTAAGAACACGACTGCAAAGGCAATCAATGTGCTAACGCCGTCAATAGTGAAGCCGAATAGCTCGACATCCCCTGCTTGGATCAGGGTCAGCGTAGTGGCCACTTTGCCACCGGATAAATACAGCCAGCCGAGTATCCCCGTACCGATTGAAGCAATCAGTGCAACAACGGTGCTCAGCCACGGTGCCATACGAGTGGGCAAGCTACTCACCAGTAATGCGCCAATAAAGGGAATAAGTAGCGTGGCGAGTGCAATATTTTCTAACATGCTGTGTCGCTCCTTATAGGCCAGTGAGGTAAAAAACGAATCCGAGTGCCGCAACACCGAACCCTAACCACGTCACATGGTGCGTCAGTAAAAAACGCCCACGCGCCAGACTGTTTTCCACCAGCGACGCCAGCACAAAAATCACAAGTAATTTCACCAGCAACAGCACTAACGCAATCAGCAAGCTGCCCACCGTCAACACACTGGCATTACCAAATGGGAAGAAGATGGATAAAAACAGTACCGCCACAATCACTTGTTTGAGACCAATGCCCCATTTTACCAACGCTAAGCCTGAACCTGAGTACTCCGTTAATGGCCCTTCTTGAAGCTCTTGCTCTGCTTCTGCCACGTCAAACGGGATTTTCCCCATTTCAATAAAGGTGGCAAAACCACACGCTAACAAGGCTAAAAAAGTGGCGGTGGGCGAAATCCAGCCTTCACTCATCACCGAGCTAATGGTCCCGATATTGGTTGAGCCGGCAATCAGCGCCACCACCAATAGGCCAAGGAATAAAATCGGTTCGACTAATACCCCAAGCGTGAGCTCACGGCTTGCGCCAATTCCTGCGAATGGGCTACCCGTGTCCAAACCTGAGAGTGAAAAGAAAAAACGGAACAGCGCAAAAATGTACAGCACGATAATTAAGTCGCCCGCCCCGCTAAACAGCGAGTTCAACGTGAAAACGGGCAAAGCCATCGCCAACAGCAGCATGCTACCAAGCAGCACATACGGCATGATGCGAAAGATAGCACCTGAGTCACGAGGTGCAACGGATTGGCGTTTTAGCAGTTTGGTAATATCGCGATAATCCTGCCAAATACCAGGGCCTTGGCGCGAGTGCATTTTGGCGCGAATTTGCCGTGAAATACCGGTGAATAACGGGGTTAACAGCAGCAAAATAACGGCTTGAATTACGGCAAAGAGCCCCATCATCAATGTCGGTGTTTCTTGAATTGTCATGGTTTCTCCCCTTACGCCGCGATCACGACGAGCAGCACCACTAACGCAGCAACGACATACAGGCAATACAACCTGAAGTCCCCACCTTGTAAGCACTGCATGCGCTTCGCAATTCGATTAATACAACGGACGAACGGGTAAATAATTTTTTCATCCCAGAAAGGCTCAACTTTCCCCGCTCCTACTTTCGTGACTTCTAAGGTTTGCGCCAACCGCGCCGATGGGTCGAGTTGCTCACGCATACGGTATAGTGGTGCAAACATTGAACGCAGCGGTTGAGTAAAGCCCCCCGCAGATACTGACATGTCTTTTTCCCACGCGTAGCCACATGCCCACGCATCGCCTTTACGGCGAAAGCCCATTTGTTTGCCTTTGAATGCCAAGTAAATAATGAACGGAATAAGCGGTAAGGCGAGTAACAGAACGAAGGTCATCGCTGGGGAGATCATCGCTTGTGCCGCGCTATCTGGCATGAGCATCGCCCCTTGGGCAACCGTAATATCCGTGGCGCTGGTTAATGACATCGCCACATTCGCCAATACGGGGGCAATCACGCTGGCACCCACACCTAGAACCACACAGATAGCCGCTAAAATCAGCATCGCCGCGGTCATTGTCCAAGGCACTTCCCGCGCTTTGGTGGCTTGTTCGCTACGCGCGCCGCCACAGAAACTGACCCCATACACTTTCACAAAACACATCGCCGCCAATGCCCCTGTGATGGCTAACATCACAATAGCGATAGGGCCACTGATACGCATGATGAATGTGCCTTCGTGGCTCATTGAGAAAAGGGATTGATAGGTGTACCACTCACTGACAAAACCGTTTAAAGGCGGTAATGCTGAAATCGCCATACAGCCGATTAAAAAGGCGGTTGCCGTCAATGGCATCAGTTTCGCTAACCCGCCCATTTTCTCCATATCGCGGGTATGAATACGGTAAATCACCGCTCCAGCTCCAAGGAATAACAACCCTTTAAATACCGCGTGGTTGAGCAAGTGGTAAACCGCACCGAGCAAGCCAATAGTCGCCAGTACTGGCATGTTATTTGCCATACCGACTATGCCAACACCGACGCCCATCAAGATGATCCCGATGTTTTCGACGGTATGCCAAGCGAGTAAGCGCTTAATATCGTGCTCTGCCAGTGCGTACATCACCCCAAGGACAGAAGACACCGCGCCGAAGGCCAACACCACAATGCCCCACCAGCCTTGGGTAGCACCTAACAGGTCGATACCCACTTTGATGATCCCAAAGATACCAATTTTCACCATCACCCCTGACATCAAAGCAGAGGCATGTGACGGTGCTGCGGGGTGAGCTTGCGGTAACCAGCTGTGCAATGGGAGCATCCCTGCCTTGGCGCCAAAGCCAAAAAATCCCAATAAGAACACAACCGATGCCATGGTTGGCGAAAGAGTGAGTTGACGGAAGGAATCGAAATCTAAGCTGCCACTTTGCCGCCACATTAAGAAGAAGGCTATCATGATAAGAATCGACCCTGCGTGGGCAATAAAGAAATACAGCAGGCCAGCGCGAATCGATTTGTCGTCTTGGTCCGCAATAACCAGGAACCAAGATGCGAGTGACATCATTTCGAATAAGATAATGAAATAGAACGCATTATCCATCACCACCAAGGCCACCATCGAGGCGATAAACAGATTAAGGAAAAAACCCATGCTCCACGCCCCGCGTCCGTAATATTCTTGAACGTAGTTTAGTGAATACAGGGCGCTGACGGTGACCAACAACGAAATCACCATCACCATAAAGGCGGCTAAGCTATCCATTCGCACCACAAAATGGGCGAAGGGGAATGGCCCTTGTGCCATATACGTCAGTACTTCGCCGTTCATTAAAACGGGAATGGCGCTGCATAACCCCAATAAGCCACCGATAATCGCCGAAATTCCCGCCACATAAATGGCGATTTTTTCTTGGCGCTTAAACAGCAGCGAGGCAAACCCGCCGACGGTATATAAGGCAATTGACCACAAAAGTAATTGAAGCGCTGTCATGTTAGAGGTTCTCCTGCCGTGAGACAAAAATGTCGAACTCTGGCGGCATCGCATCGACAGACGCATTGCGGCGTTTCGCACTTTCGTTTTCCAATTGGTTTTCCTCAACCAGATGGAGGGCATCGGTTGGGCAAACCTTCACACATGCAGGGCCATCTTCGCTAAAATCACATAAATCACATTTCACGGCGATATTGCGAATACCCGCATTCCACGCTAAGAATGGGTTCATGGTCGGCAAGCTGTCTGGCACATCCAGCAGCATTTCTTTTGGCACATATTGCTCAAAGAAATCAGGCATATCGACAGGTTTACTGCCCGATGGCGTAATCGCCCCAAACGGGCACACTAGGCCACAAAGCTTACAGCCAATGCACAGGCTCTCATTCAACACGATCATGTCATTTTCATGTGTAATCGCATTCACTGGGCACACCCGCGCACACGGTGCATCATCACACTGACGGCACAGCATCGGGGCGGTTAGCTCTCCTACTTTCACCACACTTAGTCTCGGATGTGATTGTAATCCCTGTGCTTTATGTGTTTCTGAGCATGCAGCCATACAGGTATTACATCCGATACAGAGTTGCGGGTCGGCAATCACAAAGCGATTCATTCGCCTTACCCTCCAATCAAATTGGTCGAATTATTCATATTGATGGAGTTGTATTAGCATATTTCATGCCATGATTATTTTTGTTATTTATCAATAGATTAAATAAATACCATGGAAGGTTCGACACTAATGACGATGAAACGAAGGCGGCAAATGGCCATTATCGACACGCATCTACATCAAAAAAGATTTTTGGAGGGAATGAATTTAGGTGAGAATTTACTGGCTGAATTATTTTTAACGATTTCACGGTAATAAAATAAAAATAATTCGCTATTTTTACATCATTATTTTTAATTTACGCTTTATTTATTTCTTTATTTGATTCATTTTAAATATGCATTTAATTTGCAATAAATATAAAACCTGACTTAACTTATATTAAAACTGGTTAAATTTACTTAATTTATTTGAATTAGCAACAAAGTCATCATTAATGACCAGTCAGCAATAAATGATAATTTCAAATAAAAACAAAATCACGAAATAAATATAATTCAATAAAATCATCAAGTTAAGGCAAATAAAAAACGGTAAAAATATATTTTATTCTTATTGATAGGTAAATCTTATTTCAGCAATCGATTAAACCAATGGTTATCATTGATAAAAATCAAGAACCATTGCGCTTTATTTATCCATCATAGGCCGGCTGTAGAATTATATTAACTAAAAATATTTAATTATATTTGACCGCAATCTTCCAAGGATAGTGTAATGAAAAAACTTACTCGCATTACGGTCGCTGTCATATTTTTGCTTTTACTCGGTTATTTTGGGTTATCGGGATATGTGTGGTACCACGATGATCAACGAAGACAAAATAATGACATTCAGACATCTAAAATTGCAGAAAATAATCAAGTCCTCCAATTCTTTGCTGAAAAAGGATGCGATTACTGTCACACGCCGTCAACTGACTTACCTGCTTATGCCTCATTTCCAATTGCTAAACAACTGATGGAGTACGATATTCAGCTGGGTTATAAGTCCTTTAACCTCGAAGCTGCTCGCGCTGCGTTAATTGCTGGGGAACCGGTTCCTCAGAGCGAATTGAATAAAATTGAGTGGGTGATGCAGAACCACACCATGCCACCAACACGCTATGTCGCACTGCACTGGGCAAGTAGCGTAAGTGACGAAGAACGCGATAAATTACTCGGTTGGATTGCGAAGCAACGCGCAGAGCATTATGCCACCGAGGACACCGCGGCGGAGCACCGCAATGAGCCAATCCAACCCATTCCAAAATCACTGGATGTAGATGATAAGAAGGTGGCATTAGGCTTCCGTCTGTACCATGACGCTCGCTTATCTGGGGATAGCACCATCTCTTGTGCTCACTGTCACGCGCTAAACGCGGGTGGTGTTGATGGTCGTAAAACCTCTATCGGTGTTGGCGGTGCCGTTGGACCAATCAACGCACCCACTGTGTTCAACTCTGTGTTTAACGTCGAGCAATTCTGGGATGGTCGTGCTCCTGACTTGCAAGCACAAGCCGGTGGCCCACCATTAAACCCAATCGAAATGGCGTCCAAATCATGGGATGAAATCATTGTAAAACTGGATAAAGACCCGGTATTAAAACAGGATTTCAATGCGGTTTACCCTGAAGGGTTTACGGGCGACAGCATCACAGATGCCATCGCGGAATTCGAAAAAACCTTAATCACCCCAGACTCCCCCTTCGATAATTGGTTACGTGGCGATAGCACTGCACTGACAGCGCAACAGTTGCATGGTTACCAATTATTTAAAGAGAATAAATGTGCGACCTGCCACGGCGGCGTGATCCTCGGTGGTCGTTCTTTCGAACCTTTAGGTTTGAAGAAAGACTATGAATTTGGTGAAGTCACTGCACAAGACATTGGCCGCATGAATGTCACCTCTGAGGAACGCGATAAACTGCGCCAGAAAGTGCCAACTCTGCGCAATGTTGAGTTAACCGCACCGTATTTCCACCGTGGTGATGTGGCAACCTTAGATGAAGCAGTCAAACTGATGCTGCGTTACCAAGTGGGCAAAGAGTTACCACAAAAAGATGTCGACGATATTGTCGCCTTCCTGAAGAGCTTAACGGGTGTTTACACACCGTATGTCTCACAAAGCGAAGCGCAACAATGATTGATTGAATAATCTTTGCATAGCACCGCTGGCTTAGGCTACGGTGCTATTTTATTTGCCTCCCTCCGCTATTTTTATTATATTTCGAGCTGTGCATCTGCCATGCATCCATCCGCGGAAAGAGCCCTGCTCATGCTAACTCACTTATTCATTTATCTTACGGCCCTACCTGAATACGGGACAAGCTTCAGAGCAACGTGTATCGCTTGAACAAACCAATCCTAACGCTGATATCACTTTAGCCTCTGCACAGTAGTTGGTTGCCAATGAACTTGGCTTTTCAAGTTGGTCAAAGCTAAAAGCCCATGTCAATAAAGTGCCCCATAAAGTTCGGGCCTAAGTGGAGTGCTACATTTCAAATTTCTTCACTGTCTTCGGGTCTTTGCTTCCATAAATATCTGTTTGGATGGTAATCAGTAGTTCATGAAGTGTTGCTTGTAAAAAGGCAAGAAAATCAGGTTGAAGGAAGGTTCTCTCTACCACAGATACAGGTAAGAATCGCTTCATCTCACCCTTAAATTTTTCACTCGCCACCAATGAGGGTAAGGTTTCAATTCTTGCTTGCAGCCACCCTTCGAACTGATCATTGAGCTTATAATCGGCGACCTTTTTCATTACCAATTCAGCGTCTGGTTTTACCCCTTGTTGGTGCAGCCATACTAAATCCCACATATCTCTGTATCGAATATGACTGGTCGTGGCTGGGAATGAAACCAATTTATCAGCCATGATCTCAGTGAGCTCTTCCACTCGAATAATCAGGTCAGAATAGCCACTAGGAAGCTGCTCATAGTTCTTGGTGAGCATTCTTGGAGTGTGGGTATATGCAGGAATGTTGGCAATTTCCACTTTTATCCGCTGTTTGGGCAGGTCGCTTTTGCCTGGATTAGTGGTTACAGATATTTGCCATTTATCGACTTTAACATCCATATAGTCAGGTTCTTTTCTTAGCTCTTTTGGTTCTTTAACCACAACCTCCAGACCATAACGATCACCAACATACTTCTCAATACAAGCTTTGATCTCAAGCATTTGTTCTGAACAGAAGTCATGGCCACCAGCAAAATCCAGATCTTCACTAAACCTGTTGGACCCATAGCAAAGCCTGAGTGACGTACCGCCCTGAAATGTGATGTGCTTTAAAAGCCCTGCGGCGAAAAGCACATAAAGAATGTCATAATGTAGTAATTCCTTTTCTACGACAGGTCTATTCGCTGCGTAGTCATTTTCAGTAACGATGCTGTCAACCAATTCATTAAAATCAACAAAATCAGGCATAGTTTAATTCCTCACGTTGGATGAGGTGTGTATTTCTGCCGACCTTCAATAGGTCCTTAATAGCAGTCTCCTTTGTTGCAATTCTTAATGGTCCCCTTCCCTTCGCCGTAGTATTGAGGATTTCAGACGGTTTCTTGGCTGTATGGGTAACTTCAATAACCCCCCAGGGTGTAACAAATTCTCCAGACCGGCCTGTGGACATAATCGTAAGTCTATCAATAGGGATCTGTGAAATGACACCGTACTGAGATAAAGCGGATTCCAAACTGATGTAGTTGTAATGACCTCGTCGAATATTTTCGGCCAGACGTTCCAAAGGGTAAGGGCCCAATGAACCTTGGGAATAGGTATATACTCCTTTTGAAGCTCGGCGTAGCACACCACTTGCGATTAGCCGGTCAACCGATTTCTGCAATGTTTTCGAAGACTCATCAGGAAAAAGCATTTCTAAATCTTTGGTGAGGAAAATATTTTTACCTTTCTTACTGAACTTGTTAAAAACATTGGCCGCTGTCATTAATTCCATATTGCCCTCCACTAAATCACCCCATAAAAGGGGGTATTTTGTATACCTAAATATAATACACTGCATTTACCCCACAAAACAACCCCATTAAAGGGGGTATTTTGTAGAGCAAATGTCTAATAAGTGAAGTGACCCCGTAAAGTTGGGTTCTTTTAGTGAATCAGCTTGTAAGGCTTGATGCCGGTACTCAACCGGAGTCAGGCCTTTTAATCAGACTGTGATCCGCTTGGTATGTTTGGCGATTGGTTTAACGGTACAAAAGAGAGAAAGCCAAAAACTTGGCTTTCTTTTCAGGTATTACTCAGGCGCATTCCCTTTGTAATACACCGTTTTTTGCATAACGGGTAAAGATAATTGTTTTTGAATTCCCGCTAGCGTTTCTTGCGTTAGCATGGCGAGCCCACGGTAAAAATTGCTATTGGCTTGCGTGGCGAAAACATCAAGAAAATGTGCCGACCAAGGTAGCAAGTGCCACGCTAGCAATTCCTCAAAGTCATTGCGCCTATCTTGCTCTGCCAGCCATGCGGCTAACATCAAAATCAAACCGATATGGTCTTCTGGCTCTTTTTGCGTTGTGGCAGGTTCAATACCTTTTGAACGCATCCATTGGCGCAACTCAACAGTAGAATCCCCAAAAATAATATTTTCTTTATCTAACCACACTGAACCCCAAGGTGGTGCAGGTAAGGCATAGGGGCCGATAAATAACCGCTGCCACGCTTCATCAAGTGGCTCATTTTGTTTTGTTGAATCTGCAAATAATGTGTTAATTTCATTGAGTGATGCCAACGAAAATGGCCACTCTTCATGCCATGTTGGCTCTCGCAAAATCGCGATAAGCTCCGCGTTATTTTCACTGTCTGGAGCAAAATAAAATAAAGAACCCAAAACCCGCCCCGTTACAGCAACGTGTTCAAGAAATTGCGCATCATGCATATTAGTTGTCTCTGCGTTTTCAACGTAGGGAAACTGGCTCCCTACGTTGAGATGTTTTACTGATTAGGCGACTGCCATTCCTACTGTCATATGTAGACCATAGAACAGCCCGCGTCCAATTAATTCACCGAACAACACCAATAATGTGCCGATGAACAAACTGATAACGGATGGCTGGTTTTGCTTCATTAGCGGTATAATCCATAACATCAAACCAAGGCTTGTTGCTACTAAACGAACCATTTGCAGCGTACCAAAATCGGGAACTAACGCACTCGCGCTTTGTACTGATGTTGCTATCAGCGCAATTTCACCACTTTGTACCAACACAGACGCAATCGTAACCACATACGCCACGATGCTAATCAGTGCGAGTCGCCCACTGTGACACGGGAACTTGGCAATACGTAATAACAGCGTGCCGAGTATCGGCCCCACCACAAAGGCCGTCATAAAGAAGCCAATCGTAGTGTGTGGCGTGTTCCATGTCGGTACGGTGCTTATCATATAAACACGAGTCATTGCCCAGACAAATAGCAGCCCCATCGCCATCGTAACCAGCAACCAAATTTTGCCGAGCCCTTCAGGCATTTTTTTCAGCGCCGCCAGCAGCCACCATAAGCCCCCTAATGCAAAAAAGAGGGAGCCAAATAGCACTTCATTACTGAGTGACGATGAAAAAACACGGTTCATTGAGTTGAACGCACGTAGCGGCGAGCCCATATGCATCATGGAAGCCAAGAATCCTAAGCCCATCAGCACCCACAAAGCCAGCATCGCATTCACAATACGTTGCTTTTGTGTTTTATCATCTGTCGATAACCACGCAAGTCCTGTGACAATCAGTGCACCCGCAATACTTTGTCCTAATACCGTAAACAGGATCAGCGGCCATTCGTGTAATCCGTTGCCCATCTTATACCTCCCTTGGGTTAGCTAAGTGGCCCGTGGTATCGTTCACTGGGCGGCTATTAGCATTCGGCTTAATGACAATATTCGGTTTGGTGTAATGCGCTTCTGGCAATGGCGCGATTTCTGCCAATGTGCCATAGGTTTTACGCAGCTCTTCGATTGGGCCAAAATCCAACGCACGCAGCGGGCAAGATTCGGCACAAATCGGTTTTTTTCCTTCCGCGACACGCTCATAACAGCCATCACATTTTGTCATGTGCCCTTTTTCGGCATTAAACTGCGGCGCACCATATGGGCATGCCATGTGGCAGTAACGGCAACCGATGCAAACACTTTCATCCACCACCACAAAGCCGTCTTCTCGCTTATGCATTGCGCCACTTGGGCACACTTTGACGCACGCAGGGTCTTCACAGTGGTTGCACGAAATTGACAGATAATAACTGAACACATTTTGGTGCCAGACGCCGTTATCTTCTTGCCAGTCACCGCCCGTGTACTCGTAAATACGCCTAAAATTCACTTCAGGAGATAAATTTTTGTAGTCTTTGCACGCTAATTCGCACGTTTTACACCCCGTACAACGGGCTGAATCAATATAAAAACCATATTGTGTTGTCATGATTTATCCCCTCCCTATACCCGAGCTACTTCAACAAGATTACTGTGCTGCGGGTTACCTTTTGCCAGCGGCGACGGGCGCTGCGTGGTCAGAACGTTAAGGCTTCCCCCATGGTCTATCTTGTTTTCATCTGGCGCATACCACGCCCCTTCCCCCATTGCGACAACACCTGGAATGATCCGCGGCGTCACTTTGGCATTGATGTGCACTTCACCACGGTCATTGAAAATACGCACCATATCGCCATTTTTGATATTGCGACGCGCAGCATCAATCGGGTTGATCCACATTTCTTGCAAACAAGCAGCTTTAATCACGTCGACATTGCCATATGTAGAGTGAACGCGGGATTTATAATGGAAGCCACTCAATTGCAGTGGGTATTGCTCGGTCAGTTTGTCCTCATGGCTTTCAAAGCCCGGGGAATACATCGGGATTGCCGAAATCAAGTCACCTTCTTCAAGGGTCCACGTTTTGGCGATATCCGCTAAGCGGTCAGAGTAAATCTCAATTTTACCGGACGGGGTATTTAATGGGTTCGCTATTGGGTCTTCGCGGAACGCTTTGTGTGCCACGACGTGCCCTTGCGGGTTCATTTTTTTGTAAATCCCTTGCTGCTGGAAAGTTTCAAAATCAGGCAGCTCAGGTAATTTTTCTCTTGAAATTTCATATAGATGACGTAACCATTCTTCTTGTGTACGCCCTTCAGTAAACTTATCTTCAACCCCCATACGGCGGGCGATTTGCGTACACATCTCATACACGGTTTTGCTTTCAAAACGTGGTTCAATGGCTTGGCTGGCAAAAATCACATAACCCATGTTACTGGCAGCACCATCAAGGCAAAAATCCATTTGTTCCGATGCAGTGCAATCTGGCAGAAGAATATCCGCATATTTTGCCGATGCAGTCATGTGGTTATCAATCACCACAATCATTTCGCATTTTTTATCGTCCTGAAGAATGTCATGGGTCTTATTGATATCAGAGTGCTGGTTAATCAAGCTGTTACTGGCGTAGTTCCAAATAAACTTAATTGGCACATCCAGTTTGTCTTTACCACGAACACCATCGTGGGTTGCTGTCATTTCAGGGCCGCGTTCAATGGCATCAGTCCATAAGAATACGGAAATGCTGGTTTTTACTGGGTTCTCAAGGGTTGGCATACGCTCAAAGGGAATATCGTAATTTCCTTCACGCGCTCCTGTGTTACCTCCGCTAATCCCCACGTTTCCTGTTAAAATCGGTAACATGGCAATCGCACGAGCAGTTTGCTCGCCGTTTGAATGGCGCTGTGGCCCCCAGCCTTGGCTAATATAAGCTGGCTTCGCACTACCGATTTCTCGCGCGAGTTTGATAATTTTATCAGCTGGAATACCGGTAATTTTTGCTGCCCATTGAGGCGTTTTTTCAATGCCATCATCCCCTTGCCCTAAAATATAGGCTTTGTAATGGCTATTTTTTGGTGCATTCGCAGGGAGCGTTTTTTCGTCATATCCAACGCAATATTTGTCTAAGAACGGTTGATCAACCAAATCCTCCGTGATCAACACATGGGCAAGCCCCGCCACTAATGCGGCATCAGTCCCCGGACGAATTGGGATCCACTCATCCTCGCGCCCCGCGGCGGTGTCAGTATAACGAGGGTCGATAACAATCATTCGTGCATTGGAACGCTCACGCGCTTGCTCTAATTGGAAAGTGATCCCCCCGCCGCTCATTCGAGTCTCCGCAGGGTTATTTCCGAACAAGACTACCAATTTAGAATTTTCGATATCAGAAACGCTGTTACCCGCGCCACTGCCGTAGGTATACGGCATTGCGCAGCTAATTTGTGCTGTGCTGTATGTACCATAATGGTTTAAATAACCACCGGTGCAGTTCATTAAACGTGCAATTGGCGAGTTCGCAGGCGGCCATGAACGCGCAACTGTACCGCCCAATGTCCCTGTCCCATAATTTAAATAGACCGCTTCATTGCCGTAATCTTTAATAATACGTTTAAGGTTACCGCTAATGAGGTCGTAAGCTTCTTCCCAGCTGATTTGCTTAAATTTCCCTTCACCACGCGCACCAACACGCAGCATTGGGTATTTCAAACGGTCAGGGTTGTACACGCGACGGCGCATGGAACGACCACGCAAGCAGGCTTTGACTTGGTGCTTATCACCATACACGTCATCCCCCGTATTATCGGTTTCAACGTATTTGATTTCGCCATCCACCACATGCATACGCAGCGGGCAACGGCTTCCGCAGTTAACGGTACACGCGCTCCAGACAATTTTTTCTTCGGGGGTTGGCGCCGCTACAGTGGCATTGGCGACATTGCTAAAAGGTAAACTTAATGCACCGCTAGCAAGCGCAAGCCCGCCCACAGTACTGGTTTGCATTAGTTTTCGACGGCTGATCTCCGATTGGAGTAACCCATCAGATAATGCTTTATCCATATCTGCCTCACTTAACATTGCTTCTTAAAGTTATAAAATAATTTTTGAAATTTATTTTTGGTATTTTCACTTCTCTGATTTCAATCGTTATTTTATAGCGGGCATATAGATGGGTATTGTGCGTGATCAATAATGTACGACAAAAGTAAGAAAGATAAACTTGAATTAAAAATTAACATTAATTTGTTGTTTTTCAAAACGTTAAATATAAACTGAATTTTTTAAATTTAGTGCATTACAAATCAGAGTTTATCACTAGATAAACAATCACATTATTCCAATATAGCCAATTTATTCGATATATTATTCCTGTGCCTTAAAATTAAAATAACTACCAAGAGTTGTTTTTCTAATATAGTTTTTTATTGAGAGAATGGTCTTAAGCTATTTAATCTAGCTAACTTAGAAGGGCAAAAAAAGAAAAAATTGTAAATTAAAATTTATACTCCGCATGTTAGAATTTAAAAAAATCGGAACGTTAATTCAATTACCTTTTTAAATAAATCATCATAATACTCTATTTATTTTAGATATTAATATTATATAAAAATAATTTCTAGCCCCCCTTATTTTTGTAACCGTCAAAAAATGGTTAAAAATAATTTATTAATTCTAATCAGTACACTAGTGTTGGTTCAACGACTGGATTTGTTAATTTTATGGGCATCACCTATGCGAGTTTAGCAAGCAAATAGTCTATTTCCCCTCACATTTAAAGGCAGGCTAAAAAATCATTTTACAGAGACAAAATTTTAGTTAATTAGGCTTTGATTGTTGAGTTAGTAGACAATAAATGAACTTTTATTCTAACCATAGAATAAAGTCATTATATTTATCTAAAAACTAATGTGTTAGGTTGTGTAATTTAGATATGATTGGCTTTTTCTGACTAAAATGGGAAACGCTCATGTCCACTCGTAAGTATTTAACTCCCCAAGAAATATCTCGACTTTTAGCTGCTTGCCGTTTGTCTCGACACCCCGAACGTAATTCTTGCTTAATTTATATGAGCTTTATACATGGCTTGAGAGCAAGCGAAGCCCTATCGCTAAAACTATCTGATCTTAACTTAGAAAGTAAAGAGCTATATGTACATCGTTTAAAGAATGGCTTTTCAGTGAATCATCCACTCATTGATGAAGAAATCCCACTTATTAAAGCTTGGTTAAATGTAAGACGTACATGGAAAGGAGAAGAAAGTCAGTGGCTATTTTTATCAGAAAGAGGAACAGCCATGACTCGTCAGCGCTTTTACCAACTGTTTTCACGACTCGGCGAGTTAGCTAAGCTGACTTTAGGTATTCATCCTCATATGTTAAGGCATGCATGCGGTTATGCATTAGCGGATAAAGGTGCAGATACGCGTTTAATTCAGGATTATTTAGGACATACCAATATACAACACACTGTGCGATATACGGCGAGTAATCCAGCAAGATTCCGAGGGGTATGGTGAACAAAAACCGACTAAAAGAGTTGTCAAAATGCACCAAATTGACAAACGTAATGAATTAGGTGCATCTTAAGTTAAATGAAAATACTCGTCAAATACGTAGCGTGTAAATAACGCTATGTATATATTACTAAAAGCAAGTACACCTCATTATGAAAAATCATTGAATTCATTAATTTTTTCATCTATTCAAACTCTTCGTAACACTCCAAGCTTACACGCCGTAATATTTTGAAATGATTTTTATGAATTATTCAACCAATAATTCATAAAATAAAAAATTAAATACAAAATAATAATCAGTATTGAAAATATTACTCTAGTAAAGCATTACTATTGTCAATTTGGTGCATTTTGACAATAGTTAAACAACCGTTAATAGATAACCTATTTATTTCACGGAGAGAATTTTATGCCATCTAACTTATCTCCTAAGGAAATTGTTGGGAGCAATATACTTAGAGCCCGTAGAGCAAAAGGCTTAAGTGGTTCTGATCTAGCTGATTTACTTTTATGCTCACAACAACATGTGTCACGTATTGAGCGTGGAGTTATTCGGCTGCATTTAGAACAAATTCAGCAAATTGCTAGCTCGCTTGATGTCGATATCAATTATTTATTAGATGGCGTTGGATTTCAAAATAGCTCAATAAATTATATCCATAATATGGAGTGTTATTTTAAATCTGAAGGATTATTTTCCCTATCTAGTCAATGTCTGAAATAGGATTGACATTATGTTAATAATCACAAAAACACAAAAATTTAATATTATTGTCGGAAGGAAAGTAAAAAAATACAGAAAGGAAATGAAATTAACCGCCGAGGAGTTAGGGCAATATATTGGCGTAAGCCAGCAACAAATTTCTCGTTATGAATCAGGCGCAAACCATATAAATATTGATTTTCTAGCTCAGTTTTCAGAGTTATTTAAGGTGCCAATTCAAGTTTTTTTAACAGACGACTAAATATATTTTTTGATTTTAATTTTTAATTAATAACTCAATTTTATTTTTTAGGATTTGATTTTTTGAATCAAGTCCTCGGGCTTTGCTTTTTCCAGTTCATTGCAAATAGAGTGTCTGCAATGAGCAATGAAAACTGACACTCATACTTTATTTAACTTAACAAAAACATAGGACTTTATATTCATGAAAATGAAATCTATTGCAATGGCAACTTTTATGGCTCTAGGATTAGCTTCTGCAGCAAATGCTGCTGATCAAGGCCACGGTAAAGTAACGTTTAAAGGCGCTATTATCGATGCTCCATGCTCAATCTCTCCTAGCTCAATCGACCAAACTGTTGAATTAGGCCAAATTTCTAACATGGCATTAGTTGATGGTGGTAAATCAACTCCACGTACGTTTGAAATCACTTTAGAAAACTGTGATATCACTAAACTGACTAAAGGCGTTCAATTAACCTTTAGTGGTGCAGCTGCATCTTTCGATAATACAAATAAAACATTAGGTATTGTTGGTACTGGTGCTGGTGCTGGTGTTCAGATCACTAATGGTAGCGGTAATGTGGTGACTTTAGGAACAGCTGCACCATTCCAACAAATTCAAAATGGTGATAACACCCTGAATTTCGCAGCTTACTTAAAAGGTAATGGCGGCGATATCAGCACGATCACTGCTGGTGACTTTAGCTCAGTAGCGGATTTCACTCTGTCTTACGAGTAATTCATCCTGAGCCAACAAAATTTATTTGTTGGCTCATTTCGACTGAATTGAGTGTAAGAGAGGAAGCAATGAATAATTCGATAACCTTTGGAATGTTTTCATTGATCTTAAGTTTAAGCCTGTTAACCGCGGCATCGACTGCAAAGGCTCAAGGCTCAGTGAATATGAATGGAAGCATTATTGAAACAGCATGTGCTATTGATGTCGGCAGCCGTGATCAAACTATTGATATGGGAAGTATTGCACTGACTCAAATTCGCCGTGATGGGCAAGGACCAGCTCGACCTTTTGTTATCCGATTAGTGAATTGTGTTCTTGAACGCCAAAATCCTGATAAGCCGAATTGGCAATACTTTCGTATAACATTTGATGGCTCCCATGATAGGGGATTATTTGGTGTTAGCGGACAAGCTCAAGGTGTTGGATTACAAATTCAACGTGAGGGGGATGGCGAAATTGCCATACCAGGCCAAGGAATGTCCGTAAATTCACTTACGGCCGGAGCAAAAGATCTCACCTATCGGCTGCGATTGGTGGCAAATAATCGCCCATTAGCATCAGGTCAATACCACAGTCAACTACGTTTCAAACTGGATTATGAATAGTCGGTTCCTCTCATGAATGAAGATCGCCTTTAACAGGTGAGCTTCATGAGCGAAATGACATTACGGATAAAAGAACGCAAAAGAAGGTCGAGATGATGACCCTGAATTTCATTCACACGCCTGTGTTACGGATAACTCGGCCTTGCAGATTAGGGCTTTTAGTCGCATTGGCTATTAGCTTTGGTGGTCACGCATCCGATATTAAATTTAATATGGATATGCTAGACGTCAATGATCGTAGCAATATTGATTTAAGCCAATTTTCGCGCCCAGGTTACCTCATGCCTGGTGAATACAGTTTTACGGTTTTCTTAAACAAACAAAGCATGCCGGAAGAAACTGTCTTTTATTATGCACCTAAAGATGAATCGGATGAGAGCCTCCCTTGCCTGAGTCCCACTTTAGTTGAAAAGTTCGGTATCAAGCCTGAACTGATGTCAACATTAAAGTGGTGGCATGATGGACAGTGTTTATCTCTTGAAAGCTTACCAGGAACTGAGGTTAAAGCCGATCTTGCGACTTCGGCTATGTATATCAGTCTGCCGCAAGCCTACCTCGAATATACCGCTGAGAATTGGGATCCTCCAGCTCGCTGGGAAGAAGGGTTACCTGGCGCACTGTTTGATTACAACCTCAATGCCCAAGTCGGACAACAAACTCGTTCAGGACAACAAACCAACTACAGTACCAGCGGTAATGGTGTTGCTGGTGTTAACTTGGGAGCTTGGCGTGCTCGTGCAGACTGGCAAATGCGTATTGATAAGCAACAAGGACAAAGCACGACTACGTCCTTAGATTGGACTCGCTATTATGTCTATCGAGCCATCAAATCATTAGGTGCAAAACTCACCTTAGGTGAAGATTATCTAACCTCTGATATTTTTGATAGCTTCAGATTTACAGGGCTTAGCTTGGTTACGGACACCAATATGCTACCGCCTAATCTACGTGGGTATGCTCCAGAAATTACTGGGGTAGCAAAAAGCAATGCAACCGTCATCGTAAGCCAACAAGGACGAATTATTTATCAAACTCAAGTTGCTGCGGGTCCATTTCGTATCCAAGACCTGAACGATGCATTAGCTGGGCAAATCGATGTTGAAGTTAAAGAACAAGATGGCTCAACACAGCGCTTTACGGTAAATACTGCAAGTGTTCCGTATTTAACACGACCAGGACAACTGCGCTACAAATTAGCCGCTGGACGCCCAACAAATTGGCGTCACCATGTGAGCGGCGATACGTTTTCAAGCGGTGAGTTCTCTTGGGGAGTTAACAACGGCTGGTCACTCTATGGTGGTGGAATTGGCGCGAAAAACTATGCATCAGCGGCTATTGGGGTTGGTCGCGACTTAATGGTATTTGGCGCATTATCATTCGATATCACCCATGCTCGAGCGCATTTAGCTAATTTAAGTGATGTGGGAAATAAAACGTATCGCGGTAGTTCATACCGCTTAAGTTACTCAAAACGTTTTGATACTTATAACAGCCAAGTGACATTTGCGGGATATCGATTCTCAGAACAAGGCTTTATGAGTATGTCTGAGTATTTGGATGCTCAGGAAACGGGTGCTCGTCAATACAATAGCAAAGAAATGTATACCATTTCTTATAACCAGCAATTTTCAGAGTTAGGGCTCAGCGCATTTATCAACTATTACCACCAAACCTATTGGGATCAGCCCGATAATGACCGCTACAGCATTTCATTAGCGCGTTATTTTGATATTGGTAAATGGAAAAACCTTAGCCTCAACTTGACTGCGTATCGAAATCGTTATCGTGAAAGTAATGATGATGGCGTATATGCCTCGCTCACAGTGCCTTGGGGAGAAAAAAGCTCTGTTAGTTACAACAGTAGCTGGGATAAAAATGATAACTCACAGCGTGTGAATTACTACAGCACTATCGATGAAAGAAATAATTACCAACTAAGTACGGGGTGGGCACGCTCAGGTGCACTCGTGAGTGGCTATTACACCCATCAAGGAGATTTAGCACAGCTCAATGCAAATGCAACTTACCAACAAGATCGTTATCGGTCAGCAGGATTCTCTTTACAAGGTGGCTTCACTGCAACGGAAAAAGGTGCCGTACTACATCGTAGCAGCCAAATTGGCGGTACTCGCATATTTGTTGATACCGATGGTGTACCTAATATCCCATTACGTGGTTATGGATCTATTGTACGTACCAACCGCTTTGGACAGGCAGTTATTAGTGATGTGAATAGCTATTACCGTAATCAAGTTAGTGTTGATTTGAATGCATTGCCAGATGAAGCGCAAGTCTCCCAATCGATAAAGCAAGGTACTTTAACCGAAGGAGCGATTGGCTACCGTCAATTTGATGTTGTGGCTGGAAGCAGTGCAATGGCGTTGTTAAGGCTGTCGGACAATAGCACACCGCCTTTCGGAGCAATTATCTTAAACGGTCGTGGTCAGCAGGTCGGTATGGTGGGTGATGATGGAAATGCCTATCTCACGGGTTTAAACGCAAAAGATACCTTGCAAGTCCGCTGGGATGACCAAGTACAGTGTGAAATAACACTCCCTGATACCTTGCCAGAAGATGAATATTTGCAAGCAAACTGGTTATTACCGTGCCACAACCCAGGAACAAAAGCAGCATCGTCAGCAACCATAAAGACGCAATCAGCCAGCCGTGCATTAGAGGCTGTACCGAAGGCATCAGAACTCGTTGTGCCCGTTGTTGAAAAAACAGTTCCAAAGGAATCAAGTCGTTGGTTACAAAAATAATAAAAATGATGGTATGCAAAAACGGTGAGTTCTCCTTAACCCTAGAAGATAACAATATGATGAATAACATGATGAAAAATAAAATGATGAATAAAAAAAATGCCCATAGAGCAGTATTTGCATTGGTTGGAGTTGTATTAACTTCAGCAACGCTATCTTCTGCTCAAGCGGCGGTTGCATTAGACAGAACTCGAGCGATTATTACGGGAGATGAAAAATCGATCAGTTTAAATATTAGCAATGAAAACAAACAATTACCTTATCTCGCTCAAGGTTGGGTGGAGAATGAAAAAGGTGAAAAAATAAGTGACCCATTTACGGTGTTACCACCAGTACAGCGTATTGAGCCTGGTGCAAAAAGCCAAATAAAAATTCAAGCTCTGCCAAGTGCCGCTTCGCTGCCACAAGACAGAGAATCAGTGTATTACTTTAATTTGCGAGAGATCCCACCGAAAAGTGATAAGCCCAATACACTGCAATTGGCATTACAGACACGTATCAAATTGTTTTATCGGCCGAAATCAATTATTCCAACACGTGAACAAATGGATAACCCATGGCAAGAAAAAGTGACTCTTACGCGCCAAGGCAACCAATATACGATTAACAACCCAACCGCATATTACGTTTCTTTTGTCGATGCAGTACCAAGTAAAAATGGACAAACAGTCACCGGTTTTGAGCCTGTAATGGTGGAACCAAAGAGCAGTAAAGCACTAAACGTTAGTGCAGATGCATTAGGCAATAAACCTGTGCTGACCTATATCAATGATTATGGTGGTCGCCCAACGCTGTCGTTTACATGTCAGGGAAATAACTGCCATGTGGTACCTGAAAAAAAATAGACTGATTTGAAATGCGTGATGAAATAGCAGGAGAATATCATGGCAAACACAAGCAGGATGCTCCGTTATGTGGGCTTAGGAAGTTTAGCGCTGAGTTTATTCAGCAATGTGGCAGCGGGAACAGCCCTAAATAAAGTTGATAACTGGGATGTCGACGGTTCACATGGCACGCTATATGTTCATGGTGCCTTGACGGAGAGTGCTTGTCGCTTAGCAATGTCATCAGCATACCAAACGGTTAATTTGGGGACTGTAGGAACAGGGCAGCTTCAGCATATAGGGCAAACAGGTAACCCAGTTGCGATTGAACTACGTTTAGAAGATTGTCTAAGCGGTGAAAGTCGCAGCCGCACTATGCAGGGAAATCTTTTGTGGAGTCAGCAAATGCCAGCAATGAAGATTCGCTTTTTGGCTCCTATAGATATTCAAGACGCTCGCTTGGCTGCGGTTGCAGGTGTTCAAGGGATTGGTCTGCAATTCAGTGATGCTGCGCGTTCACCAATTAACTTAGGTGAATACAGCACACCACAGCTGGTTTCACCTGGACAAAATCAATTAACTTACTATGTGACACCAGTTCGTACCTCTGCTCAACTAAATGCTGGGGCTTATCAGGCGTTAATTAGATTTCAGGTAAGTTATGAATAGGGGCATGGAGATGAGAGGAGCTTATTTTCTTACGATATGCTTTAAAACACTTGTCCTAGCAGGAGTGTTTTTCTTCGGCGCGCTGATTTTACTAAGTTTTTCTCACAAAGCTATCGCTGCTGATTTAACCTCGAATATTCAAATTCGTGTAACAGTATATGGTGAGCCAGAATGTACTCTTGGCGGTGCAACAACAACCTCTGTCGATTTTGGCGATATACATCAGGCAAAAATTGATGGCACCTATGGTCGCTCGCCTATCAATTACAATTTGGTATGTAATGGCTTACATAAGAATGCATTAAAGATGACGCTGAAGTGGACTGATAGGCAAATCAATGGCGAATCATCAGTAACAACGAATCTTACCAATTTAGGTATCGCTATTTACCGTGATGGGACTCGATTGAGTAATGGCGCAACACTCAATTTTAATTATGGGAATTCGCCTGCTTTATATGCCGTCCCCGTTAAACCTACAGGGGTAAATTTAACATCAGGTGGTGATTTTACTGGCAATCTTACGATGGTATTGGATTACCAATAGGATGATATCAATGAAATTATTCCGTTATCTTCTCTCGGTCTGCATGATGCTTAGCCTATTTAGCCAAAGCCAAGCAACAACACTTGGTATCCAACTAAAAGGTCGATTATTGGTGACACCGCCCGAGTGCATTTTGAATAACAACCAACAAGAAACTATACATTTTGGCGATATATTGCTCCCGCGTATCGATGGAGTTCAATACAAGCGCACTGTACCGATGGGACTCAGCTGCACAAATCTAGTGAAAAACACTATAAAACTCACGCTTGTCGGTGATGGAACATCATTTAATAGCAATGGCGCATTGAAAACGAGTAACCCAAAACTAGGGCTTTCTTTTTATGTGAACAATGCTAAGCAAGTTATTAACCAGCCTTTCAATGTGTTATATACAGCGCTGCCAACCTTAGAAGTTGCTCCGGTAAAAAATAGTGACGCCAATTTTACGAATACTGATGGCGGATTTTTTACAGCGCTGGCAACACTGAAAATTGAGTATCAGTGAGAATGATTATGTGGAATAACAATCAAATTAAGCATTGGATGGCAGGATTTATAATGGTGATGTCCATATCTTCAGCACAGGCGAATTGGGCATTTGATGGCACGTTAATTATTCCCCCTGTATGCCAATTAAGCCATGACGACCCTATCAAAGTTTCATTTGGTAAAGTTGGTGTACGAAAAGTCAATGGTACCGCTTTCAAGCAACCTATTCCCTTTCAACTAGATTGTGTTGGCGATATGGCTCAACCGTGGGATATCAGCTTAATATTCGGAGGAACACTCGCAGGGAATGGATTTGATAATGCGACATTAAGAACGGTGGCACCGTTAAATAATGGCAAATTAGGAATTCAAATTCAGAAAAATGGACAACCCCAACCATTGAATGAAGCTTTTTTGATTAATGCAGCTTCTCTGCCATCCCTTTCAGCGGTTCCGGTTATGCGTTCGGGAAGCGAACTCGTCGGGGATAATTTTACTGCATCAGGCACGTTAACCATTATTTTTGAATAGGAGGCAGCTGTCATCACTATGAATATTAAACGTAATATGAGCTTTGCCTTTGGCTTATGGTTTTTGGGTACCACCATGGCCTTTTCTGCAAATGTGGAATTTGATGGCACGTTGATTGAGGATGCTTGTGATGTTTACCCCGGCGACGAATCTATTGAATTAGATTTCGGTACAATAGTTGATAAATACCTGTATCTGAATACTCAAACAAATAGCCAACCTTTTACCATTCGATTAATTAATTGTGATTTAGCATTAGGCCATGAAGTAAAAGTCACATTTATTGGCGCAGAAAGTTCAGCTTTACCTGGTTTACTGGCGCTAGATGCCGGAAGTCAAGCATCCGGAGTGGCGGTTGGTATTGAAAGTATTTCTGGCGCAGCTATCAAAATTAATAGTGGTAGTTATACCCAAGGGTTGTATGCCGGAAATAATAATGACCTAAGATTTCAAGCATATGTAAAGGCCGAACCAATCGCATTGCAAAATAAATCAATTGTGCTCGGTTCATGGGCTGCGAGCGCCACGTTCAAATTAGATTATGAGTAAACCATTATGTCTGCTAAAAAAATAAAAATACATGGAATATTAAATACAGGCCGTTTAAGTATTTTATTATTAATCATCGCGCTAACGTCTCTATTTCCATCTCGTCCTGCCAATGCAATCGCATATGTAATGCCTGTGAGCATGACCTCTGGGGCTTGGCCTCGTGTTGTGATGGACATTCTCTCTTGGAGTGAAACAAGCGGTGTTACTAACCCTTGTTATGGGCCAAATGAATGCTGGATAGGCCCTGATGTTCTGTATGCAACTGGTGCACCGTCATTGAGCGGCTCTTGCATAGATTATGGTAACTGCATTCGAATTAACCAATATCAAACACGAGAACAAGTTGCGGCTGCTTTTCGTAGTGCAAAAGGTATTCCTTATCGTGCATCGTTTGTCATTGATAGCCCAAATGCAACTTGTATTGGATTATTCTATGTTAACAATAGACCAACTGCGGGTCTTAGGAATGCGATCCAATGGCCTGGTAGTGTCTGTGGTAAAATTCCACCTACAAATCAAACATGCAGTATTTCTTTACCTGCCTTTATTGATCACAAGGAAATTAGTAACACAAGCTTAAATGGCAAGACAAGTTCAGTTTCTGGCAATATCACCTGCACACAAGCTACAAATATCAATCTATTTGCTCGTTCAACGACAGGTGAGAGTTATATATATTTAAATTCGACATCTAACTTTTATTCAAATCCATTAATTAACAATCAAAGTGGTTGGAGTGGTGCCAATATGAATATTTCTGGAAATAATGCGCCGAATCCATTTACATTTACGTCTGAATTACATGCATCTGGAACGGTAACCCCTGGATATTACACTGGTAATGCTGTAGTCATCATTGCATTTAATTAGTTAATCAAAACCTTAAAACGCAACCATTCACCAACTTAATATATGAACAGCGTATTCCACTTAAAATACGCTGTTTTTATCAAAAAAATTTTAGTCATCTTCATTCCAGCGATATATTTATAGATTTAGCTTTTCAAGACTGATAAAAAGCGCAAAAACTGTAATCAACTTATTATTGTTCTCTACAAATTTCATTCTTCATTTTTATGATTGAATTATATATTTTCATTAGTTGCTTTTATGGCATCTAAAGTAATAGAACCTGATATATCTGATGTCGGTTTAGTCAGATTGAAACCCACTAAATTTAAAACAATGATATTTAACCCCAAAAAGCGAATTAGACTACAAAAAACTAAAACGGACAAATCTAGAAGACTGAAAATTCGAGAGGAACCTTGCAAATACTGGGTTTTAGATACAACGTCTCTTGATGTTCTTATGGTGCGAAGGCCGGACTCGCAAATAAAGACTAACAACATGAAATTTAAATAATATATTTTTAATGATTATTTTTATACCCGCAAATGTACCCATATTAAAAACTTACTTGATACATAACTAGGCATTGATAAATAAGATCATCATTTTCATAATTCAACATCTATGCTCTCTTATATAAAGATCTTACAGACCCTTTTGACAACGACGAAGAAAACGAATTTCTATCATTTTATTAAAAAATGGGCTTAACTTATCCAAAATTTTGGATGCTTCAACATCATTTATATTGCATTCACCATCACGAAATATAGCAATCATCGCACGAAATAAATAGTCATATAGTGATAATCGTTTATCATTTTCTAACTTTTCTTCTTTATATTTATTCAATACAGCTACAACAGATTCATAGCTATTACCTGATGCTCCTATACTACTACAAATATATCCCCAATAATTAATATTTGCTTTATTTAATAGGTAAATAAATACATCACAAATTAAAACACGCTCACAAGCCTTAAAACAAACATTAAGAGTATAGCTATGATAAAATGATTGTAGTTCAGTTAATAAGGATAGCAATTTTTCCTTGTTATTAGTTTCATCAAAAAAAACATCATTTTTCAATTGATAGTAGCTAAATATATCGTTTGGATTGCACGGATCATGCATTTTATTAAAGAATCTCAGATTCCACCAATTTTTCTGTTTTGCAGGAATATTATTACAAAACCAACTATCAGCCGCAGGGATCATTTCTTCTATTAACCAATAATAGGTTGTTAGAGCATCCCAATAATTACGGGGACCAATGGACTCATTTTCATTATCAAGCTCATAATAACTTGGAGGTTGCCAAATCAAAACTACATATTGGTCGTTAATCCGACTTGAATCATGTCTGGCATATAATGTTACATGATGGCCATCATTCATTTTTTCATTTTTATTACGAGTATGAACCATAATGTACTGTTCTGTAGAATCAAAAATAAACCATTCATTAATTGAGTTAATATAGTCATTTTTTTGACAAAAAAGATGTATGCGTCTCCATAACCATAATGGTAATTTAATTAGCTTAATATTATCACCAATAGGCGTACTACTTGGAAAGTTAGTTGTTCTACAAATTCGATCTAGCTTTTCCATTCGAAATCGATAATCCTTCCAAAGCTCATCAAAAGCATCACAGAGCGCCTGTGTTTCATTCAATGTTAGCTTAAGGCGGCAGTTTCCAATATCACAATAATAATCTGAGTCACCACTTTCGTTCCTGAGCCATGGCCTAACTCCTGCCTCTGGTGAACTTCCTGTCCCCTCAAAAGCATAATTCAATAAATTACTTTGGCTTATAGTCATCAAAACATGATTATAACGACCATTTCTAAAATCAATAAAACATGAAAGAGTATTACTATTAAAACTTGGTAAAAATGCTTTAATTAAAATATGATTGTTTTGAAAGGAAAAGGCATCTCCAATTATTTTTTTATGCGGTTTTTTATAATTCCTCCAAGCTGATGACTCTCTATAGTCCCATAAACCATAGTTTTTTATATTTAATAAAGCTCTTTCTCCATAAAAAAACTCCACCCAAGCTTCATGACAAAATCGATACAAGATGTCTGGGCAATATAACTCCCTTAACCATTCATGAATTTTTTCTTTATCTAAAAGACTATGTTCTATATTTTTTTCTAATAACTCCCCTTCTTGAAGCTTCCATTCAGAAATTAAAGCAGCTGAAGCTTTTCCACTCATTAAAATATAAAATTCATGAATATTAAAACTCCATTTTTTTTGATTATTATAAAACCTTTTAATAGTTTCTCTATAATCGCTAACTCTAAAATCTTTATAACGTTTTACTTCATATAGAGAATATATTTCTTGCCCACTATTTCTTCGGTGCGAAAAAACATCAGCGCCAAACTGTGATTGACCAGAAACACCAATGGTCATAGCATCAATAAGTTTACCATTTTCACTTTCTAACCGTTTTTTAATTATCTCACAACAAAAAAATTCAAATGTTTTAGGGGCCATTTGCTCGAGAGGCAAATATGCATCTACTTTTCCGATAGGAGGACCTAGTTTTACAATTAATTTATCCATATGAGCCATTCAATCTTTCCACTATAGTTTGTATAAATTAAATTATCCTTATAAGCTCTTAAAATGCAGGTATACTTTCCACATTTTGCTATAACTTTAGCTTATAAACTAGCGCTCAAATTATTATTATAACACCTAACACCAAATGCAAATCATCCTCATTCCAATCATATTCTTCTTGGCTTGCACCAGCTTCTAACAAAAACTTTGTTGCAGTAAAAATTTCAATTCTCGTAGATACTTCTTCTGGTATCTCATCACTCAAATCTCTTATATATCTTTGGTATTTTTTCCTTGTTGCTTCTACTCTTCTCTCTTCATCCTTGAGAGTAATACAGTAGTTTCTTCCTGATTGCTTATTATATGACTCAAAGGAACAATTTAATGCTAAGCCTAAATTAGAATTACCCGTCGGTCCAGAATGTTTAAAATACTCAAACTGTCGACTTATATCAGATAATAAGAGTTTTTTAGCTGGTTTATCCCCTTTTACTTCAATTGCGCATTTAGGTATATCGATGCCAGATTTTCTTTCTAAAATTGCAAGATCAATCCTACCCGACCGCTTAGTTTCTGCTGTCTTTCTAATTATACTCTTTGAAAAAGGAGTATAAGGTTCCAGCCTCTTAATCAAAGGTACCGTCGCACTAATAAAATGTTTTGTGGAATATTCAAATATAATCTTCTCATCATCATAAATAAAATTTTTACTTTCAGCCAAAGATAGGCCTATAGATACGGTAGCTACATACTCTGTCGTAATTTTCCCCCCAGAAGTAAAGTTCATCAGCTTGATCATTTTGGCTGATTTTTGCATGCCTATTTTTACTGATTCAATAATATCTATATTGTTTATTTTTTCACCACTGAATGATATGTGTATTATTCATTTAATAGTATTTTGAAAATTTCATTTTCATAGATTTATTATAAAAACAAAAAGATAGTAAGCACATTGTTTTATGCAAAAACAATGTGCTACCTTTCTTAAACTCTTTCTCTGCCTGAAAAATGTTCATGCATCTTATCTGTCATCACCCACAACGCTTTGTTCAATTTAATATCCCCATCGATACCATTCACCGAACGAGTGCGAGCACGTCTGCCTTTAGCATTCCTTCCCGATAAGCCTCCCTTGATTAAATTTTCCTGCAAACGTTGGTATACCGTCCACAGATCATCTTTCTTATCTTCCCAACGACGAGGCTGCAATACTTGTTCCTCGGTAATAGGTTGATGCTCTTCACCAAAGCGATACGTCAAAGCTGCTTGTGCCAAGGCTTGCTGTGCTGGTGGAGGTAACATGAGAGATTGCATTTGTTCACGTTTTTCTGCCACTGAATCAAACGTTTCTAGCACCTCATAAGCCCCTTCAATCACCTTGCCTACAACATCGCCCTTGTGCGGCACACGCACTTCACCAAAGGTATCTCCGCAAACTAAACCATTTTGACACACCGCTCTAAATAACCCCGGCAGCATTTGATAACTACTTGAACCATCATGACTATTTAGGAGTATAATTTCAGGGACTTGGATTCCTGTGATTTGGTCATGGCGACGTAGCCGTAACATGTGCTTAGTATGCTCTCGACGGCTGGCATCACGTACACGAGTTTGACAAGCAAAGAACGGATAAAAGCCTTCTTTTTGTAGGCTGTCGAGTAAGGTAATGGTCGGAATGTAAGTGTACCGTTCACTACGTGAATCGTGTTTTTCTTCTGAGAAAACACTCGGTACGATACGAAATAATTCTTCGGTGATTAACGGGCGGTCACGACGAATACTATTCGCTGCACCAAAGCGGGAAGCTAAGCGAGTCATAATAAATTTCCTTGAATATAAATAAGATAGGTAAAACTGAAAGAATGAATTAAGAAAGGCGTTAATCGATAAGATGGAAAATAGCTGAACTTTCAAGGTGTTGGATGGCATAGTCACGAAGCTGATAGAAGCGTTCGACCAATACTTCACTTTCGGTTCTAAATGACCACTGGCTGTACAGCATCAAACAGATGGCAACGCCAGCCGCTTCTGGGCTGAGTTCCGCTTCATTACCATTGTGCATATTGAATAGCGTGAGTTTTTCAGGGGCTAAATCAGGATAAATAAACGCACCGCCATTGGGTAAGGTGCAGTATTCCCAATAGCCGCCCGTATATTCATCACAGAACTGGCCCATGATAGTGAAAATCACCACTTCAAACGTGGCGAAGCCTTTAACGGTCCCAAAGTGGGTTTGCCAAAAATCCTGCCTTTCTGATAGCGTCACTATATTGGCTTGAATATGTACAAAGTCATCACTAACTAATATTGTTGAATTCATCATGTATTTCCTTTGAATAAAGACAAATAAGCCTGTCGGTCACCCGACAGGCTTATTAAATGAGTATAAATTTATATTAGAAATATCCGGTGTATTAACAGGCAAATAAAAAAGTGACTTAACGCATATATGCCCATTCATTAGTACACTCCATTTTGGAGCCTTTCAACGTGCACTGACTTATTAAGATATTCCCGGGATACGGTCTAGACTTCAGCCCTATGGTTTCATTAGCCAGCAATTTCTGAGTGCTTGTATCATAGATATCGACACCACATAAATAACTATTTGCGCCTACCTGCCCACAAGATTGAACACCTTTAACTTCCCCTACTCGATAGTAAGTTGTTTCCTCACCACTGCATCCTTTATACAAGACACCAATACCAAGGATAGCCAATAAAATTATTAGGGTTCTTGAATGATCAATTAATTTATTGAGTAATTTTGAAAACATTATGTTTACGTTCCATTAATTAAATATAAAGAAAAACAGGTACTAATAATCAATACCTGTCATTGTTCGTTGAAAACTTTCGAAATAAGGTAACCCTCGAATGAAGTCATCTTCCTGTGATAGTTGGCAGATATCTTGTCTTCGATAACTCATAATCTCCGTAATATGAACAGCTTGAATTTTATCCAGAGGAATAACGACTAACCGATGAGTGAAACAAGCAATGAGATACCAGTGTGCGCCTTGAAGCACTAAGCGATAAGGTGTCAGTTGTAACCACTCGCTATCTGTTTGTTGAATGCGAATATCAACGGTTGACGTAATTGCCGTAATAATTCGATAAAAACATTCTGCGCTGGTGGGATGTACCTCAATTGATGTATGCCAAGCTAAACAAGGATAATGAATGTCACTATGCAGTAAGTGATTAACAGCCTTGCGTGTTAGTCCCGGAAAATAACGAGATAGCCCTACTTTTTGTAAAAAGGTGAAAATATCGGGTGGACGCCAAGCCGTTAAACGTCCAGACAAACGATATCCCTCTTTATCTGAGATAAGGTCAAGATGAGATAACCGCTGATTAAAATCTCGTTGAAGCGTTCTTTCCGACACGCCAAATTCATCAGCGAGCGCTTTTAAGGATAACGTTTCCCCTGCCAATAATCGGCTAATAATCAGTGATAGCCGAACCGCTAAGCGGTCATGACGAGCCTCATTACCCTGCATACCCCTCATCTCCTGTGCCATATAAAACAAGCCTCAGTATAAGAAATGCACCAGACAGGATATGTCGCGATTTAAAATTAAATGAAAAGATTTTCAAGAAATAGAAACATCTAATATATTGATTTAACAATATATTAATTCCATCAATCTAAAACCTTTTGGGAACGACACACCCTGTCGAACCACATTGAGCAAGATATAAACAAAAACGTCTATTTAGCGTTGTTTTGCGCTATACCTGTTACGTTAAAATAACCATCGCCACAATGAAGCCACTGCATCTACTAAAACGTCTTTGGCTTTTATTAATACCGTTTTCAATAGTGTTGATAAGGGAAGTTCATGGATTATGGAATCGATAGTTTCCATCACACTCCGGTTAAATCCCTGACGAGCAATACATTCAACCGGCTGAGTTCGGTATGGCGTTTGTAATTGACTGACCACGCTACTGCTAGCATGTGATGGCAACGCTGCAATTAATGTCTCCACAAATTGAGCCAATTGATATGATTCTTTCGCTGAAATAGCAATGACGGGATGTACAGGCAAAAAGGTACGCTGAACCCTATCTACTTTCTGCTGTAAGTGCTGATATTGTTTATCTGAAGGACTATGCTGTTCAAGATCCCACTCTCGACATGGTTCAATTTTGTCTGCTTGATTTAAAACAAAAAGGAACCGTGTTTTATCATAGCCACACTGTTCTGTTAGAAATTGATAAGTCAATTCATCCGATATCCACGCACGTTCATCAGCCCTCAATACCCAGATAATTAAATCGAGTTTCGGTAATAATTGCTGATATTGCGAGTGATAAGCATCGTTGCTCGCGATACTTTCACCGACACCCGGTAAATCAACGAAAGTTAATGTTCGTGTGCCTAGCTGCATTTCAAAATGTTTAGCTTCATGCGTACCGCTGTGAATATCACTGACAGGCGAAACATTAGTTTGAAATAAAGCATTACATAAGCTGGACTTACCGACACCTGTTTTCCCCATTAAACCAATCGTCGGGGAATAGTGAATGATGGCATTCAATTTGCTTTCGATTTGAGCATGTAGATGTGAAAGGGATTGAGGCAGTGTTTTAGTTAATACGTTAGAAATGAGGTTTGGTGTTGACATAATAAATTATCTCCTTGATAAATAGCAAAGAGATAATATAGGTTTGAAAATAAATACAATTAACGTGACACAGAGTGCTGAACGCTCTCATTCAGTTCATCCATTCTAATCATACCTTTAGTTTTTATTTTAATATTATCGGTATGGATATAGAGAATAGGCTCTTGTCTACTTTTTGAAACTAAACTCATGAAATAACTAGTCGGTTTTTCCGTATCTAAAAAATCAATAAAGTACCCACCATATTTCCCTTGAGTTAAACTGAACTTAGGTTTCCCTTTATTATTAAATTTCGTCATGTAATTAATATACCGATAATAATTAATGCTATTGTAATCATAAATTCTAAATGAACTATTTTTTATATCTACAAATATCATATCCCATAAGAATTCAATAAAGATCTTCACATAAGGCTCGTCATTATATTTTATTTCTATAACTTTAATTTCAACTTGATTAACAAGATGGATGATAAAATCAAAAAATTTATAAATACTTTCATTCCCTTTAGCTCTAAATTTCACTCTTTCGCTTATAAGTTGATGAACTAAATCATGGCGTTTTAACATATTGAGAAAATTAAATTCATCTTTAGCATTAATGAATTCTCCCTTTTTTTCTATTGGTATGCTTAGATAACCATTCCCTCTGCATTTAATAACCTGTCGAACTAAATCAATGTGTAGCTCTTCTTCACAAGTATGACCATGTTTATCATCGTGACGATTTTTGTTCTTATAGTAAATATGCATCAAGTTGTTAGATAATTCTTTTGACCCTATTTTAGTAAAATTATCATCTTTCTCATCCTGATAGTCTAAGCTCTCTTCTGGAATTGTATCTTCAAGAATTTTATTAATTGCAGCGGATCGTGATCCTTGCTTATCAAGATAGTTCTGTACTTTTGTCGAGGTAATGTTAACAGTGACACGCTTAGCCATATCGTTACCCTACTTCAAATTCATCAATCGTTTTCTGTGAAAATAGCTACATGGCTACCCTACCTACAATGATACCTTTGCCTGCACACCTATTCTAGATTCGAATGCAATGGTGTACTTCAATGCTTCATATCCAGATAATTCCCTACAATACAGTGCAGCATTTTATACAAAGAAATGATTTTAAACAAATAAAATAAAACAACAACAGTAATTGGGCAAAAAGCAATCAGTAATGTAGATGCTCTCAGTAATATCTTTTTATCCTATATCGACATTATGATGCATCAATGTCAGAGTTAAAATAGGCTTGAAAATGACATAGCTCAGTAGGCTAAAGCTACTTTCTAGCGTTGGTATAGTAATATATATACCTATTCATAGATCCCTAGCATACATAACGACATCTACCAGATACTCCTACCCATAAGACAACAGTTAATCTTCTAGTCATTACCATTCATCAATAAAAAAGTTCTTACCCTATGACTTTATGCTGTTACATAACGAGATAGGGCAAGCATGAAACCACATAATGAAACTAAGACAAAGAAGCTTAAAACAATCAATCCAAATATCAGTAGGAAGATAGAACGAACCTTAAAAACAGCCTTAGATAAACATCCTCGATTATTTATTATCAGAATAGATCTTCGGTTCCCACAACACACCGAATGTAAGAAAGATTCTCGCGTGATATCACGGTTCTTTGATTCTTTAAAAGCCCAGCTAAAAGCTTATGAGTTGAAAAAACGTAAGCAGGGTCAACGTGTCTATCCTAATGGGTTAAAAAACCTATGGGTTAGAGAGATAGGCCCTAAAAGTGAGAATCCTCATTATCACTGTGTTCTGCTCTTCAACAAGGATGCCTTCTTCACATTAGGTCGCTTTCAATGTGATGACGAGTGGGGGAAAACAACCACGAATTTATATTCAAGGATCAATCAGGCATGGCATAGCGCACTAGGAATTGAAATGCTGAATGATGGGATTATTCATGTCTGTAGTTACGATATTAATCCTATCCGATACCTGCATAAAGGCTCTGATAGCTTTGAGAAGGATTATAAAAACTGTGTTGATAAGCTTAGCTACCTTGCTAAGGATTACAGCAAACCCTACAAAGATGGAAACCGAGTCGTAGGTTGTAGCCGATAATTAATCACTGAGGGACGGATGTCATGACACCAAGTGATATCCCTTTCCTTCAATCGATATCGCTTCTGAATTTAATTCAAGCAGGAGCTTTTCTCATGACAAACGCAACGGCTACTTCAGTACCCACTTCTCTCCTCACTGACCAATTTATTGATATGAAATTCATTACTCAGTTAACAGGCTTAACCGACAAATGGTTTTATAAACTCATTCAAGATGGCGAGTTCCCTAAGCCGATTAAATTAGGTCGTAGCTCACGCTGGCTCAAGAGCGAAGTGGAACTATGGCTATCTGCACGAATTCAAGAATCACGCGCTTAGTTTTCACTGACTCATCCTCTCTTCTTTTCAGCATTCCCCACATAACCTAGCAGCCTGTTAGACGGTACTCCGTCGGGTTTCGTGCGCCTGTTAAGAAGAGATAATTTCTTACTAAGGTAACCATGCTATGACAACAACATTACCAGAATTAGAGACGCCTCGCCTGTATATTGCAAATACCCCGAACCTTAAGCCTATCGGTGTCCGAGCGGCGGTTAGTGACCCTTTAATACAATACTCGTGCCTTCATTGTGGAGAGAACCTGAGCTTAATAACCGATGACGAAACTTATTGGTTTGAGCATAGTGATAAATCATCAGAGAAACGTTGTATCCACTGCTTGAGTTTTATCAATCAGCAAATCAGAAATGAAATGCAGGAAGGTATTTATCGATGGTTAAAACCTTTAGAGCCTATAACAGACTGGTTTTGTGTGCTTTGCCAAAATGAATACAGTGGTTCAAAGTACTGTCCTACATGTAAGGATGGTATCTATAGCATTGCTGCACTAAGTAAAGATTAAGGTTGATTAAAAGGAACATACTGCAAAATAGGGGCTTCAGTGCAAGCCCCCATTAATAGGAAACGTTTCGAGGACATGTTGTATTACACGATAAAGAGTTGTCTATATGATTGACGTGTTCATATGCCCTACTATTAACTGTGCAACGACAGTATGAAGAATGAGTACCGCTACAATAAATATAGGCTATCAGGCAGACAAGTTTTATGCTTCACTGAAGGGGCAGGATATGCCAGTATAATGACTCAAATAAACTACAATCTAGTACGTTTAGAGTGGATCACACGTAAGATAATTAGAGGACCATCATGCCAGTTTTTCGTAATGCACTGCTTTCTTTTTTCGCTGTAGGGTTACTCTCTCCAATAGCGATGGCAAATACCCATACTGTCACTGTCTTCCAATGTGTCAATAAAAATCAAAAGCAAGTTAATATTAGCCTTGTGAATGAGCAGTATATTTATCAGTTCGGCAAACTCAATCAAAGACCTGATATCGTTATTACGAGAAAATCTGAACAATTAGAAGGACGCTATTTAAATCCAAAAGGAGATACGGGGGCAGCTCAAATCTATGAAATGGACTTTAGAAATGGTAACTATACTTATACCATTTCCTCTTCTTATTTTGATTCAAAACATGAAGCTCAAGTGGATGTATATCAAAACGACAAATTGCTAACTACCGTCAATTGTTTACCGAATACTATTGTTGATAACCTTAGTGAGCACATTTTTGCCATATAACGCATTATTAACGAATAGCTTTTGGCGATATACCTTTATGTTTAGGATGGCAGCCAGATGAGCAGTGACGGATAGTACTAAAAATAATTGACCGAGGTATATATGAATATAAATGAATTTATAGGGCAATACCGTAACCACCCCGTATTATTCATAGGTGCAGGTATGAGCCTAAGATACCTAGATAATGCCTTTACATGGGATGGATTGTTAAAATTCATTTCATTTGAGCTGAAAGGTAATAATGAGTTCTATTTAGATATAAAAGCTGAGTGCCAAGATAATGGTAAATATGATTATACAAAAATTGCAACAAAGCTTGAAAATGAATTCAATAAAGATTTAGGAAATAACAGGAATGGAAAGTTCAAAGAAATCAATGATATTTTTTATCATGAAATGGAGCGAGAAAACTGCCTTAGTCGATTCAAAATTTACATTTCACATTTAGTTAGTAAACTTTCCTATAAAGAAGAAAAAAAAGAAGAACTAGCTGAGCTAAAAAAGATTCGTAAAAATATAGGTTCAGTAATTACAACAAATTACGACTCTCTTATAGAAAGTATATTTAGCTTTGAACCTCTTGTAGGAAATGATATATTATTAAGCAATCCTTATGGTTCAGTTTATAAAATTCATGGTTGTTGTTCAGATCCATCTAAGATAATCATTACCGATGATGACTACTCCAAATTCAATGAAAAGTATGAATTAATACGTGCGCAGTTACTTTCTATTTTTATTCATAACCCAATCATATTCATGGGATATGGAATTGGTGATGATAATATTAAAAGTTTACTAAAAACAATATTTACTTATGTTGAACCAAACTCAAATGACGCAAAAAAAATCAGACATAATTTTTTATTAGTTGAATACAGTGAAGGCTCTAGTTCACATGAAATTAGTGAGCATGATATAGATTTAGAAGGTTTTTCAACAATACGAATAAATAAATTAAAAACGGATGATTTCAATGAGATTTATAAATCATTGTCTAGTTTAAATTTACCAGTTTCAGCTATGGATATTAGAAAAGTTCAAAGTATTGTAAAAGATATATACTCTGGTGCAAGAGAAGATGGCAGCAGTGTTACAGTTAACATAACTGAAGATATTGACTCTCTTAATAATAACGATAAAATTCTAGTAATAGGTTCTAGAAAATCAATCAGTTATGAACATAGAAATGCATCAAGCTTTATGTCAGACTATTTTGAAATAATTGAGGAATCGAACCATCCATTAATTCGACTAATAGATAAAATTAATATAGCCAGCTCTCAATGGTTTCCTATTTATGGCTTCAACTTAATTTACCCAGAACTTGAAAAAGCAGAAACATTAAAAGAACAACAATTAAAAAAAATAAAAGATAATATAGAACGTTTGCCTATTAGTGCAAAAACAAAACATACTAATATAGAAGAAATTTATCATGATGAATCAATAACGGGAGCCAATAAGCTTAATGCTATAATGTGGGGCACATGGAATAATAATCTTAATTTAGATGAAGTTGAAAACACTTTAAAGTTAATGCCTGATAAAAAAGGGACTGGATACAGAAGAATATTATGTGCCTATGACTATAAAAAAAACCAGTAACTACTAAATAACCGCCAAATAGTGGCGGTTATTTAAAAATTTTAACCGGAAGGTTAATTAACAAATGGTTAAAGTATACTTGTTAATTTTTAGTTAGCTGAATAAGCAACTCAGTAACCACTTTACCAATTGCCAAACCTAGTAACGGTGGCACAGCATTTCCCACCTGAGTATATTGAGGTACTTCAAATTTACGCATTTGCCCACCAGTAGTCACTTTTGAGCGAAATACAAAGTTATCAGGAAATGACTGAATCCTTGCCATTTCTCTAACCGTGAGAACCCTCAATTCATTTTTATCATAATGACATGCATCATCAGGTATCGATAAAGCCGCCGGCGCAGGTTGATTAGGATCTAACGCTTTTTGTGAATGCTTCTTAGTTGGGTGATTTCGTAAATATTCAATAAAACTGTCTTTTGAATCGAAACATTCAATTTTGTTGTTATCTTTTAAAAACTCATAGCCTTTTACTTGTTCCCAGACTACATCTGATAATGAGCAAGAATCACCTTTCAATATATCGAATATTTCTTTCTTTACCGTTGTACTTTGGCTTTGTTGTACAACTTGGTATAACCGAAATCTACGCTGAACATGATAACCATTACTTCTATGGTCGTGGTTACTTAGCTTCTCATGCTCTAACAATACAGTTGAGAATGTTTCATTCAAGCTTTCAACAAATTTCGATGATTTTGTCGGAGATGTTTGTTTTAAATCATCTAAAGCTTCTTTGACTGATACAGGCTCATGACCAATAAAATGGTGCAAAAATGAACCTTCAAACAACGAAATATTCTTCACTGGGTCATAACATTCAAGTGTTCCCATGACCGCTTTGTCTGGGTTATTTTGAACAAGTTTGTAGAATTTCTCTGATGAAAAAAGTAATTGATAATCAATGCTCTCACTATCAAAAGAGCTTTTGATATCTTCAAATATATCAGAGCGTATTGCTATCATGATAAAACGAGGTCTGTTCTGTGGGACGCCTGCAAACCTAGCGTTCACATGTAAGCATAGTGGAATATATTTTTTTTCAGCAAATGCTTTTGCAACCTCAAACCAAGCATAAAAGGGCTTTCCATCGCTATCTTTGAATGCCCTTAAGATCCCTGTTACATTCTCTAAAACAGCAATTTTAGGTTGCACATACTCAACAAACTTAGCAAATTCCCAAGGAAGCATATTTTTGTCGCTATCTTTTTCCCGTAATCCAGCCATACTAAAACCTTGGCATGGAGGGCCTCCAGAAACAAGATCAACACCACCACCTGAAAAACCTGATATTAACGCTTGGCGTAGTCCTTCCTTACTTTCAATAAGCTTGTTTAACTCAATGATATTCCCTATTAATAAATTACCTTTCAAGCTTTTAATATTTTTGGGGATATCAGTAATACTACTTTTATCTGCATATTCAGGGTATTCAAATGGATTTTCTCTTAGCCGAGGTAATAACTTCTCATGCTTACTACTGATCCAAAATGAATGTTTAGGCTTTTTATCTTTTTTAGCAAGATCTTGATAATCTTCATTAAAAAAGTTATATGAAAATGTTTCTGCCGCCATAGGCGATAACTCATTAGCCAATAATAATTCAAATCCTGCTTTTTCAAGACCTAGAGAAAGCCCCCCACACCCAGAGAAAAGCTCTATATGATTGAATTTATTTTCTTTTTTCATAGCCTATATAAATATACAGTATTGATAATAATTGACAGATTCTAAAGGAATTATTTAGAAATGTCCAGGCCTAAATTTCAATTTCATTGACAGAGTTTCTCTGAAATTATAGAGTCCATTTATGGCTTAGAGAGAAGCCTTCAGCCCAAGCACGCAAAGACTTCCGAGTCCTCTCTGTAATTTTTAAGTTTCAATATCTATGCATCACTTATTTATGGGCAGTAAGAAATGGTGCATGTATTTGTTTCTGAAACTCAATTACAGAGAGGCTATACATGTCACAACCCCCACGTATTACTGCGTCAAAATTCGAAAAGCTTAAAAAACAAGCAAAAGAAATCAAGAAAGAAAAAAATATACCCCATACTGAAGCACTTGAAATTGTTGCTAGGCTTAATTGCTTTGGTAATTGGAAAGCTGTAGTTAAAGCCCGTGATAATGATGCTAGTATCAAAACACCTACACCTAATGTATCTCAGGCTTTTGTTGATGACTCCGATGTCGTTTTAGATGCTAGTGACCAGCAATTACTTCAGCAAGAACGGACTGAAGATATTGATGAAGTAACAAAATTACGAGTCAACAATAATAAAAAAATTCTTGCACAATTAGCTATCGAGTTTTCTATTTTTGAACCAACTAAAACAGGATTAAAAAAAGGGATATTAGATGCAACCCAAGTCGTAAGAACTCACTTTGAAATAACAAATTTTCATCACTATGAGCAACAAGGCCAAGGGGCGAAAGAATATGGTATAAATAAAACAGCCTTTTTACTCACATCTGAAAATCAGATACCAACCACTGTTAGTTTATATCGCCCTAAAACGAAAAAAGGTGATCCAAGGATGTGGTTCCCCGGCCTTCAACATTTCACATTCGCCGGAGCACAAATTGCTATTGTTATTCATAATGACTGTGCCTATCTAATAGATCTAAGTTCAGTAAATCTGACCTTAGAACTGGAATCTACAGCAAGTCAGCTAAGAAAGTTCGTTGATAATTACTTAAGCGAAAATAATGCTATTGCTAATGAATTACTCAACAAGTTAAAAGAATTAGCAAAAACGCCAATAAAAGCGACACATGTTGGTGATACCGCAGTAGGTATGTCTATTGAAGATGCATTAGGTATTCAAGCAAACTCAAGTAAGTTACCAGATTATAAAGGCATTGAACTAAAGTCTGGGCGTAATGCAGAAAAAAATAGAACAACTATTTTCGCTCAAGTTGCTGAATGGGAAATAAGCCCCTATAAGAAAAGTGCTGAGATTCTGGATAGATTTGGTTACTTCAGAGAAGATGATTTTAGGCTCTATTGTACCATTAGTACGCGAAAGCCTAACAGCCAAGGATTAGTATTCAAGGTTGAAGAGGATATCTTACAAGAATGGTGTGCTGAGTATAAAGATGATAAAAATATATTTAAAGAGCACGTAGCAAGTTGGAGTGGCAAACTACTTCGCAAACGGTTAAAAGAAAAACATTCGGAAACATTTTGGATTGAAGCTAAAAGTCAATTCATTGATGGCGTTGAATATTTTCATCTAATTTCTGTTACTCATACAAAAGCTCCCCTCTTGAACCAATTAATGCCTTTGCTTGAAAATGGAACCATAACGATGGACCATTTGATTAAACGTTCAGCCAAAAACGGTAGAGTATCAGTATCGGAAAAAGGGCCATTGTTTAAAATTAATCCAAGAGATCTGGGCTTAATTTTCCCTGAGCCAGTTAAGTACAATTTAACTGTAAATACTGGGATTCAAAAATCTATTATCACTAATAATAAAGAGATAAGTGAACACCTACCAACAACAACAT
The DNA here is from genome assembly GCF_058245955.1 of Providencia sp. UF-224. Lineage (NCBI taxonomy): Bacteria > Pseudomonadati > Pseudomonadota > Gammaproteobacteria > Enterobacterales > Morganellaceae > Providencia > Providencia sp. UF-224. The sequence goes on along the minus strand of NZ_JBSICC010000009.1, from coordinate 9,788 downwards.
GTCCTATTTGTAATGGTAAGTGTCGATTAGCTAAAGAGGATTGCCCTGTTTGTAACGGTATGGGGTCAATAAAAATAACTGAAGTTAAAAATATCAATCTCGCTAATTATAATGAATTTAAATGTCCCGATTGTAGGGGAAATATTACATTAGAATGCTCTACTTGTGGTAGTTCTGGATTTATTAATAGAGAAAAAGCACTAGAATTAAAATAATTTTTTTAAAATTTAAAACCTAACTTTAATCAAAAAATATTTAAAATTAATAATCGTTGAGATTTCCCTCAACGATTAAACCATTCTATAATGTTTATTATCAAGTTATAAATTACCTAATCGATAAATAATTATAATGAATATAGCTTTGTTAGAGCAATTTTGGTCTTTTTTCTTTCTCAAATCTATCCATTAGATCCAATTTATGTGCTAATTTTTTCAGAGCTACATCTTGATCGAAATTTTCTAATTCTTCTTCTGTAAAATGAGCTTTGTAGCAACGATAAGTACCCTTCAGTTCATTCCATATATCTGTACAGTCTTCCTCTTTGAAATGCTCATCTGCTACTTTACGTTGAGTATCATTAACAACACTAGAATAATAATTAATACAAAACGACTTTCCTTTTCGTGAGTCTAAAAACAGAACTACATCAGAATCAGTGGGCCATCCCTTTAATGCAAATCTGATTGCTGGATAGCCGTGCCAATGAACAATAACTGAGTATAATTCAGCATTAAGCTTCACAGACAAAGCTTTATGCAATTGATCTTTATATGCTTTCAATACTTTATCTTGCATGTTTTGTGCTTGCTTTATTTTAGCTAAATTAGACAAGATAAAATTTATATTTTCATCTGAAACTTCTGGCTTACTCATTATATTTTCCAAGTGTAAAATAAATTCACGAAGCAAAATCACCCATTTATTTAGTGGTTCTGAAATAAAGTAGCACGAGAGCTTATCCTTAATAGAATTAATTAAGGTAGCATAACTTATTCCAATCCATTTTGGATTCTTTTGTGAAACACTCCCTGATGGTGACAAAATAATGAAAATACTTTTTTTGTTATGAGAATCATTTTTTTTTGAAACATGATTTTCATAATCTTTAAATGGGTTATTTTGTTCATGAAAAATTTTATTTTCAATCACCATAATCCACTGCTGATTCTCTAGTAACAAATCTATTCTTTTACCCGTTTTAGTTCTGATTTCACGCTCTGGAGGTGAAATCAGAGAGCAGTCTATTTTTTTATATTCATCAGGTAAAATAGCAACTAATGCTTCAATAACCAATGCACCTAAGCCATGAGATTCATTATCATCGAGAAAAAATGCAAGAATATCAGTTGTCGGATTTTCATAATACCCCCGGCTACCGATGCAAAAGATAGATGTTTCTTTATCTACGACTTGATTATATTGGTTCAATTCATCAAGAAATGATTTTATTTCTTCATAATTATTCACATTCAACCTTCCTTGAAATTAAATTCAGACATAAATTAATCTATCTTTTCCCAAACCCAAACGCCCCCACATGTCTTTCCCTATTCGCATCCAGATAATCAGCCCACCATTGCACCATCAGCCGTCTTTCCTCAATATGCTCTGCCTTATGAATATAAGCAGCCCTCACTGAGTTACGTTCTTGGTGGCTCATCTGCCTTTCTACTGCATCCTTCGACCATAGCCCCGACTCAATTAACGAGCTACACGCCATTGTTCTGAAACCATGACCACACACTTCTGTCTTAGTGTCGTAACCCATCACACGTAATGCATTGTTAACCGTGTTTTCACTCATAGGTTTTCTAGGATTGTGATCGCCGATAAAGATCAGTTCGTGGTTGCCACTGAACTGATAGATCTGTTTTAAGATCTCAATGGCTTGTCGGCTTAAAGGGACTAAATGAGTAGTGCGCATTTTTGATCCGCGATGGGAGTGCTTAACCCCTTCTATCGCTTCGCGTTCAGCGGGGATCGTCCACATGGCATTTTCAAAATCGATTTCATCCCAACGAGCAAAGCGCAGCTCACTGGAACGAATGAAGACTAACAAGGTAAGTTTGACTGCAAGTTTAGTTAAAGGTCTTCCCTTATAATCATCGATGCCTTGTAAGAACTCAGGTAGGCGTTTAAGCTCTAATGCGGCTCTATGGACTCGTTTACCAGTAGCAACTGCGCCAGCCATATCTTGGGCTGGGTTATAGTCGATTAAACCACTTTGTACTGCATAGCGCATGATGGCTGTTACACGCTGTTGTAAACGTGCTGCCACTTCAAGACGTCCAGACATCTCTACGGCTTTAATCGGTTCGAGTAGGTCACGAGTTTTCAGTTCGGTAATATTGCGTTTACCAATAGCAACAAAGATATTGTCCTCAAGGCTTTTGAGGACTCGATGGCTATGACCTTCTGACCACTTCTTATTGGTCGCATGCCAATCACGAGCGACTTTCTCAAAGATATTAAATTCCTTTTGTTGCTCTTCTTTCACTTCTTTGCGTTTCTCACTAGGGTCTACCCCACTGGCGACAAGCTTTCTTGCTTCATCTCGTTTTTCGCGAGCATTCGCTAGGGAGACATCAGGATACACGCCAAATGCTAACATCTTTTCTTTACCGCCAAAGCGATAACGGAAGCGCCAATATTTAGAGCCATTAGGATGAACCAGAAGAAATAGTCCGTTACCATCTGTCAGCTTATATGCTTTATCTTCAGATTTTGCAGAACGAACCTTAGTATCGGAAAGTGCCATTTTAACTATCCTCGCAGCCGAATTGCGGGTACAAAACTTTATCGAATCGGCATATACCCGCAAATGTACCCACATCATTAACTTGATGTCGGTTGAGTTGAGTATACGTTGGTAGAGTTAAAATGCGAGAGGAACCTTGCAAACACTGGATTTTAAATACAAAAAAAGACGTCCGTTGACGTCTCTTGATGTTCTTATGGTGCCGAAGGCCGGACTCGAACCGGCACACCCGAAGGCGGTTGATTTTGAATCAACTGCGTCTACCAATTCCGCCACTCCGGCACTGAAGTGATGTGTTTCTTGGAAAACGCTGCCATTATACTTGCCTTGTGTCCACTGGCAACACTTATTCGTGCTGGAGGTGATTGTTCGATTAAAAATAAAGCATATTGAACAATAATATTGGGATCGAGTAGGAAAGCTTCTTTTGTTTATATATTGATTAATGAGTATGTTAGTTTTTTGCTAATTATTTTTATCGTATCCATGCTTGGGTGGCTAGCGATAGACTATTATTTTTGTTAGTTTAACCGCAATCTAATGCAATGTTGAAAGGCTTTATCATGGGTTTTGTTGGGTGGATAGCGACAGGGGTCGTTATTGGCATCTTAATTGGTGCAATAATGCGAATTTTCGCTAAGAAAAAATAAGATTGGCTGAAAAGCCACTTGCAAACAATCATATCGGCTGGCTCCAAACATGAAGAAATCATTTCTAAAAATCCTGTCTGTATCCGCGTTGTCCCTTGCTTTAATGGCATGTTCAACCAAGACAGAGAAAACACCTAAGTTTTTACAAGGTAATGATGTTGAATCCTCAGATTGGCAGGTTTTTGAGGGAGATAGAAGGACTTACGAGCGCGTCGCTAAGATTGTCGATTTATATGCTAATCGTATTTTTAATGAAAGTGATGCACGAGGTATGGCGATTATCGTGATTGATAATAACCAAACGCTATCTCGTTATTATGGGGAAACCGCGCCAGGTAATGGGAAAAAACCCGGCCCTAATTCATTAATTCGTATCGCATCAGTGACCAAATTAATGACAAGCGAAATACTCATTAAGCTTGAGCAAGACAAAAAACTGCTGATCACTGATCCATTACAACAGTACGCTTATCAAGGTGTTACCGTACCTGATAACGCCAGTGGACAACCTATCCGCCTGTATCATCTTGCTAGCCACACCAGTGGTTTACCCCGTGAACAGCCCGGTGGAAAATGGGGTCGACCTGTGTTTATTTGGCCGACACAAGATAACCGCTGGACATGGCTAAAAACAGGCAAGTTGGATGCGACCCCAGGAACTGAAGCCTCCTATTCCAACCTTGCTTACGATTTACTGGCGGATGCGATGGTAAAAGCGACAGGACAGCCATATCCGCAATTATTTAGCCACTATGTGACCTCACCTGCGAAGATGACGGACACCACTTATACGCCAAGTAATGCACAATGTGCTCGTTTAATGGAAGGCACGAAACCAAGCCCTTGCCATAATACCCTTGCGGCCGCTGGCAGTGGTGGTGTGTATTCAACGCCAGCGGATATGCAAAAATGGATGCAACAATTTTTATCCACTGACACTAATTTGCGTAAAGCGACCGCAGCGCGTGAACAGGGTATTTATTTCCCTCGCGAAAAGCTTTTAGAAATTAAAGGGATGGATGTTGCTGGTCACGCTGACGGGTTAGGTCTAGGTTGGGTTTATATGAAACCGAAAAATGGCATCCCCGGCATTTACCAAAAAACCGGCGGTGGTGGTGGGTTTAATACCTATATGGCGATGATCCCACAGCAAAATATCGGCGTTTTTGTAGTGATGACACGCAAAGATAGCAGTAAATTTAGTAAGTTAACGGTTGGAGTTAATGATTTAGTTGCTTCTCTTTCATCTAACCATGCGTATGGGAAACATTGAAAGGGTACCGTCGACGCTTTACAGGCAATGGCGAGCTATACCCCTACTCTAAAACGTGGATTTACCCGCGTTCTTACATTAATTGCAACAACAGCCTGACCCGTTCAGGCTGTTTTTCCTTTCAGCGCTTTGTGTAATACCTCGCCCAACCTAAACGATATTCTTAAACCCTCTTCGGCTACAAAGACAGGATTTAAGATGAAAGTCGCTTCTTTTTTATTAGCTCACGTACTTCGCCCCAGCCCCACTAAACAAGAAAAAGTCTCCGAATTAGTGCAACAGCTCAGAAAAATCCATAATCACCAAAGTGCTTTTCCTACCCCTAAAAAGCCCGACAATATTGAGATAGACCTAAGCCAGTTAGATTATCCCCCGTTAAAAACAAATAAAATTAAGTTGGAAGACACAAAGGAATATAAGCAACTGGTTAGCGATACACGCCAGCAAGTCTGGAATGAATTTGCAAAAATAGAACGAAAAAATGCCTACACTATTCAGCAATCCTATACTGCCAATGGCGGATTTTTCTCTTATGCGCAGCAATTAGCCAATAGAAGCGGCTCGAACGTTATTGGTGTTAAAGGGGAATATATCAGTGCAACGGAAGGAAATAAGCAGCAATACATCTTATTTCGGCCACAAACTAAATTGCTCGAAATCATCAGCAATTTGGGTAATTATTTTCTGAGTAAGTGGCAATAAACGAAAAAGGCTGTGATACCTGAAGGATCACAGCCTTTTATCAACAATAAAATAATTATTTTCTTTTAACTAACAAGACGATACTGACAATTAAGAACAGTAAACTCGGTAATATAGCAGCAATAATCGGTGGAACTGAATAGACAAGGCTCCAGTTACCAAACCCTTGGTTTAGCACGTAAAATAAGAAGCCGCCAACAATCCCTGATACTACTCGCACTCCCATAGGTACTGTACGTAATGGCCCGAAAATAAAGGAAACTGCCATTAACATCATCACCGCCGCAGATAGCGGAGCTAAGATTTTTTTCCATAAACTCAGCTCATACACCGCCGCCACTTGGCCGCTCTCTTTTAAGTATGAGACGTATTGATACAGCCCACGAATTGATAGCGAGTCCGCATTCAGAGAGACAATCCCCAGTTTTTCGGGGGTCAAGTTGGTTTTCCAATCAACAGTAAGCCGTTGTGAACCTGTGATTTTTTTCTCGCTGCTTAAAATCGATTCATCCACTTGTGATAATACCCACTGCTGATTCGCTGTATCGTATTCACCACTTGAAGCAAACATAACCGATTTTAATTTTTGTTGTTCATCAAAGCGATAGATAGAAACGTCTTGGATAGATGTTGAGTTATTGATACGCTGAATATGAATGAAATCACGACCATCTTTCGCCCACATCCCTTCGTCAGTCACCACTAATGAATTACCAACAATTTTTTCTGCGCGATAATTTCGAGCCCACTGTTCACCCGCAGGCGCGACCCACTCACCGATAAACATCGCCACAATCACCAATGGGATTGCGGTTTTCATCACGGACAGGGCGATTTGCAAACGCGTAAAACCAGAGGCTTGCATCACCACCAGTTCACTCCGCGAAGCCAGTGCACCTAGCCCCATTAAGGCACCTAACAATGCCGCCATCGGAAAGAAAATATCGATATCTTTTGGTACGGTCAGTAAGGTGAAAACGCCTGCACTGAGTGCGGTGTAATCACCATCACCCACTTTGCGAAGCTGCTCGACAAATTTAATGATCCCAGACAGCGAAACCAATAAAAATAGCGTCACCAAAATGGAATTTAGGATGGTTCGCCCGATATATCTATCTAAAACTCCAAACATCAAGCAGCCCCTTTACTCAGTTTAAGACGCATACGGCGCATTGGGACAGTGTTCCACGCGTTGAGGATCACCGCCAAGACCAAGTAGCCTAAATTCACCGCCCACATGGTATAACGCGGGTCAAGATCGCCTTTATCAGCACTATTACGCAACGTACTTTGCAGTAAGAAGAAAATGAGATACAGCAACATTGCAGGCAACATACTGAGCACGCGCCCTTGACGCGGGTTCACTTCACTTAATGGCACGACCATCAAGGCCATAACCACCACAGAGAACACTATCGTTAAACGCCAGTGAAACTCCGCATTCACCTCTGGGGTATTTTCATCCCACAGTTGCAGCATGTTCTTTTGCTCAACACGGTCATTGCGGGTTTCTCCTGATTGGTGGTCTACAATCGCTTGGTAATTCACAAAATCTGTAATACGGAAATCACGCAATAATGCAGTTCCTTCGTAGCGTGTTCCTTCATTAAGAACAACCACTTGGCGACCATCTGGGTCTTCTTTCATGTAGCCGCTATCTGCGACGACGACAGAAGGACGTTGTTCATTCGCTGCGCGTAATTGGGCAAGAAAAACATTTTTGAAATTACTGCCCTTAACATCACCAATATACAGCACATAGTTGCCATCTTTGGTGGTTTTAAACTGCCCTTCTACCATCGCCGCAAGGCCTGGATTTGCTTTCGCATCTGCCAGCACTTGTTCTTGATATTGCGATGACCACGGCAGCATCCATGTAATATTGGCAATCGCGACCATCGCTGTGATTGCGGCAAGGACTAACGCGGCTTTGACTAACACACTTTTGCCCAAACCACAGGCATGCATCACCGTAATTTCGCTTTCAGTGTAAAGTTTACTGTATGTCATCAATAGCCCAAGAAATAGGCTTAAAGGCAAGATAAGCTGCGCCATTTCGGGCACACCTAACCCCAACAAAGGAAGTACTAAGTTTGAGGGAATATTGCCCTGAACAGCTGCGCCCAGAATGTCTATCGACTTCTGGCTAAAAAAGATTAGCATCAATACAAAAAGTATGGCTAACTGACTTTTCAGGGTTTCCCGTACCAAATATCTAATAATGATCACGCTTATTACGCCTGTGAAAACTTGTCTTTTGGGAAGAAAATGGCTAAGTTCGTTAAATGTCTGCCATTTACTAACATATACTCTGGTTTATTGTATGGCTAGAATGATATAAAAGCATTCTCTATACTGATTGAAATATCAGAACATGCTTAATATTCGTGAAACCAGATATACTTGCCATACTTCACGTTGTTTCGCGGTAAACAGCATACAACGTGAGTTATTTCGCGTATAGATGGTTAGTTTAACATAAAGAGTTTATTCTCTATGAGGTAGATCATGCGAAACGCTAATTTTAGCGGGAGCATCGGCCTTTGTCTTTAAGATTCAGGAGAACGCATGGAGTTTAGTGTAAAAAGTGGTAGCCCGGAGAAACAACGCAGCGCATGTATCGTTGTCGGTGTCTTTGAACCACGCCGTCTGTCCCCAATTGCTGAACAGTTGGACAAAATCAGTGACGGTTATATCAGCGCCCTGCTGCGCCGTGGCGAACTTGAAGGTAAAGTAGGTCAATCCCTGCTACTCCATCATGTGCCTAACGTTCTGTCTGAACGCATTCTACTTATCGGTTGCGGTAAAGAACGCGAATTAGACGAGCGTCAATTTAAACAAATTATTCAGAAGACAATCAGTACGCTGAATGAAACAGGCTCAATGGAAGCAGTGTGCTTCCTAACTGAATTACATGTAAAAGGCCGCAATAACTACTGGAAAGTCCGTCAAGCCGTCGAAACAGCAAAAGAATCGCTGTATGTGTTTGATCAACTGAAAAGTAATAAAACAGAACATCGCCGTCCACTGCGTAAATTGGTGTTTAATGTACCAACACGCCGTGAACTGACCAGCGGTGAGCGTGCAATTTCTCACGGTCTGGCTATCGCCTCGGGTGTTAAAGCCGCTAAAGACTTGAGCAATATGCCGCCAAACATCTGTAATGCGGGTTATTTAGCGTCTCAAGCGCGCCAATTAGCAGACCTTTCAGACAGCAAACTGACCACTCGTGTGATCGGTGAAGAGCAAATGAAAGAGCTGGGTATGAATGCCTATCTGGCGGTGGGTCAAGGTTCACAAAATGAATCGCTGATGTCCATCATGGAATATAAAGGCAACCCAGACCCAGATAGCAAACCAATCGTACTGCTAGGTAAAGGATTAACCTTTGACTCAGGTGGTATTTCAATCAAACCTGCCGATGGCATGGATGAAATGAAATACGATATGTGCGGCGCCGCGTCTGTTTACGGTGTGATGCGCTTTATCACTGAGTTACAACTGCCTATCAACGTGATTGGGGTTCTGGCTGGCTGTGAAAACATGCCGGGTGGCCGTGCTTATCGCCCTGGTGATATTCTTACGACCATGTCAGGCCAAACCGTTGAAGTGTTAAATACCGATGCGGAAGGTCGTTTAGTGCTGTGTGATGCATTGACCTACGTTGAGCGTTTCGACCCTGAATTAGTTATCGATATCGCAACCTTAACAGGTGCGTGTGTGATTGCGTTAGGTAGCCACTATACAGGCTTGATGTCGAACCACAATCCGCTAGCCCATGAGCTGTTAAATGCATCTGAGCAAGCGGGTGACCGTGCATGGCGCTTACCGTTAGCGGATGAGTATTTTGACCAAATCACGCCGAACTTTGCGGATTTAGCGAATACCGGTGGTCGTCCTGCTGGGGCTATCACTGCGGGCTGCTTCCTGTCTCGTTTTGCGACCAAATATAACTGGGCGCACCTTGATATCGCAGGAACAGCATGGCGTTCAGGTGCAGCGAAAGGGGCAACAGGTCGCCCTGTTTCTATGTTAGCGCAGTTCTTATTGAACCGTGCTGGCTTAAATGGTGACGAATAATCCCATTTAGTGACTTAGCAGTACCTTGTCCGTAAAAATATCCCGATGAGCAATAGCGATTCGGGATATTGTTTTTTGGGTTTTCGCTACATGCATAAAGCCATTTTGAGGCAGCTATAAAAAAGTATATAATTCAGCGTAGATATAATCTTGCGCTGACCGCTGAATAAAGCGTTGCCAACACCCCTACAAATTTACGTATGGCACTTTTAGCTATACCCTAAATAATTGAATTTGTAGGTAGGCGGCAAGTGCTTGAGGCCTTAGGAGCATACAAAAGTATGTGACTAAGGTGAAAGCGCGAAGCCAACACCCCTACAAA
>NZ_JBSICC010000099.1:0-646 GCF_058245955.1 Providencia sp. UF-224 | reverse complement strand
CCGTAGGGGAACCTGCGGTTGGATCACCTCCTTACCATTGAAGTGTTTTTGTGAAGTGCTCACACAGATTGTCTGATGAAATTAAAGTAGCGGTATCGATAGGCTTGTAGCTCAGGTGGTTAGAGCGCACCCCTGATAAGGGTGAGGTCGGTGGTTCAAGTCCACTCAGGCCTACCACTTTTCTCTTATGCTGCGTTATGGCTCAGCTCGTTTACTTATGTAAACTTCGCTAACCCACGCCTTGCCTAAGAAAAAAGACCTCCGAGTAAGAAAAAAATCTTATCAGGAGATTAATCGATACCGAAAAAACCTTTATGGGGCTATAGCTCAGCTGGGAGAGCGCCTGCCTTGCACGCAGGAGGTCAGCGGTTCGATCCCGCTTAGCTCCACCATAAATTTTCTGATTATTCAGAATAGATTAGGCAACTAGTCTATTGCGAATAATTATGCTCTTTAACAATCTGGAACAAGCTGAAAATTGAAAACAACGCACATTGTTTATCGCTTAAACAATGTGAGAGTCTCTCAAAAATCTCAACTTGAAGATGTTTGATTTGCCGTCGGGTAAATCAATAAAAGACACCTTCGGGTTGTGAGGTTAAGCGACTAAGCGTACACGGTGGATGCCTAGGCAATCAGAGGCGAT
>NZ_JBSICC010000098.1:0-669 GCF_058245955.1 Providencia sp. UF-224 | reverse complement strand
GCGCCGTTAAAGTGGATATCGATATCGTCCCAATGGCTAAACTCGTCGGAAATAGTCTGGGCAGACACGGGGTCAGCTTGGCGCAAATTGTTGAGTGTTGCATCCGAGAACACCACGCCCCAACCGAAGGTATCAAACGGGCGATTGCGCTCAACCACCACCACACGGTTTTGTGGGTTTTGCAGCTTCATTAGCAACCCAAAGTACAGCCCAGCGGGTCCCCCGCCAATACACACAATATTCATAAAAATTCCCCTTTGCTTATACCGTTGGCTGAGCCGTGAGTGCCTGATGTAAGGCCTCTGGAATTGGAATGGCTTGGTGCGTGACGAGCGACGTGGTGACGTAAGTTTGTGTCACTTGCATACGCAGTTCGCCCTCCACACTGACACAGCGTTGGCACAGCGTGAGTGACTTTCGGCCAATCCGCTCAACCACCAGCTCTAACATGACGTCATCCCCCATGCGGCTAATGGCTTTAAACTCAGCCTCTAAGTGAACGGTGGGTAACCCAAAACGTTGTTCGAGGATATAGCCCGCGAACCCTTGGGGGATCAGCGTATCGACCCAACGCTCAAGGAGATTATTGAACATCACGAAATATTGCGGGTAGAACACGATCCCCGCGGGATCACACTCAGAGAAATGGATCTTGTGGGGCTTAGTAAA
>NZ_JBSICC010000097.1:0-700 GCF_058245955.1 Providencia sp. UF-224 | reverse complement strand
GTGAGGTGATCGATCCGGCGGGCAAACCGCAAGTGGCGAACCTGACGTTAAAAGGTGAGCTGGCCGTGGGTAAAGCGTTAAGCGGGCAGTACGCGTTTGATGCGAACGGCGGTGATAACACCGACAAATCCACTTACGCGTGGGGTAATAAAGGGGCGACAGCCGGTCAAGTGGCCAGCGGCGCGTCAGTGACCACCTCGGGCACGGTACCGGGTTACACCTTGGTGGCGGCGGATGTGGGTCAAGTGAAAGAAGTGTCGGTGCAGGCGAAAAATGGCCTGGCGGTGACCGGTAACACGGTGACGTTGGCGACAGACGCAAGCAAAGCGGACGGTAATGACACCACCGGTGGCAGCGGCAGTGGCGGTGAAAACCCGGGTGAGGTGATCGATCCGGCGGGCAAACCGCAAGTGGCCAACCTGAAGCTTAAAGGTGAGCTGGCCGTGGGCAAAGCGTTAAGCGGGCAGTACGCGTTTGATGCAAACGGCGGTGATAACACCGACAAATCCACTTATGCGTGGGGCAACAAAGGCAACACCGCGGCGGCCGTAAGCAGCGGTAGCAGCGTGACCACCTCGGGCACAGTACCGGGTTACACCTTGGTGCAAGCGGATGTGGGTCAGGTGAAAGAAGTGTCGGTGCAAGCGAAAAATGGCCTGGCGGTGACCGGTAACACGGTGACGTTGGCGACGGACGCAAG
>NZ_JBSICC010000096.1:0-704 GCF_058245955.1 Providencia sp. UF-224 | reverse complement strand
TTAAAAAGAGAAATTACGAGGGAATTAACGCCCTCGTAATACAACATTATTCTTCGTAAGAAAATATTGTCTGAACAACCGTATTCCCATGACTAATCACGACATAACATAACCTGTCGCGTATTAATAACGAAACACCTAACACGGTAATACACGCCGATACAAACGCAATCACTGCGAACTTGCTCATTTCCCTTGACCTCTTAATTGTTAAGAGGCACAATCCTAACTGTCGGTTTTGGATCGGGCCTCGTTGGTGAATAATAACTAACGGGGCTTTTTCATTTCTGATCCAAAATAAGTGACTTGAACCAGAAAGGCTCAAGCACCCAACCGCAGAGTAGCAAAATTTTATATTTTACGCACGCGACAATATTAAAATAATATTATTTTTTAACTTTGATTTCTAATTATAATTCCACCATTAATTAAAGATAAAATAGTTTGGGTGCTTGATACCACAAACCAAACAGTTAAAAAGAGAAATTACGAGGGAATTAACGCCCTCGTAATACAACATTATTCTTCGTAAGAAAATATTGTCTGAACAACCGTATTCCCATGACTAATCACGACATAACATAACCTGTCGCGTATTAATAACGAAACACCTAACACGGTAATACACGCTGATACAAACGCAATCACTGCGAACTTGCTCATTTCCCTTGACCTCTTAATTGTTAAGAGGCACAATCCTAACT
>NZ_JBSICC010000095.1:0-707 GCF_058245955.1 Providencia sp. UF-224 | reverse complement strand
GAATTGCGTGCCCGTGAAACGGATTTACGCCAGCAATCATGGGAAACCGACGACGAAAATGAACAAGCTGATCTTTGGCAAGCCGTGGCGGATTGCGAGAAGCAAATCGAGGGCATTAAAGACCGTACTAAAAATCAGGCGTGGACAGCTGATGGAAAAGCAACAAAAGGCGTAGTTGTCTACCTTGACCGTGATGGTGAGCCCTGTGTGCTTCGTGGTGTGATTGACCAAGCACAACAGGAACAGCAACGCATTGAAGAGGAAAGTACCTCCGAAAATCTGAGTGAGCAGTCAACAACTACGGTAGAAACTGTTTCTACCTACAGCGCGGCATTGTGCAAAAGTTTGTCCTCAGAGCGCACGTTAGCAGTACAAGCAGCACTGACTCAGCATCCGAACGTAGCACTGGCGATTTTGGTGCATGATGCGTGCATTCAGGTGTTTGGTTCACCGTGTGCCAAAACTGCGCTTAACATTAAGTTTTCACTTGCTCAGGACGAGTTACTCAAAAATGCGCCGACAGCCCAAGACAGTGAAGCATTGCAATTACTCAATACGCAATTTGAGTCATGGTCAGCGCGTCTTCCTGACGTATGGCAAGCCGATTTTTCTTGGTTGTTGTCATGGGAGCAAGCGGATTTAGTCGCACTACTGGCGTTCTGTTCCGCGCAAACGTTGAGTGAAGTCAATCATTATGCACCGCACGA
>NZ_JBSICC010000094.1:0-707 GCF_058245955.1 Providencia sp. UF-224 | reverse complement strand
GAATTGCGTGCCCGTGAAACGGATTTACGCCAGCAATCATGGGAAACCGACGACGAAAATGAACAAGCTGATCTTTGCCAAGCCGTGGCGGATTGCGAGAAGCAAATCGAGGGCATTAAAGACCGTACTAAAAATCAGGCGTGGACAGCCGATGGAAAATTAACAAAAGGCGTAGTTGTCTACCTCGACCGTGATGGTGAGCCGTGTGTCATCCGTGGCGTCATTGACTTAGAACAGCAAGAGCCACCGTGCAGTGAAGCGGAAAGCACAGCCGAAAGTTTAAATGTGCAATCTACCGTTCCTGTTGAGACTGAGTCCACTTACAGCGCAGCGTTGTGTAAAAGTCTTTCTTCGGAGCGCACCTTAGCCGTTCAAGCAGCATTGACGCAGCATCCGAATGTGGCATTGGCGATTTTGGTGCATGATGCGTGCATTCAGGTATTTGGTTCACCGTATGCCAAAACCGCGTTTAACATTAAGTTTTCACTTGCTCAGGAGGAATTACTTAAAAATGCGCCGACAGCCCAATACAGTGAAGCATTGCAATTACTCAATACGCAATTTGAGTCGTGGTCAGCGCGTCTCCCTGACGCATGGCAAGCCGATTTCTCATGGTTACTGACATGGGAACAAGCGGATTTAGTCGCACTACTGGCGTTCTGTTCCGCGCAAACGTTGAGTGAAGTCAATCATTATGCACCGCACGA
>NZ_JBSICC010000093.1:0-722 GCF_058245955.1 Providencia sp. UF-224 | reverse complement strand
TCCGATGCGCTGATTATTTCCCTGACGGAAAATAGCCAACGTGAAGCTATGCACCCTGCCGACCAACTTCATGCTTTTATCGAACTGCAAAAGACAGGCAAAAATGCGTCTGAAATCGGTGACTTATTAGGGTTCAGCACTCACCACGTAAAAAAATGTCTGCGTTTGGCGAATATGGCGCCCGAGCTGTTAGCCGAATTGGATGCGGATAATATTACCCTTGACCAACTACAAGCCTTAACAGGTACCACTGACCATGAGCGCCAAGTCATGGTATGGAACAATGCCTTTGGGTGGAAAAAAGAGCCACGCTATTTACGTGAAGCGGTCGAAGAAGCCAAAACCCCTGTCGAAAATAATCGACTGGTAAATTTTGTGGGTTTGGATGCTTACGAACAAGCAGGGGGAACCCTTGAAATTGACCTCTTTACCGAAGCAGGTTTTATTGAAAATGCCCCACTATTAGAAAAATTGGCACTCGATAAACTCACTGCGTGTGCGGAACTGTTAGCGGATATTGAGGGTTGGCAATGGGGTATTGCCCGTTTAGAGCGTCCAAGTTTTTACGGTAATGACGCGGAAACCTTGTCACTCAGCCATGCGCCCGAGGCGGTCATTCCCCCTGAATTTGCAGATTTACTGGCTGAATTGCGTGCCCGTGAAACGGATTTACGCCAGCAATCATGGGAAACCGACGACGAAAATGAACAAGCTGATCTTTG
>NZ_JBSICC010000092.1:0-752 GCF_058245955.1 Providencia sp. UF-224 | reverse complement strand
AGAAGGGTTAAAACCCCACTGACTGACGGTCAGAAAGCGGATTTATTGCATTACATTGCGCCATTAACACGGTTATTAGACTTGTTCGAGGGGGATATTTCACCTGAGTTATACGACGAAGAAATCACGCTGCACAGTGATGCATTCGATTCCAACAGTATTTTTATGAAAGACGGGTATCCGATTGGCTTTAGCGACAATTTAAACAACATGTTCTATCTGCGTCCTGAACTCATTCAGGCATCTTAGGTGCTAAGAGAGCCTTGTCACTCTCTTAGCAAAGACACATTAAAAACAATAGAGGTATCAATTATGTCTACATTAGAAACTATCATTAACCCAAAACAACGTAAAGCAAAAAAAGGCGCAAAATCTGCACAGGCCGACGCGATTTATCAAGCATTGGACAGCATGGAAGCGCATGTATTGCCTTTAACGGCGTTGGTTCTGAGTAAACTCAATGTCCGTAAACGTTCAATTGACGAAAAAGCCCTGTCAGAACTGGCAGACAGTATTCAAGCGGTTGGTGTATTGCAAAATTTGGTCGTTTACCCGATGGATAACGATGTTTACGGGGTTGCTGCGGGTCAACGTCGATTAATGGCGTTACAACAATTGATGGCGAAAGGGCATTTAGCGTCGAGTTTTCCAGTACCAGTCAAAATTGTGCCTGAGTCCGATGCGCTGATTATTTCCCTGACGGAAAATAGCCAACGTGAAGCTATGCACCCTGCCGACCAACTTCATGCTTT
>NZ_JBSICC010000091.1:0-769 GCF_058245955.1 Providencia sp. UF-224 | reverse complement strand
AGTAACGACCCAAACCCGTCAACACGTGTCTCTAAGCCCAGTTTTTTCAACATCATGTAAGTAGTCGCCACCGAAGAAGACAACACGGGCAAGCCCACGCGGTTTTCAATCAATTGCACCGAGGGTAATGACGGCATTTGTACACAGGCCGATGCCACAATCGCATCCACATTGGTGTTCAGCCGCTTGGTGATTTCCACTGGCGCCAGCGGGTCTTGTCTGCCAACGGCTAAATTATCGGGGATTTCCAACGAAATGCTGTCCACCACTTCTATGCCTTCGCTTTCAATATACTCAATCACCAATTGCGTCAGTGGCTTCATGTACGGCGTCAAAATAGACACTTTTTTGGCCCCAATGGCATGCAGCCCATCCACTAATGCCCCCGCACTGGTCACTATCGGCGCGGGATGACCATTATCCACCGTGCATTGGTGTAAACGGCTTTCAGACACGCGGTGATACCCTTTCCCCATACTCATGATAGCAACCAAGCAGGCGTAACCGAGCACATCCACCGCCGCATCCGAGAGTTCAAGGGCACAGCGGTCGCTGTCGGAATCCATCTTCGCCAATTCGTCTTTGGTCACCTTTTTCATTCGCATACGACTGGAATGAAAGGTAAAACGTTCTGCAAACTGGGCTTCCCGCGCCCGTAAAATGGCGGGAATTTCGGTTTCCATGGTGGTGTTCGAGGACGGGACAATCTGCCCAATCCGAAATGTGCGTGCCAGACTCATCCTTTTTTCTCCCCAAACGGTGCATCGTT
>NZ_JBSICC010000090.1:0-800 GCF_058245955.1 Providencia sp. UF-224 | reverse complement strand
TTTATTTTTAAGCACATCCATGGTCAGCTGCCCCGCCTCATTGCTGTGTAAGGCTTTGCTTCCCGCCTGCTCTAACCCACCACTTCCGCCCGACGTCACCCCACCGTAATAGCCGCTTTCTGACGGATTAGCGGTATAGTTCGGAATAATGTCGGCAGGGTTCGTGTTCTTTATGGTCTCGGTCCCTTTGTTTTTTAGGCCGCTGGCAAATTCTGAACCTGCTTTATACTCATTGGCCGCAAACCCCAATGACAAAACACCCACGCCGCATAATGCAATCAATAACCGTTTCATTGCCGCGCCCTCGATGCCAACCAATCACGGGCCACATCACGACAATCGCCACTGCTGGCAATCCGCTCAATAGCCGAGACCAAGCGAATATTGCCGTACATCACATCAAAGCCTTGCTCACAACGCACCACCAATGCGGGCACTTGGGTAATGCCGTATTGTGCAAAGGTTTTCGGGTCGATTTGCACGCCACCCTCCCCGCTATCTTTGGTCAGTTCAAACACGGCCGTGGCCGTTTTGCGAAAGTCATTGTCAATCAAGCCATTAATCAAGGTGGGAATACCGAGTTGCGTAGCCTCGGGCACCATCTGTTTGAGTCCCGCTTCGGGGATCGAAAACGACACAAAGTAAACAAAGGAGCTTTCCTGCTCGGTTTGAGCTTTAGCCGCATCCGCGGCCTGTTGCTGCGCGTGCTGCTGTTTGGCTAATAAGCTATCAATCCAGGCTTTATCCTTGGCCGAGATTTCCGGTGGCTTAAAGCCATCCGGCGGCAAGGACTGTTCGAG
>NZ_JBSICC010000008.1:0-190992 GCF_058245955.1 Providencia sp. UF-224 | reverse complement strand
TGTGAGAGTAGGGAACTGCCAGACATTAAATTAGTGAGAAAGCCACCCAATGGGTGGCTTTTTTGCGTTTGGGGAAAACGGGAAATGGCGCAATTTACGGTGGTGTGAGCCACGTGGTGCGCTTCGCTTTGTTTACTCTGCCCATTATTTTTATGGCTGAAAGAGGAAGCGGCTCAAAAGCCATAAGTTAATCAATGATCCACTTATCGTTAAAGGTGATAAGGCAATCAGTAGTCAACTTAGCAATTAAGTCATTAGGTGAACAGGATGATGGCGAGTGGGTATTTCTTTGTTGACTCCACGAGTGACTTTTCGTGATGAGTCATTCAGCTAGCAACTGTTCTTTGCATTAATGCTATTGCTAATCAATACTGCACTCAATAACTCACGGGTATGTTACGCCAATTTTCATCATATTAGCCCTTATTGTAGTTCCTTTTCTCATCCGAAATCACCCCAGTATTTATGCGACACCTTGTTATTGCTAATCAATAATCCACTCAGCAACTAACTTATCTGTTTATGGCACTGTAGTTGCGTAAGTGAGGCTGGTAAAGATTAGCGGGTATTCTTGTTGTGGGTGCTGTCTTTTTAGCATTGGTAAGGCCTGAAGGTGAAGCGATAAAGTCCCTCGCCAGTTAATGATAAGGCAATTAGTAGTCCACTTAGCAATTAACTTATTTATCTAGGGATTTTTTTATCATTGTTAATCAATAATCCACTTAGCAACTAACTTATCTGTTTATGGCACTGTAGTTGCGTAAGTGAATTTGATAAAGATTAGCGGGTATTCTTATTGTTGGCGCTGTCTTTTTAGCGTGGGTAAGGCCTGAAGGTGAAGCGATAAAGTCCCTTGTCAGTTAATGATAAGGTAATCAGTAGTCCACTTGGCAACTAACTTATTTATCTAGAGCTCTTTTTTGTCATCAAATAATAATCAGCTAAGCAATTAACGGGGGATCACGATTTTCATTATGTTAACTTCCACCATAGTTCCTTTTCCTACCCAAAATCGTCCTCTGCCTTTATGCCACTTCTTGTTGTAGTTAATCCATAATCCACTTAGTAACTAACTTATCTGTTTATAGCACTGTAGTTGCGTAAGTGAGGCTGGTAAAGATTAGCGGGTAATCTAGTTGTGGGCGCTGTCTTTTTCAGAGTAGGTAAGGCCTGAAGATGAAAAGATTAGTTAATCATAAGACAATCAGTAGTCCACTCAGCAATTAACTCATTTATGGCACTTTTTCTCATCGCTGATCAATAATCCGCTTAGCAACTAACTTGTGTTATCACATTGCTTATTATTCCCGCGTTTTTATTCTGTTTTCTACCATCCAATTGATTGCGGCTATGCATAGATAGTCGCTATAGCGATAAGTATATTTATGGAGTAGGCAGGTTAAAAGAGTGGTGGCTTTCATCTATGGCTACTTTTTATCTCATTAGTGATAGATAAATCATGACCTATTAAAAATAATAATGACTTAACGTAATTATCTGGCTTGTTTGTTCTGATCCCGTCATATAATATTTATCAGTTTAATGGTTTTTATGGTGCTAATTAACACACCTATTATGTCCATTTTTTCTACAGTAAACTCAGTAATATCAATCAATAAAGTAAAATTAACCAATTTTACTTATATAAAAAGTGGTTATTATATTTGCAAATTATTGATAGAAAAATGCGCAATTGTTTATTTTTTTATATAAAAATTGTTAAATTGATGTTTCATTTACTTACATTTATACTGTTTCAAAGTAGTTAATGGCATATCTAGTTATCGCGTTATAGATGAAGTTTGCTTATAAGTGAAATTTTCAAAGGAAAGAAACTCGCATCTTGATATGAAAGATAGGTCTGCTAAGCAAGTTATACCTTCTTATGTATTGTATTTCTTGTAAACAATACCTCTGTACCATAGGTGGATCACATGAATAAAACAAAAAGCGCTAACCATAAAATTTTTGACCAAATCCTTTCTGTGAATAACCAGAAAGAAAATGAGTTTAACAATGGCCAAGATGGTGCAACGATTCTTTCTTTATTGGTGATGTTTTTTGTACCCTTTTTACTGCTAAATGCCGTGAGAAACTTCGTTGGAATTGAGTATAGCTTTGCATCTGTTGTGGGAATGCTAGCAATCAGTGGGATTATTACTATCACATTGTTTAAAACGCTAAAATTGGGTTCCCAATTTGCGGATAAGCATGTTGTATTAGACCAATTACTTTCTCGTTATACGCCGAAAAATAAGCAAGAATTCAAAAAATTACAAGAAGAGAGAAAAACAAATTCAGTTGATTTTTATTCACTTGTAGAAAATTGGGCTGATGTAGAAAGACAACACTATGCAAGATAGCAACGAATAACGAAAATAAAAATAAGTCCTTAAATATTATCAATATCCTTCTTTTCTCTATGTAGAAAGAAGGATTTTTTTTGTCTTAGTGAGCTCACTATGGTTTTTATTAAGGCCATAAACTTAAAGGGATAAGAAAGGATAATAAAAAAACGGCTCGATGTTTTGAGCCGTTTTGGGTGGCAATTAAGTGAAACTTAGTGAGATTTACCTTGTTCAATACCCAAGCCAATTTGTGAACGAACAAACTGCTCTTTAAAGCGTTCTCTTTCCATTCTGCCTTGTTCTGAGTTATCGGTAATAGAGAATAACCAAGATGCGACAAATGCGACAATCATAGAGAATAATGCTGGATATTCATAAGGATAGATAGGTTTATCATGGTGTAGGATACCTACCCAAATTGTTGGCCCTAAAATCATTAAGACGACTGCTGTAGTTAGCCCTAACCAACCCCCTGCTAATGCGCCGCGAGTGGTGAGTTTGCGCCAGTACATTGACAGTAAAATAATTGGGAAGTTACAGCTTGCTGCGATGGAGAAGGCTAAACCGACCATGAA
Organism: Providencia sp. UF-224; assembly: GCF_058245955.1. NCBI lineage: Bacteria > Pseudomonadati > Pseudomonadota > Gammaproteobacteria > Enterobacterales > Morganellaceae > Providencia > Providencia sp. UF-224. The sequence goes on along the minus strand of NZ_JBSICC010000008.1, from coordinate 188,069 downwards.
AGCAATATTTTGTTTTTCAAACAAAATACCAAGTCCAATTGCAACAAAACCTAAGATAACAACCGTAATTTTTGAGACTCGTAACTCGTCTTTTTCGTCAGCTTTACCATTTTTCATTGCCATCGCATAAAGGTCATGGGATACCGCTGAAGCACCAGCAAGTGTTAAACCTGCAACAACCGCAAGAATGGTGGCGAAAGCAACCGCAGAAATAAAGCCTAGGAAGAAGTTACCACCAACAGCGTCAGCTAGGTGAACCGCAGCCATATTGGTACCGCCTATCAACGCACCTGCAGCATCTTTAAATGCAGGGTTTGAGCTGACAAGAACAATCGCACCGAAGCCAATAATGAAGGTTAATATGTAGAAGTAACCGATAAATCCTGTTGCATAGAACACGCTCTTACGGGCTTCTTTTGCATCACTAACTGTGAAGAAGCGCATAATAATATGAGGAAGGCCTGCTGTACCGAACATCAAGGCTAAGCCGAGTGATAAAGCGGATATTGGGTCGGAAACGAGTCCCCCTGGGCTCATAATAGCAATGCCATTTTTATGAACGGCAACGGCTTCTTTAAATAAGGTATTAAAGTTAAAGCCGACGTGCTTCATGACCATTACTGCCATGAATGTGGCACCCGCTAATAATAAAATTGCTTTGATGATTTGCACCCATGTGGTCGCTAACATTCCACCAAACAGGACATATAGCACCATCAAGATACCGACAATCACAACAGCAACATGGTAATTTAGGCCGAATAATAATTCGATTAATTTACCTGCGCCTACCATTTGAGCGATGAGATAGAGTGCGACGACGACCAACGAACCGACCGCAGATAAAATTCGAATCGGCCTTTGTTTTAACCGGTAAGATGCAACGTCGGCGAAAGTGTAGCGACCTAAATTACGTAAGCGCTCAGCAATTAAGAATAGAATGATCGGCCAGCCAATTAAGAAACCAATTGAGTAGATTAGCCCATCATAGCCAGAAGTATAAACCAGAGCGGAGATCCCTAAGAAGGAGGCGGCGGACATAAAGTCCCCAGCAATTGCCATCCCATTTTGGAAACCTGTAATTTTCCCGCCTGCTGTATAGTAATCAGAGCGAGAACGCGTTCTTTTCGACGCCCAATAAGTGATATATAACGTAAAACCGACGAACAGCAAGAACATCACAATAGCTTGAATATTGACAGGCTGACGTTCAACATCCCCTGTCAATGCATCGGAAAATGCCATTGATGAGGTAAAAAAGAGAATGAGTGAGAGCAAATATTTCATTTTTCTACCTCTTTTAAAATTTCGGCCGTTAAACGGTCATATTCACCATTAGCACGGATAACGTATAGCCCGGTTAACACAAACGAAATGATGATCAGTCCAACACCCACAGGAATCCCCCTAGTGATATATGAACCTTCCGCAATTGGGGTACCTAACCAGCTAGGGTCAAAAGCGATAAGAAAAATAAAACCAACATACAGGACAAGCGTTATTACTGATAACAACCATGAAAAGCGACTACGTTTTCTAACCAGTTCTTTGAAGCGAGGGTTATCCTCTACCTTTTCGTAAGCAGTAGCATTCATCAGAGTTCTCCTCTGTTATTGTATTATTGGCATACCCTATTCTCTTTAAATACCTAGAAATTGGCCGCAGTAACCTACCCGAAAAGATTATCGGGGGATTTATGCACTTAATTTCTAGTGCTTAATGATTTTGAGTATTTATATAAAGGCCGCCATAAGACGGCCTTTTAACGCTATGACATACTCATAGACTGTTTTTCTTCGAGTAGTTTTTCGACAACACCCGGATCTGCCAGCGTGGAGGTATCTCCAAAGTTGCTGGTGTCCCCTGATGCAATTTTTCGTAGGATACGGCGCATAATTTTACCGGAACGGGTTTTTGGCAAAGAATCCGTCCAGTGAAGAACGTCCGGTGTTGCGATTGGGCCAATTTCTTTACGCACCCAATTGCGAACTTCAGTGTATAGCTCAGGAGAGGGTTCAACCCCTGATATTAATGTGACATAGGCATAGATTGCCTGCCCCTTAATACTATGAGGAATACCAACCACAGCGGCTTCAGCCACTTTCGGGTGCGAGACGAGGGCGGACTCAATCTCTGCGGTGCCTAAACGGTGGCCTGAGATATTCAGTACATCGTCAACACGACCTGTGATCCAGTAATAACCATCTTCATCACGACGAGCGCCATCACCACTAAAGTACATGCCTTTAAAGGTGGAGAAATAGGTTTGCTCGAAGCGCTCGTGATCGCCAAATAAAGTACGGGCTTGACCCGGCCATGAATCGACAATCACTAAGTTACCTTCGGTTGCCCCTTCAATAGGTTCACCGAGGTTATCCACAAGTGCAGGACGGACACCAAAGAAAGGCAATGTTGCGGAGCCCGGTTTTAACATGGTTGCACCCGGCAGCGGTGTGATCATAAAACCACCCGTTTCGGTTTGCCACCATGTATCAACCACTGGGCAACGGCTGTTACCAATCTTTTTGTAGAACCATTCCCACGCTTCAGGATTAATTGGCTCGCCAACAGAACCAAGAATACGTAATGAGCTACGGTCGGTACCTTCAATCGCTTTGTCGCCTTCCGCCATTAATGCACGGATAGCAGTTGGCGCGGTATAAAGAATATTGACTTGGTGCTTATCAACGACCTGACTCATTCGATTAACGGATGGGTAATTTGGTACACCTTCAAACATAACGGTTTTTGCGCCATTGGATAATGGCCCATAGAGTAAGTAGCTATGGCCTGTTACCCAGCCCACATCCGCAGTACACCAGTAGACTTCACCTGGATGATAGTCAAAGGTATATTTAAACGTGAGTGTGGCATAAACCAGATAACCACCAGTGGTGTGAAGAACCCCTTTGGGTTTACCTGTTGAGCCTGAGGTGTACAGAATGAACAGCGGGTCCTCCGCGCTCATTTCTTCTGGTGGGCAATCAGCGCTAACCCCTTTGATGACGTCATGCCACCATAAGTCGCGACCTTCGACCCAACTTGGGACATTGCCTGTACGTTGGTAGACAATGACATTCGTAACGGTAGTGACTTGCGGGTTGGCTAATGCGTCATCCACATTTTTCTTCAGTGGGATAGCACGCCCTGCACGTAAACCTTCATCTGCGGTGATAATCAGCTTCGCTTTACAGTCAATAACGCGACCAGAGACCGCCTCAGGAGAGAAACCAGCGAAAATGACCGTATGGATAGCGCCGATACGCGCACACGCTAGCATGGCGACAGCGGCTTCGACGACCATTGGCATATAAATCGCCACGACATCGCCTTTGCGGATACCTTGTTTTTTTAAGACGTTAGCAAATTGGCTAACATCATGATGCAGTTCACGGTAAGTGACATTTTTTGACGATGACGGGTCATCGCCTTCCCAAATAATCGCTACTTGGTCGCCTTTTTCAGCCAGATGGCGGTCCAAGCAGTTTGCACTTAGATTTAAAGTGCCATCTTCAAACCAACGGATATCGATGTGTCCGGGGTCAAAAGAGGTATTCTTAACGCGGGTGTACGGTTTAATCCAATCAACGATTTTTCCTTTTTCGCCCCAAAATCCTTCAGGGTCTTGAATCGAGCGTTGGTACTCATCGTTATACTGTTGTTCGGTAATCAGGGCATTTTTTGCAATTTCAGCAGGAACGGGATGTTTAGTTATTTGAGTCATATTATTATCTCCTTGCAGATGTTAATATTATGTCAAAAAACGGTTAACTAAAGCACGAAATATAAATTTGTTTTTCTTTTGCGCGGAAGATCACGTATTAATTGTAATGAGATTTGCAGGATTATCATTTGATGCTAAATCCAGCATTGGAATATAAATCTAAAAATATTGAAAATGTTAGATGTAAAGAAAAATAAACTGTGGGGATGTTGGTATTAGTTACTGTATAAACTAATTCTCATAGGGAATGCAAAAGACCACAATTTTATCATGGATTTGATAATGATTTTCATTAACAGTAAAATAACTATAATAGAGAGAAATTCACAAGGTGCGAAACTACGCAAGTGCCATACCCTATGAACCTTGTGGTGAAAATGAGAAACATAGTGGTATTTACGTCACTGGAGACAATAAAATGAGTTATACATTACCTGCTTTACCTTATGCTTATGATGCGTTGGAACCACATTTTGACAAACAAACCATGGAAATCCACCACACTAAGCACCATCAAACCTATGTGACTAACACCAACACGGCGTTAGAAAAATTACCTGAATTAGCAGGTCTGGATATTGACGTTCTGATTCAAAAATTAGACCAAATTCCTGCTGATCAACGTACCTTCGTACGTAACAATGCGGGTGGTCACTCAAACCACAGCATGTTCTGGAAAGGTTTGAAATTAAATACTGAATTAAAAGGCGACTTGAAAGCGGCTATCGAGCGCGATTTTGGTAGCGTTGATGCATTCAAAGAGCTGTTTGAGAAAGCAGCAGCAACTCGCTTTGGTTCAGGCTGGGCGTGGCTGGTTCTAAAAGATGACGGTAAATTAGCTGTTGTTTCAACTGCTAACCAAGACAGCCCATTAATGGGTGAAGCGATTTCTGGCGCTTCAGGCTACCCAATCATCGGTTTAGATGTGTGGGAACATGCATATTACCTGAAATTCCAAAACCGTCGCCCTGATTACATCAAAGCATTCTGGTCAGTGGTTAACTGGGACGAAGCAGCGGCACGTTTCGCTTCAAAAGCTAAATAATTAGACTTTTTAATTAAGTCTCAATGGGCGTAGCATCGATGGTGCTGCGCCTTTTTTATTTGCAGCCCATTTGATTGTTATCTCGAGTTGCATTCTTTATGATAAAGGCTTCGTCACCAATTTATGTGGAGAGCGCCGCCCATGTCATTCCTACCCCAAGTCTTTATCGGTAAAGTCCAAGCAACGCAATCTTGCGGTCGAAGTGCGATTCATAAACATGCGGCAGATGGGTTATTGATGTTGGGGCAGCTTGGATTAGAGGGCGATGAGCAAGCAGAAACGCGTTTTCACGGTGGCCCTGATAGAGCGCTTTGCCATTATCCTCGTGATCACTACGAATTTTGGCTTAATGCATATCCTGAACAAGATGACTTATTTATGGCATCAGCATTCGGTGAAAATATCTCTACACTGGGAATGACTGAAGAAAATGTATTTATCGGTGATATTTATGGGTGGGGGGATGCGCGAATTCAGGTTACTCAACCTCGCTCTCCTTGCTATAAGCTGAACGGCTTAACGGGCGTGGAAAACTTCGCTCAAATCATGCAAGACAACGGTCGTTGTGGGTGGTTATATCGCGTGATTAAAACGGGGAATGTCAGTGCTAATTCACCGCTAACGCTATTGAGCCGCAACAGTGATGTTTCAGTACAAGAGGCGATAATGATTGCATTTCATGCCCCCTATGATGAGCAGCTGTATCATAGGCTCCTCAGTGCAGCGGGGTTATCTGCCAGTTGGAGCCTAACGATGCAAAATCGCCTTGATAATCATCGCATTGAAGAATTTAGCCACCGTTTATTTGGTAAACGCAGTTAGGATTGACCGATAAACTGCTGGTACCAAGGCGTACCAGCCATTAGTTCTGCATGGCTACCTTGAGCAATAATCTCTCCATCTTCCATATAGACGATGTTATCTGCTAAACACGCAAGGTGAGGGTGATGAGTGACCACAATGCGAGTTTGCTGAGCCGCTTGAGTGATTAAGGAAATCACGGAAGCTGTATTGATGGTATCAAGGCTTGCCGTTGGTTCATCCATTAAAATGATACCTGGGTGGCGCAGAAGTAGCCGTGCAATACCTAAACGCTGTTTTTGCCCGCCAGAAAGTGCCATGCCACTCGCGCCGACATCTCGGTTTAAAAAATCAGGAATATCTTCAAAATTTAACTGTGACAGCAATATGTTAACCTCTCGGTCATCAATATTTGCATCTTCTAATGTTAAGTTTTGGCGTACGCTGCCGCGAAAGAGTGCGCTGTCTTGCAATAAAACCCCACGCTTTGAACATAGCGCTTCTTGCGATAATTCCATCAGGTTTTTATTACCGTAACTGACAGAGCCTTGAGTCGGGTCTTGTAGACGAGCGAGTAAGCTTAAGAGTGTGCTTTTCCCTGCACCAGATGGGCCAACGATAGCCGTGAAAGTATTATGAGCAAAATTGACGGTAATGTTATTCAAAATTCGTTTCTTTTTATCATGATAGAAAGATAATTGTTGGCAACGAATATCATTATTTTCAGGGGCAGGGGCTCGATAGGGAAACACTAATTCAGGGGTAATCAATGCAGATTCGACCTGTTTAATCGATTGTTTTGCTTGTCTTAATGATTGGTTTAAATGCGAAAGAAGCCAGAGCGGTTCAATAAACCGCGCTAATAACACCATCCCCGCTAACCATAAGCTTAATGGCATGTCACCTTGGCTTATTTTTTGAATGCCTAAATAAAGCAACGCGATAAAAATGATTTGGATAGCACCTGAAAACAGTAAATGAAATGGCAAACTTTGGCGCTGTAATTGTTTTTGTGTTTGATACTGTGATGCTAACGCACTCGTGAGTTGTTGGTGCTGAGATTGGCTAACGCCTGCTCGACGGATGAGCGGCTGGTGGAGTGCAAATTGGTCGAGTTGGCGAATGACATCTTGTTCAGATGTATGGGCTTGTTGTTCAAAAAAAGCCATTTTTTGGCCACAAAGGCGTAAGGTAAATAGTAAAACCAACCCAACGAATAAAAGTGCGCACCCAAAAATAGGTTGGTAGATAAATGCGCCCAATACGACAGTGAATGGCGTGATTAACCCGCTAATTATGGGATGCAATAAATGCGCAGGGACAGACATAATCTGTGAAATAGGCCCTGCCACTAAGTGATTGGCATTTTTGATCGGTTGTAATGACAAGGGCAAGTGGCGGATTAACGCATTAGCAAGGTAGCGCATCACTAATCCACCCGCTAAGTAGCCTTTTTGGGTCGCAATAAAGGTGATCAGGAGGGATATCAGGCTGCACACCGCCAGTAAAGTCAGCGGTATCATGGTGCCTAAAGACCAACTAAAAATAACATACACGAGCAATAACCCGCAGAGCCCATCTAAAATGGCAGCGAATATCATCCAAAAAATGGCGCTGCGTACCGTATACAATAAGGACTTAAGCATGGTTTTCCTCCAAGGCACGTAATAACTGCTGATAATCCCCGGATGTTTCGGCTAAATCTTTGTGAGAGCTTTGTGCAATCAATCGACCTTCTTTCATAAACAAGACGCGATTAGCGAGGTTTAAGCTATCTAGATTATGGGTTACGAATATGCAGGTTCGTGATTCATCGTGTAATAGAGATAACACCCGCTGGGCATTTTGTGGGTCAAGTGCAGAGGTGGGTTCATCGAACAATAATAAGGGGGCAGGGGATAACAAGGCTCGCGCAATGGCGAGTCGCTGGGATTCTCCACCCGATAACACCATCTCTTTTCCTATCACACTATCAAGGCCTTTAGGGGACTGCTGCACCAACGGCAATAAATTGAGAGCTTCAAGGTAGTGGTTCATGTCACTTTCCGTGGCGTTAGGGGCGAAAAGTTGTAAGTTTTCCCTTAACGAGCAGGGCATAGGCTGCGGGTTTTGCATCACAATGGCTATTTGTTGATTTAATGAGGCTAACGAAAGTTCAGGAAGCGGTGTTTGGTTAAATAAAACGGTGCCTTGTGAAGGGTCTAAAAAGCGCGCCATAAGCTGTAATAACGTACTTTTTCCGGCACCTGATGGCCCGACTATCGCGATGAGTTCACCGTCAGTAATATCGATATCAACCTGAGATAAAAGGGTTTTTTCACCAAGTACAACACTGGCCTGAGTCAGTTGGAGGTGGCAAGAGGTTGTGTCGAGCATTTTCTTGCCGTACTGCATTTCTGGCTCATTTAATAATTTCTCAATGCGCAGTGATGCACTGACCGCAAGGTTTAATGCATCAGCGCCGTGCCCCATCGCAGCAACGGGTGCTGCGATACTTTGTATTAAGAGAATAAATAAAATGACTTGAGCGAGAGAAATAGGGCCGGGAAGCAGCATCGCACCTAAAATGACCCAGAAAGACAGCAAGGTGGCACTGATACCGATTTGGGTGAGTGAACTTAATGCACCAATTTTACCAATCCAACGCATAAAAGCGGTTTCAAAACCTTGCAGTGCGAGTGATGCTCGTTTTTGTATCCCTTGGTTTGGGTATTGCCTAGCGAATAACGGGTTATCGGCTAATTCAGCATATTGGCTATAGAGGTGCCCCATGGTTTCATTACGAGCTGTATACAAGTGTTGGTAACGCGGTGCTCGCATTGCGCGGAACAAAAAAACTGCGGCAACCAAAGGAATAAGGCAAAAAAGTGTGAGTGGTACGCTTTGCCAAAACAAAATAAGCGTGGCGGCAACAGGGACTATCATCAATTTGGTAAGGTCAGCAGGCGCGTGAGCGGTTAATTGGTGGAGGTAGCGGACATCACGGTCAATTACTTGCGAAACGCCGTCTCTGCCTTGTTGGGTAAAGTGATTTAAAGGTAATTTTCCTATCTTATCAAGTAGCTGTAATCGCAATTGGTGGCATAGGTGGCTATCTGTTTGGTGTGTGAGGTACATGGCAAGAGTTTGGCAAACTAACCAGGCTATCCCCCCAATACAGGCGATAATAACCCAGTTACCATATTGATGAACGGGTGATACGGCAACTTGGCTGATGACTACCCATGGGATGAGAGAGCAAAGACCTGCAATGGCTTGTAAAATCACAGCAACCAGTAAAATTGAGCGATAGGGACGAAGCAATGTCCAAAGTGCGCGGTACATACAAAACCTCCATAGCGAATCTGTCACTGTAATTTATTTCGCTTTATTTAAGGGATTTAGTTGTTTTGCTTACCAGACTATTTGTTTTGTTTGCAGGGCAGAAAAGGGTGACGTTTCCTGTGTTTTGAGTAAGATAACGAAATGACATCGCAAGAGGGTTGGGGAAAGTAAGATGCAATATGATTTAAATGACCTCTATTATTACGTCAAAGTGGTCGAACATGGCGGCTTTTCCCAAGCGGGCTTAGCATTAGGGATCCCAAAATCCAAGCTGAGCCGACGTATTGCCGATTTAGAGCAAAAGCTCAATGTTTCCTTGATTTACCGCTCTACACGCCAATTCCATGTTACGGAAGTTGGCCAAGTGTTTTATCAACAGTGTAAGAATGTGGTTGATGAAGCAGAGATTGCCCATGAACTTATTTGTTCTGTACAGTCCCACCCCAAAGGCACGATTAAACTTTCATGCCCAGTAGCGTTATTGCAGGTTTACTTAAATGAGCTGCTGGTGGATTTTATGGTGCAATACCCGGATATTGATATTCAAATTTTAGCGGTGAATCGCCCCGTTGATGTGATAAGTGAAGGGTTAGATTTGGCTATCAGAGTGCGTTCTTTACCCCTTGACGACTCGGGGTTGATGATGAAAGTGCTGGGGTATTCACGCAGGATATTGGTTGCGAGCCCACAGTTATTTGCTGAACAAGGTGCACCGATTGAGCCTGAAAAACTGGTGGATTACCCTATTTTGGCGAATACGGAGCATTCGCAGAATTACACACTGACCTTAAAAAATAGCGACGATCTCAGCTTTACGCAGCATTTTACCCCTAAATTAGCGACAACCGATGTGCTGACTTTGTACCGTGCGGCACTCAAAGGGATTGGTATTGCGAGGTTACCTTATGGGGTGGTGGAAAAGGAAATTGCATCGGGGGAGCTGGTGGAAGTATTGCCTGAATGGCGTTTTCCTGAAGATATTATTCATGCGGTGTATCCTTCTCGCAAAGGGTTATTACCATCCGTGCAATTATTACTGAATTATTTAGCTGATAACATTTCGCCATCAGTCAAATAAAAATCCCCCGATAGCTTAATGCTACCGAGGGATCATGCGCTGTTTATTGCGTTTCAGGAATACGGCCAAATTTGCCACTGTTGAAGTCATTTACGGCTTCATTAATTTCTTCCATGCTATTCATAACAAATGGGCCATAGCCAACAACAGGCTCATCAATTGGATCGCCGCTTAATAGCAGCACCAATGCATCTTCTGTTGCTTCTAACACAATATTGCTCTGCGTATCGTCAAGGATCATCAGCTCTCCTTCGTTTAAGGCTGAACGCCCATCAACAAATATCGAACCGCGCAGCATCACTAATCCCACATTGCGGCCTGATTTAGTCTGAATACCGACTGTTTTGCCTTTATTGAGCTGTAAATCCCAAACATCTAGTGGGGTAAAGGTTCTTGCTGCGCCTTTATGACCTAAATAATCCCCCGCGATGACACGCAGTGTGCCCGCTTCATTGGGTAGCGTGACTTTCGGCATCGTTTGGCTTTCCAATAGCTGATAGCCCGGTGCGGCGGATTTGTCTTTTGCAGGCAAATTGACCCACAATTGCACCATATCAAGGGTGCCACCTTTTTTCATAAAGTCATCAGATTGGTATTCTTGATGCAAAATACCCGATGCTGCTGTCATCCACTGGACATCCCCTGGGCCAATGACACCCCCTTCTCCCGTTGAGTCGTGGTGGGCAACTTCCCCATCATAAACAATCGTGACGGTTTCAAACCCGCGGTGTGGGTGTTCACCGACACCTCGATTTGCCGCATCTGAGCTTGGGAATGTAAATGGTCCCGCTCTATCGAGTAATAAGAAAGGGTTCAAGTATTTCCCGTGGTTGCTGTAGCTAAACATTGAGCGAACAGGGAAACCATCACCAACCCAATGGCTCCGTGGAGATTGATAGATACCAATAATTTTTTTCATGGTGAGACTCCGAATTCTGTTTTGATGAGCCAATCATAAAGCAGTGGAAAAACGTCGAGTAGTGGCAAAAATAGGTTTCATTGTTCCAATAAAAGAACAATCAACGTTTAAGCTATTATCCTATTTATAGAACAGTGTTTATCAAAAATCGGACTACTCAGCCTTAAATCGATGGATTAATTTAAATAACACGAAAACGGAGCGGGTATCGTTCTATTTTTCATCCTAAATAGATTTCTTACTTCATCGATTGAGAGGCTTTATTATGAGTATTCCAGCAAATTTTAATGGTCAGCGTCCTGTTATTAACCCGAACGATGCGGTGATGTTATTAATTGATCACCAAAGTGGACTTTTCCAAACGGTCGGTGATATGCCGATGACTGAATTACGTGCTCGTGCTGCGGTACTGGCAAAAATGGCTTCACTAGCGAAAATCCCAGTGATCACCACAGCTTCTGTACCACAAGGTCCAAATGGCCCGCTGATCCCTGAGATTCACCAAAATGCCCCTCATGCACAATACATTGCCCGTCGCGGTGAAATTAATGCGTGGGACAACCCTGAGTTTGTTGCTGCCGTGAAAGCGACAGGTAAAAAACAGCTGATTATTGCAGGCACCATCACCAGCGTTTGCATGGCTTTCCCTGCCATTAGTGCTGTGATGGATGGTTATCAAGTTTTTGTTGTGATTGATGCATCTGGCACTTACAGCAAAATGGCACAAGAAATTACGTTAGCGCGTGTAGTTCAAGCAGGCGTGGTACCGATGGATACCGCGGCAGTTGCTTCTGAATTGCAAGGGACTTGGAACCGTGAAGATGCGGCTGAATGGGCGATGGCATACACGCAAATTTTCCCTGCTTATCAATTGCTGATTGAAAGCTATAGCAAAGCGCAGGACGTTTTGAAAAGCAATGAAAAATTAGATTCAGAACGCTAATCAACCTCGCGAATATTTAACTCACGAATTAAAGATAGCCTTTTAATACAAAGGGCTATCTTCTCTCGCTCTATTTTTAGGATCATGTAATGAACAAAATTGCATGGCCTTTGGAACCGCTCAGGCGGCTGACTATAAGTTAGACCCAACTCACACCAAAGCAGTGTTTTATATTGACCACTTCAATACTTCTACCAATAGCGGCGAATTTCATAATATCAGTGGGGATATGAGCTATTCACCTGAAAAAAAACGGGGATGCCTATGTTCCCCGTTTTTATTTGTTTGAGATAGAAATTACAGCTGAGGACGTTTTACAAAGCCAATCGCTTCGTACACTTTGTCTAAGGTTTCTTGAGCGCGAGCCGCGGCTTTGGTTGCGCCTTCATCCATAATTTGGTTCAGCAGTGCTTCGTTATCACGGAACTCATGGTAACGCGCCTGTAAGCCTGTCAGCATCTCAGATACGGCTTCTGCAACGGCACCTTTAAGATGACCGTACATTTGGCCTTCAAATTCCGCTTCGAGTTCTGCAATTTTCTTACCTGTTACACCCGCCATGATATCCAGTAAGTTGGAAACACCCGGTTTGTTTTCTAAATCATAACGAATGCGAGGCGGCTCTTCAGAATCTGTCATGGCACGTTTGATTTTTTTCACAACCGATTTTGGATCTTCAAGCAGCGCGATAACGTTATTGCGGTTGTCGTCAGACTTGGACATTTTCTTGGTTGGATCTTGCAGTGCCATGACACGTGCACCACCACCTGTTGGGATGAACGGATCTGGAACAGTGAAAATATCACCATAAATCGCATTAAAACGCTGTGCGATATCGCGGCTTAATTCAAGGTGCTGTTTTTGGTCGATACCAACAGGTACTTGATTGGTTTGGTAAATCAGAATGTCTGCGGCCATCAATACAGGGTAATCAAACAAACCCGCGTTGATGTTTTCGGCATGGCGCGCTGATTTGTCTTTGAATTGCGTCATACGGCTGAGTTCGCCGAAATAAGTGTAGCAATTCAGAGCCCAGCTGAGCTGTGCATGCTGTGGCACATGGGATTGTACGAAAATGGTGCTTTTTTTCGGGTCAATGCCACAGGCTAAATAGAGCGCAAGGGTATCGAGAGTTCTTTTACGCAGTTCGACCGGGTCTTGGCGAACGGTGATGGCGTGTTGGTCAACGATACAGTAAATGCAGTCAAAATCATCTTGCATCTGTACCCACTGACGTAATGCACCCATGTAGTTACCGATGGTCAATTCACCGGAAGGCTGTGCGCCGCTGAATACGATAGGTTTCTGGGATTGCTTTAGTTTTTCAGTGGGAGTGCTCATTTTAAATTATGTCCTTGCTTATTTTATTTCAGATAAACCGATTGCAGGTAATAGGCCTGAAAAATGGGTTAACACGCAGTCAGGTTCAGTCAATGCAATAGATTCACCATAGTTATAACCGTAGGTCAGACCGACACACGGGCATCCAGCGTTTCGCGCTGCGATAATATCATTACGGGAATCACCGACAAAAAGCAATTCTTCTTTGCGTAAACCGAAGGTGCCCATCGTTAAATAGAGGGGAGCAGGATGCGGTTTTAAGGCTTTAACATCGTCGCTGCCTAACACAAGGGAGAAATAGTGGTCGATATTCAGCTTTTTTAACAGGGGGGCAATGAAAGGCGTCGCTTTGTTCGTCACAATCCCCATTGGTAAGCCATGCTTTGCTAACTGTTCGAGTGTTTCTCTGACTTCAGGGAATAGCTCACTGCCAGTTGTGACAGATACAGCATAATATTTATCAAAGCTTTGGCGAGCTTGTTTTTGCAAATCAGGGGTGATGGTGGCTTTGGCCCAAGTGAGCGCTCGCTCAACTAAGACATCAACACCATTGCCAACCCAGATTGAGACGCGTTCTTTGCCGGCAGGGGGGAAATCAAAATCGTTCAGCATGTTGTCGATGGCTTCTGCTAAGCCACCGGCGCTGTCAACAAGTGTTCCATCTAAATCGAAAGCAACGGCTTTGATATTCTCTAATACAACTTGAGTCATTGAGATACCTTTTGTAATTCAACACGCATTGCATCGATAACGGTTTTGTAATCTGGCTGATCAAAGATAGCTGAGCCTGCGACGAAGGTGTCGGCACCCGCTGCGGCAATCTCTGCGATATTATTTACTTTCACACCGCCATCGACTTCCAAGCGAATATCATAACCACTTTCATCAATTAATTTACGGACTTGGCGCAATTTATTGAGGGTTTGTGGGATAAAGGATTGACCACCAAAGCCTGGGTTAACCGACATCAGCAAAATCATATCCACTTTATCCATCACATAATCAAGGTAGCTAAGTGGCGTTGCTGGATTAAACACTAGACCAGCGGTACAGCCGCTTTCTCTGATTAATTGCAATGAACGGTCAACGTGGTCGCTGGCTTCAGGGTGGAAACTAATGTGTGTTGCACCCGCTTTTGCAAAATCAGGAATGATCCTGTCGACGGGTTTTACCATTAAGTGAACGTCAATGGGGGCAGTAATACCGTAATCACGTAATGCCTTACAAATTGGCGCACCAAATGTCAGATTAGGAACGTAATGGTTATCCATCACATCAAAATGCACGATATCTGCGCCTGCCGCGAGGACATTGGCAGTATCTTCGCCTAAACGGGCAAAGTCAGCAGATAAAATAGATGGGGCAATGAGGAAGTTTTTCATTATTGTCTCCGAGTATTAGTCGTTATCTGAGAGCCATTCAGCGCTAGGTACAGGTTGTTGCGTTTTTTTCTTATTCGTTTTTCTAGGAGAAAGGCTATTAATTTCATTCGTATACAAAGCCAGTAATTCATTGACTTTACTACGGTTTAATATGTTTCTACTAATGGTGCGGCGTACTTTAACAATATGTAATTGAGCTTGATGATACCACTCTCTGGTTGAGGGGGTATCATGATTTGATATCAACACAGGAATTTTACTTTCTGTCGATAATTTATGCGCCAAAAACGCGAGATTTTGTTGCTCAAGCGCACTAAATGAATTGGTGTGGTAAGCCGTGAAATTCGCGGTTTCAGAAAGAGGTGCATAAGGCGGATCGCAGTAGATGACGGAGCCTTCCCTTGCATTTAACAAGGTTTCACCATAGTGCTGGGTGATAAAGGTGGCTTGTTGCGCTTTCTCTGCGAACCACAATAGTTCTTCTTTGGGGAAGTAAGGTTTTTTATAGCGGCCAAAAGGCACGTTAAATTCACCCTTTGAATTATAACGGCATAAACCATTATAACAGTGGCGATTTAAGTATAAAAAAAGTACGCTGCGTTTTTCCGTATCATCGGATTTATTAAACGCTTCACGCATCAAATAGTATTGTTCTGAGGTATTAAATTCAGGCGTGAAGATGCGCTGGGCTTCTTCAATAAAAAAGTCAGTTCGGTGTTTAACCGTGTTATAGAGATTGATGAGGTCACTGTTGATATCTGCCAGTATATAAGAATCATAGCTGGTATTTAAAAACACTGACCCTGCACCAACAAAAGGCTCAATTAAGCAATCACCTTGTGGAAGGTGTTTTTGGATTTCTTCCACAAGGGGGTATTTACCCCCAGCCCATTTTAAAAAAGCGCGTTTTTTTTTCATGCCGTCTTATTATTACAATCGTTTAGAGTAACTGCATTCATACTCTGTCAGGACAACATAATGCGCCCGGGGAAAAACGTTGTTATTTTTGATCCTGTTTGACTTGTTTCATATTTCTCACCCACGGTTTTTTCGCTTGAACGGCAGCAGGAAGTGTCCCTATTGCATTTTTAGCGTCTGTCACTGAATTATAGTTACCGTGAATAAGAACATACCAAGTTTGCCCATTACGAATAGTTTTATAAACCTTGTAGTTGGCAAGTTTGTTTTCTTTTGCAAAAGCTTCCAATGTGTCTGAACGGCTAGCACTGCTTAATTGAAGTGTATAGCTTCCTGCTGGTGCTGACATGACATTACTGCTTTGGTTATTGGCCGTTGCAGCAGGTTTTATTGGTTGCTTAGGTTGAGTGGGTTGTTTCGGCTCTACCGCTTTTGGTGGTGTTCTTTCTGGTGTTACCGGTTTCACTGTTGGTTGTTGCTCAACAGGTTTAACAACAGGTGGGTTCAGCGGTGTCACATTTTGTGGCTGTGCTGTGCCCGGAGTAGGAACTTGGCCTTGGTTTAAGGCATCAACAACATCACCTGGAATTTCGATTCGCTCACCTAAACCATTTGGCTGGGTTTGTAGCTCACCTTGGGTTGGTGTTGGCGTGATTTGTGAACCCGTAATTTCTTGGGCTTGTCCTGGCTGGGTTTGACCTTGTGTATTGGTCAACGAGGAAGAACCAGATAAATCAATGTTCTGCCCGCTATTATTACTGGTTGTTTGCTGACGCTCATGCTCTGTAGGGGCTTTTAATGCGGAACTGATGGCAATAATCAGTAGCAGTAAAACAAGCACACCAACGCCTATCATGATGTGCTGGCGTGATAAGGCGATTTTTGGTTTCGCAGTTGTTGATTGGCGCGAGCGCCCTGCTGGCCTGTCTGATGTATCTGGCCTAAGATCATTTTGACCTTGCGGCTGGTTATCTGGTTTAAATTCGTCCATTTTCCTCTCCCGAATAAAATTTGCCTATAGTAGAGATAAAATGTCTCTTATCAGTACAACCTGTTAACGACCAAGCAGAGTTTTCTGCTCATTTTTAAAGCATAGATTCTTTCGTAATACCATGCTAGTCAGAATGATATTTTCATTATGCTTTGTTGAGTTTCGTATAGAGGCGTAGGCATACCGTATAATTTAACGACTTTGAACTGCATCTACCAGTAACATTTTAAAACACCAGTACAAATTAGGTCTTTTCTTTGTTTTTGGTGATGCATAAGGTCATTTTGCCATAATTTTATGGCGTACAGGATGTTATCGCGGTAATTACCGTTTGCGAATCAATATCAGAACGCATTTCTGAATGCCCGATAGTTGTTGGTAGAATTAAATGTAATTTTCCACCCATCACTTTTTTATCACGCATCATGTGTGGTAGATAATCATCAGGCTTCATTTGCGAAGGACCTTTGACTGGGAGTGAGGCGCGTTCTAACAGCGCAATAACGCGTTGTGTTTGCTCTGGAGTGAATTGGCCGATTAATTCAGCTGTTTTAGCAGCCATGACCATACCCGCTGCAACCGCTTCACCATGCAACCAAACACCGTAGCCCATATGTGCTTCAATCGCATGGCCGAAAGTGTGCCCTAAGTTGAGTAAGGCACGTAGGCCACTCGTTTCTTTTTCGTCGGCAGCAACGACTTGTGCTTTGAGTTCACAGCAACGGCGAATACAGTAAGCCATCGCTTGGTTGTCCAAAGCAACCAACGCATCAATATTGTTTTCCAACCAAGTGAAAAACTCACCATCAAGGATGATGCCATATTTAATGACTTCAGCGAGACCAGAAGCCAGCTCTCTTGGCGGGAGTGTTTTTAAGCAATCGAGGTCGATGACAACAGACGCAGGCTGATAAAATGCCCCAATCATATTTTTCCCTAACGGGTGATTGACTGCGGTTTTACCACCGACGGATGAATCTACTTGGGATAACAATGTGGTTGGAACTTGGATAAAGCGAACACCGCGTTGATAGCTTGCAGCTGCAAAACCCGTTAAATCACCGATAACTCCCCCACCAAGAGCGATGAGGGTGGTATCGCGGTTATGATGTTTTTCAAGTAATGCAGTAAAGACATCATTCATAATAAACAATGATTTATACTGTTCGCCATCCGGTAGGGTGATGGAGTCCACTTTGACACCAGAAGTCTCAAGAACACGTTTTATCTTCTCAAGATAAATGGGTGCCAGTGTTTCGTTTGTCACTATCATTGCTCGTTGACCAGCAGCTAATGGCCAAAATGCTCCTGTTTGGTTATATAAACCGGGGGCAATATTGATTGGATAACTGCGCTCATCGAGCGTAACGGTGACCTTTTCCATCTTGTTCTACCTTGAATTCATTACTGACAAAATAACACGATGATAAGTTAGTTTTTTTCTAACATTTCAATGATTTGGTTAGCAACGACTTTAGCGCTTTGTTCATCCGTATGAATCGTGATATCCGCGATTTCTTCATACATAGGGTTGCGCTCGTCAGCCAGTTTCTCAAGTACTTCACGCGCAGGTTCATCAACCTGTAACAGTGGGCGTTTTTTATCACGTTGCGTACGAGAAAGCTGTTTCTCAATTGTGGTTTCGAGATACACAACGACACCGCGAGCTGATAAGCGGTTGCGGGTTTCTTTGGATTTAACAGAACCGCCACCCGTCGCTAGTACAATGCCTTGTTTCTCAGTGAGTTCATTGATGATTTTTTCTTCGCGATCACGAAAGCCTTCTTCGCCTTCAAGGTCGAATACCCAGCCGACATCCGCGCCGGTGCGTTTTTCTATCTCGTGATCAGAGTCGAAAAACTCCATATTAAGCTGTTGTGCCAACTGACGGCCAATAGTGCTTTTGCCAGCGCCCATTGGTCCAACCAGAAAGATATTGCGTTTCTCTGCCATGTTTTTTGGTATTACTACGATTATTCGTTAATGAACCCGCCCCGCCAATAAAAAATTAGCAACGGGACCTAAACTGAAACCTCATTAGTGATGATGTGAGATCAGATAAGAAAATTATCTCAACACATCAACTAGGATTGCAACTATATAAATGTGGCACTAAGCGAACAAAGTGCCACATTTAAAATTACAGGTTTCTATATTTGAGCCGTCTTTATTGCCTAATGCATTGTTTAGCATGATTTTTAACAGATTTTAAATACCATTTGGAGCGTAATATTTCTGTTAATTGTAGAGCAAAATAATTGTGGCTGTTTTATAAGCGACTGACAGCTTGTTCTTTAATCTAAGGATAGTTAGAACATTCAATGGATAACCTTGTATGCTAAAACGACGTCAGCGTCAAATTTATCCGGTAGGTTTATGGCATAAAAACCCTTTTTTTTTTCTCTCTTTGACTTATTGTGTATTCAACTACTTGAAGTATAGGAGTTATTTTATTCATACTAAATATTGATAAGTTTTGGTGTAATAAAAACGACGAGAACCCGCCTATCGATGTGTTCCGCACTATTTGTAAACAATGCCCCTAAAAGAGGAACTTGTGAAAGGAAGGGCAGGCCTGTTTGCGTTTTTTCTTGTTTTTGCTGAAAAATGCCACCCAATATCAGCGTCTCATTATTTTTAATGGTGACGAAAGTGGCTATTTCCTGCTTGTTTATTGCTAAATGGTGATTTTGGCTACTAGTCAGTGCGGTATCTGGTGAGTTATGACTAATTTTTAGGTTTAACGCTACTTTTTCGTCGCGGATAATAGTGGGAGTGACATCCATACCTAAAACGGCGTCCTTGAATTGAACATGAGTTTTCTTTTCACTACTGGTGACATAAGGAATTTCAGTCCCTTGTTGGATGCTGGCAGGTTGTTGATGTGAGGCCACTAACCGAGGACTAGCAATAATAGATAATAAATTTTCTTTTTCTAATGCATTGAGCTTCATTTCAAGTAACCCATCGCTCAATTTTAAGACATTAAATGAAAACTGCCCCGGCGCAGAGTGATAGCGATTATAGCGGTTAAGCCGACTGTGCGTTGTATTGCTTGCCAGAAGCCCCCACTCAAGACCCAACTCCTGTAGCGCTGTCTTACTACTGCTAATGATGTGTGCGGTGATCTGAACTTGTTGTTGAGGTAAATCTTTATGTTTTATCCATTCTTCAATGAGAGTGAGACGTTCTTGGGTGTCTTTGATGATCACGCTATTTGTTGTGTCCTCGTGGCGAATGGTCGCTTTTGGGGACAACAACGCTGTTTCAGGTTGCTTTAGTAAGTGGTGAACTTCTTGGGCTTTTATTGAGACTAATTTGAAAATTTTTTCAATCCAAACCTCATTATTGATGCTAGGAGGTAATGAGGGATCAATGGCTTGAGAGAGAATGTTTTCTTCTATGGGTTGCAGTGGGACGAAAGGATCTCGGATTTGCTCTGCAAAAGCGGGGTTAAGCATTAATAAGAAGATAGCGGTTACTCGCCTCAAAGTGATAAGTCGTGGGCTATTCATAGCTATTTTCATCCTTGATAGTGGTTAAGTGAAATATTGATGAAAGCGTTACGGAGGCAATAAGGGTATTTTTTCGTAGGGATAATGTTATTTCTGGGTAATACCATGCAGCGGACGTTGATGAGGAAATGAGTTTCTGGATAAAAAGAGAAATATTGGCAAAATTTCCCTGAACCTCCATAAGATACCCCTCATTATTATTCACGGGTTGTAACTGGTTAAGTGTGACTCCAGACTGACTAACCAATGAATGAAAATGTGAAAAGAGTGCAATCGGGGGAGCTTTGTGTATTGAGGGTAGCTCAATGCTCTGAATCTGTTGTGTTAATAGATTGATAGAAGGGGATTGCAGAATGCGTAGCTCTTCTTGTTGAATGCGATTAAGTAAATTCGTATTTTCAATTTCTAATTCATTGAGTTGTGAAGATGACTGCTTCCAGTACGTAAAATAGCCAGCAATAAAAAACACCCCGATGAAAGTAACTATTGGCAAAATTTGTTGCCAAAAAGGGCGATACCAAAAGGCATGATATGTTTCATTCATTTTTTTCTCCTTGGTATTTTGCCGTTAAATGTAGGCGGTTTAGCTGATGCTTGCGGTTAAGTTGCATGAATTGAATGTCACTTAAGCTTTTCTGGTTTTCCAGTTGCTGGCCAAAAAGCGCCATATTTTGGAAGTCATAGCTATTAGCTTTGATATCGAGTTGATCATTAATCAATTGGAAAGAGGTCAACCAGCTTTTGGCCGGAGTGATTTCAGGCAAGCTATGTAACAAAACGAGTAGTGCTCGGTTGCTTTGCTCGACAGCTTTATATTTATTCTGTTTTTCAATTAGCTGATTTAATTGAGATTGTTGATGAGCTATTTCCTGAGTTAGTTGTTGGATTTGCTGGTGCTTTTCTTGTGCGCTATACAGCGATATTTTTTTCTTATCAATATTAATTTGTTGAAATAAATATAAAAAGCAACAAGCCACTATGGCTGAACAACATAATGCGAAAGTGAAAAGAATAAATTCACGCTTCTTTTTCATCATCTCCTGTTGCCTCCAAGGTAAAAAATTCACTTGATATGGATTTGCAATTTTCATTTGTTAAATATCCCTATGGCGCAGCGCGAGCCCAGCAGCTATGACAAAGTCGCCTAATTGACGCGGAAGTTTTAGATTATGGTGTTGAAAGGCTTGTAGTAATTCCCATTTGTGTGATGGCCATTGAAGGTGGCTCTCATGAGCGGTTTGTGGGGTTGCTGTGTCGGGAGGTTGGGCTATATTTGAGTGATCGGTTATGAGGTAAATGGGTAACGCGGAGCCATGGCCTTCTGTTGTTAGATGAGGTAAAAGCTGAGAAAGGGTGGTGATCTCATGGTCTGAAACATGGTTATAATTTGCAGGTAGGCTAATTGGACCTGACCATAACCATTCACCTTGTCTATAATGAACAAGCCAGCATTCGTCAGGTAAGCCACAATAGCGAGCAATGTAGCGTAATGCGATAGGGGCAACATCAATTGCCAGTAAATTAAACCCGCTTTGTGCTAAGAGATTTTGCCAGAAAGCAATATCCGCTTTTCGAGCCCCATTGAGGTAAACTTGTTGGTCGACGACACGATAGTCAATAGTCAGTTCATGAACGTTCATTGGAAAACATTTTTCCGCTTGTGATTGCAGATACCAGCCAAGTTCAGGTTGTTGTAGGTGGACTTGGCTTGGTAATGAAAGTTGTTGTTTTAATGTACGAACAGCGGGTAAGGCGATAGAAACAGCACAGTTTTTCGGTAATTTCTGACGCCACTGTATTAAAAGTTTCAGTAGAATTTGGTGTTGTTCAGGGTCTGAATTATCCGTTATTTCGAAAGGAAATTGCTGCTGCCAACATTCACATAAAGACCAGTATTTTCGACGGCGTTTCGTGGCAACTAACTGAATTTTATTTTGATAAATATCGATCCCAATGTTCCATTTTGATGTGTACATAGTTAATTTCCTTATCATTAACGATTAAATTACATTTTCTATTGTGCTGTATAAGCTTTATACTATGCGTTAGTGATATCTAAACCCTCTTGTTAGCCGAGCATGGGAATTTTCCGGTGAAGTTCGTAAAATATTTTTTTATTCTTGTTTTCTGTTGCATTTTTTTGGGAACCGCCTCGATTTATGGCATGTATAAATATGTCGAAGGGGAGTTACCTGACGTTGCAACCATGAAAGACATTCGTCTGCAAATTCCAATGCAGGTATACAGTGCGGATAATGAGTTGATTGCCCAATATGGCGAAAAACGCCGCATTCCACTCCCATTGGCTGAAATTCCACCATTAATGGTGAAAGCGTT
The DNA here is from genome assembly GCF_058245955.1 of Providencia sp. UF-224. Taxonomy (NCBI): domain Bacteria; kingdom Pseudomonadati; phylum Pseudomonadota; class Gammaproteobacteria; order Enterobacterales; family Morganellaceae; genus Providencia; species Providencia sp. UF-224. The sequence continues at coordinate 165,751 of NZ_JBSICC010000008.1, read as the reverse complement.
TATCGCAACAGAAGATAGCCGCTTTTATGACCACCATGGTATTGATCCAATTGGTATTTTCCGTGCTGTATCGGTGATGGCGTCATCTGGTCACGCGTCCCAAGGGGCGAGTACCATCACTCAGCAGTTGGCGAGAAACTTCTACCTCAGTCCTGAAAAAACCTTAATGCGCAAAGCCAAAGAAGCATTCTTAGCAATTCGCATCGAACAGCTTTTTTCGAAAGACGAGATTATGGAGCTGTACCTAAATAAAATTTATTTGGGTAACCGTGCTTATGGTGTGGGTGCTGCGGCTTATGTCTACTTTGGAAAAACAGTGAATGAGCTAACTCTGAGTGAGATGGCGATGATTGCTGGATTGCCAAAAGCGCCATCAACATTTAACCCGCTTTATTCTTATGACCGTGCGGTAAATCGCCGTAATGTTGTGCTTTCTCGTATGTTGGAAGAAAAATACATTACTAAAGACCAGTATGAGCAAGCGAGAAACGAGAAAATTGTGGCGTCATACCATGCGCCGAAGATTGATTTCTCTGCGCCTTATCTCGCCGAGATGGCACGCCAAACACTATATGATAAGTATGGTGAAGATGCATATACCGATGGCTATAAAGTGTATACCACTGTGATCCGTAAAGATCAGGAAGCTGCAACAGAAGCGGTTCGCAATAATTTGATCGACTATGACACCCGCCATGGTTATCGTGGTCCTGCTGAAGTGTTATGGAAGCCAACGGAAGCGGCTTGGACATCCGAAAAAATTATTGAAAAACTCAAAAAATCTCCTGTTTATGGGCCGCTAATGCCAGCAGTTGTGCTATCAGCTACTGGCTCTGAAGCGAATGTTATGTTGGCGGATGGTTCAAAAATTGATATTACGATGACCGGTGTACGTTGGGCACGTAAGTTCATTTCGGATACCCAACAAGGTGCATCGCCAAGAGCGGTGAATGCGGTTGTCCAAGCAGGTGAGCAAATTTGGGTACGTAAAGTGAAAGACAACTGGTGGTTAGGGCAAGTTCCTGATGTAAACGCCGCTTTTGTTGCACTTAACCCTAATGATGGTGCGATTATCGCGCTAGTGGGTGGCTTTGATTTTAATATGAGTGAGTTTAACCGTGTGACGCAATCATTGCGCCAAGTGGGCTCAAATATTAAGCCGTTCTTGTATACCGCAGCGATGGATAAAGGGCTTACGCTGTCTTCTTTGCTAAATGACGTGCCAATTAGCCGCTGGGATGCAGGTGCAGGTTCTGACTGGCGCCCGAAAAACTCGCCTCCACGCTATGATGGCCCAATTCGCTTGCGTCAAGGGTTAGGGCAGTCGAAAAACGTGGTAATGGTTCGAGCAATGAGAGCCATGGGCGTTGATTACGCAGCGGATTACTTGATGCGTTTTGGCTTCCCACGTGAAAATATTAACCGCACAGAAGCATTAGCGTTGGGAGCGCCATCCTTTACCCCAATGCAAATGGTGCGTGGTTATGCCGTTATGGTCAATGGGGGGTACCTCGTTGATCCATACTATATTTTGAAGATAGAAAATCATAATGACGAAGTCATTTTTGAAGCGAACCCTAAAATAGCATGCCCAGATTGTACTAATATCCCAGTGATTTACGGTGATACTGAACGCACCATTGAAATGAAAGGGATTGATGACGAGTCTACAGAAGAAGTCACTCAGTCAGGTCGTAATATGGTTAACCAAGAACCAACGATGGAAGTGGCAACGTCTGGCGAAGGCAATGTGGATTTAGGACCTCAGTACGCACCTCATGTGATTGGTACGCCACTCGCGTTCTTAATTCGAGATGCGATGATGACGAATATTTATGGTGAGCCTGGTTGGTCGGGAACGGGTTGGCGGGCAGCTAGAGATTTAGGCGGTCGCCGTGATATTGGTGGTAAAACAGGAACCACTAATAGCTCAAAAGACGCTTGGTTTTCTGGTTATGGTCCAGATGTGGTGGCATCAGCGTGGATTGGCTTTGATGATAATAAACGCACACTTGGGCGAGGGGAAGCTGGAGCGAAAAGTGCTCAGCCAATGTGGGATGATTTTATGAAATCAATTCTGGCTGGTGTTCCAGTGAAAACCATGAAGCCACCGAAAGGGGTTATCTCGGTGTCCATTGACAGTCGTACAGGAAAATTAGGTTCTTCACGTCGTGAGTATTTTATCGAAGGAACTGAACCTAAAGAGTATTCTGTACAAGAGGTGGGAACAACTATTTCAACTGAAGGTGGCGCTAGCCAAGAATTGTTCTAAGAAAAAAGTGGTTAGCAATATCTTAATGAGCACCCCATTGTTATTAAAACATGGGGTGTTTTTTTATAAAAACACATTAAATGAGTATTATCTGCTTGTCATATGGCGTGCAGGTGTAGAAAATAAGCGTGACTTATATAAAATGCACACACAAAAAATAAGTAAGTTTACTTACTACTTTTTAAGTAACGTTCTAAGTAAAAAAGTGCGCTAATATTCCTAGCTTCATTGAAGTCAGGGTGCTCTAGCAATTCCATCATGCGTGCAATTGGCCATCTAACTTGTTGTAGAGGTTCAGGTTCATCACCTTCTAGTTTTTCACTGTAGAGGTCTTGCGCAACTAATATGTTCATTTTGCTAGAAAAATAGGATGGTGACATCGTTAATTTTGCAAGCTGAGTAATGTGCTTAGCACCATAGCCGATTTCTTCTTTAAGTTCGCGCTGAGCTGCTTCAAGTGCAATTTCGCCAGGATCGATAGCACCTTTCGGAAAACCGAGTTCGTAGTTTTCAATCCCAACGGCGTATTCGCGAATAAGGATTAGGCTGTCGCCGATGATAGGTATGATGAGAACCGCTTCGCGTTTAGCTGGGCGCATTCTTTCATAGACTCGTTTTTCACCGTTGCTGAATTCGAGATCAACTGACTGGATACTGAATAATTTTGATTGAGCAACATCTTGAACATTCAAGATTTTAGGTTTTTTTAGCTCTGTCATAATGATTTCCAAACAAGATGGGTGAAATCTATTGCTAAAAGCATATTTCATTTATGTATTTGGTTCTTTTACTCGGCGTTGTCAATAGTATGACAACATCCTGTCACTATGACCTATATCAAAAAAAAATGATAGAGATGATCGAGTAGATAAAATACTGTTAGTATGTTTGGCGCATAAAAATAGCACAGATAAATAAATAAAATATTTTTTTACAACATATTGTAAATTAAAACAAAAACTATAAATAGAATAGGAATTGGCTTATTTTGAGAAAGCAGCATGGTTGCTATGCTTTTCTTATTCATTTTCAGTTGGGGAAACAATGTTAAATCATGTCATTATAACGGCTATAATTGTTATCAGCCTAACTATAATGGCTTCCTTCCTGTATTTCAGGCGGGGGCGGCATTCGGGTGTCTATCAGATACCTTCTGTAGCCTCACCTTCCTTTCGGAAAATGATTGACTCGGATTACCAGACAATTTCTCAGTACTTAAATTATTGCGCTTCCGTTTCAAATAACTCCTCGCAAAAAGCATGGCAAATAAAGAAAAACTCGACAATAGCGACAATTTGCCATTCGGTGACTCGCTTTAATTTACGCCAAGAACAAGGGAATAGTTGGCGTTATTTTATCGATACGGTCGAAGTACAAATGCCATCTCAATTGGAACCGTATTTACAACGGCAAAATGTGATGGAAATCGTAGATACCGACCACTTGCCATTAGTTGTATCAATAAACAGCCACTCATTGAGGGATTTTAGTCATGAGTGGTCAGCAAAATCTGTCTCCGACACCGTTTTGCCAGAAGCGGCAATCAAAGAGCGTGGGCAACATAATGTGGAGCTACTGCGCGTTCGTCAGGAAACCGCCGAAGAGCACCGTTTACATAACTCGACAGGATGGCTCGGTGCAGGGCTGATTTGTCTAAGTTTTTTATTAGGTTACCTCACCTTAATCTCTATTCGATTGTTACAGGGCTGGGGGCTTGTGGGGACGTTGCTGGTTTTTGCTATTGGCGCACTGGTATTATTTCGTTCGCGAATGTTTCCACGTAAATACCAAGATATTCAATGTATTTATGGGCAGCCGAAGCGCTGGGAGTTGTATGGCGAGCTTGATAAAAAGTATTCAACTAACGCATCAATCGGCGGCGTTGATTTGCATTACCCATCACACTGGGAAGAGTATTTAAAATACGAATCTAATCGTCCTGTTAATATCGATTTTTACCCAACAGGAGAGGTGGTTCGTCATGGGCAATATTTGTCCTTACACGAAGAAGAGCGTTACTACCCTTACAAACGATATAAAAAAAATGTCCTGATGCTGATAGGTGCTTTATTGGTTATTGCACTGGTGTTTTCATATCAATCCATGAGTTTACCCATTAAATTGGGTTTTGCTTGGTTTGGGGGGACACAAAAAGTGAATGTGACAGAGGTGAGTGAGTTACTCTCCTATGATCTTAAAGTGGGTGACACGCTCACCGCACAAGGTAAGGGGATGTGTTATCGCCCACCTAATTTGAACGACGCGAACCAAGCGCAATTTGTTCCATTTGATTGTTCGGGTATTTATTGGAACAGTGTGAATTTGTCGACAGAGCCACAGTCTGAGATTGCAGATCAATCTATTTCTTTATTGAATACCGTTAAAAATCAGTTGCACCCAGATAAAAATGCGATTGGTGTGAACCCTAGGTTGCAGCGCGATATTATGAAATCGGGGATGAATATTATCTTTGATTTTACGGCTATTATTATGCAAACAGACCAATTGTGCCATGATAGCAATGCATGTTTAAAACTCAAAAATGCCCTGACAAACCTTGGCAGTACTGATGAATGGACGACATTAGTAACGAAGGCCTCATCAGGAAAATTAAGTGGTGCGCATGTTTTATTACGTGCAGGAAGTGCTGAGGCCTTGGAAAACATCGTCGAAGACACCACATATGACTTTATCAGGAAAGAAATAGACAAAGAAGTGCGTAAAATTAACAGCCCTCCGCCCGGTGGTGTCTTGTTTGTCAGTGATGAAAACAAGCCGTTAGTGGATTTAATGGCGGGCCCATCGTTTAATTTTAATGAGTTATCGCAATTACAACGTTGGGAAGAACTCAATCGATTATCGAATTTGTTGAGTAATACCCCTTTTAACGTGGAAGGGATTGTGACCAACTTATCGACGGATGCTAATGGCACACTGCATATTGTGCTACATGAAGAGCCAAACGAAGATATTGTCTCTCAGTATGTTTGTAGTACGCTTTTTGTTTTGTTTCTTATCCTTTGTGCGTTACTTAATGGCTCGCTAATTGTGTTCCGTATTTTGAATAATAAGAAGCGATTACGTAATATTACGCAATATTACGATAAATGCTTTGAGGCTAATAACCCTTCCAATCGTCATTAGCATTACCCCGTAATGGTGGGAGCCTCATTTTAGTTTGATTCAGACTGATTGTGAGGAGACACCATGAATCAACCCTCTATAGAACCTGTTCGCCTCGATAAGTGGCTTTGGGCTGCGCGTTTTTATAAAACACGCTCTATGGCTCGTGAAATGATTGATGGGGGAAAAGTTCATTATAATGGGCAAAGAACTAAGCCCGGTAAAATAGTTGAACTTCACGCATTGGTGAAGCTGAGGCAGGGAAATGAGGAGCGAACGATTGAAATCCTTGAAATTAGTAGCCAGCGCAGAGGTGCCCCTGAAGCCCAGCGGCTTTACTGTGAAACCACAGAAAGTATTGAGCAGCGAGAAAAAATAGCGTTAGCGCGCAAAATGAACGCCTTAACGATGCCGCACCCAGAGCGTCGTCCAGATAAAAAAGAGCGACGTACTCTGCTTAAATTTAAACAAACGAATTCTCATGAGTCATCCGAATGATGGCCTGAGCAACAGCCCGAGCAATAGAGAGAAATTATGTCAAAACAAGACCAACTCCACCGTTTTCTGTTTGAACAGCATTCCGTCCGTGGAGAAATGATTAGTGTCGATGAGACCTACGAGCAAATTTTAGAAAATCATGACTACCCTACCGCAGTCAAAGGCTTATTGGGCGAGCTGCTTGTTGCTACGAGTTTATTAACGGCAACGTTGAAATTTGATGGTGATATTACCGTTCAAATTCAAGGCGATGGCCCCGTTAAAATGGCAGTCATTAATGGCAACAACCTACAACAAATGCGCGGTGTTGCACGTGTTGATGGCCCTGTTGTTGCAGGCAGTACGCTTAATCAAATGATTGGCGATGGCTTTATGGTCATTACTATCACCCCTAATCAAGGTGAGCGTTATCAAGGGATTGTGGCGATTGAAGGCAATTCCATCGAAGAAAGTATCGATGCGTACTTCCGCCAATCAGAGCAGTTACCAACCCGTTTATTTATTCGTGTGGGTGAAGTTGATGGCAAAATGAGTGCGGGTGGGATGTTACTGCAAGTTTTACCTGCTGCTGATGAGAACAGTCACGATTTCTTTGATCACTTAGTGCAACTGACGGCAACGATTAAAGGCCAAGAGCTGAGCACACTGGGCGTTAAAGAGGTTTTACACCGTCTTTATCACGAAGAAGATGTCACATTATATGACCCGCAATCTGTAGAGTTTCGTTGCACCTGTTCAAGGGAACGTTGTGAAAGCACATTAGCAACTTTACCTAAAGAGGATGTTATCGACATTTTGCACAAAGATGGAAAAATTGATATGGAATGTGAATTTTGTGGCTCACACTACGTATTTATTGAATCCGATATTGAAGGGTTAAATGATGAGCGAAATCAGCAACTTCACTGATACGATTTAGCAACCTAATTATGTGATGAGGGTGCAATTCTGCACCTTTTTTTTATAATTTTAAAGCATTATTACGTGCTCTAAGTCTCATTATGAATTAAAAAAAATTATACATTTTCAATTCTTTGATAACTATCGCTGTTAATTAGTCGTAAAGAATTATGATCATCTGCAGATTAGTTATGTTTACCAGGAGCAATATAATGAGCGCTAAAAGCATTACCCTGAAGGAACTTGAAAAGTACGGTATTCATGATGTAGCTGAAGTGGTTTATAACCCAAGTTACGAGCTATTATTCACGGAAGAAACTAAGCCAGGACTCGAAGGTTATGAACGCGGCACGGTCACCACATTAGGTGCGGTTGCGGTAGATACAGGTATTTTTACGGGTCGTTCACCAAAAGACAAATATATCGTTCGTGATGATGTCACTCGCGATACTGTCTGGTGGGCAGACCAAGGTAAAGGTAAGAACGATAACAAACCGATGTCACAAGAAGTGTGGGCTGATTTAAAGCACATTGTGACAGAGCAACTGTCTGGCAAACGTTTGTTTATCATTGATGCATTCTGTGGTGCAAACGCAGATACACGTCTGAAAGTCCGCTTTATCACAGAAGTCGCATGGCAAGCGCACTTCGTTAAAAACATGTTCATTCGTCCATCAGATGAAGAGTTAGTTGGCTTTGAACCTGATTTTATCGTGATGAACGGTGCAAAATGCACTAACCCGAACTGGAAAGCACAAGGTCTGAACTCAGAAAACTTTGTGGCGTTCAACTTAACTGAGCGTATGCAGTTAATCGGTGGCTCTTGGTACGGCGGCGAAATGAAAAAAGGCATGTTCTCAATGATGAACTACCTGCTGCCATTAAAAGGCATCGCTTCTATGCACTGTTCAGCGAACGTTGGCGAAAAAGGCGACGTTGCGATTTTCTTCGGTTTATCAGGCACGGGTAAAACCACGCTGTCTACCGATCCGAAACGTAAGTTAATCGGTGATGATGAGCACGGCTGGGATGATGACGGCGTATTTAACTTCGAAGGTGGTTGCTACGCAAAAACTATCAACCTATCTAAAGAAGCTGAGCCAGACATCTACGGCGCAATCAAGCGTGATGCATTACTTGAAAACGTCATGGTATTAGCAGACGGCACCGTTGATTTCAATGATGGTTCGAAAACGGAAAATACCCGTGTTTCTTACCCGATTTACCACATTGAAAACATCGTAAAACCTGTTTCTAAAGCAGGCCATGCAACAAAAGTTATCTTCCTGACGGCAGATGCATTTGGTGTGTTACCACCGGTTTCTCGTTTGACCCCTGAGCAAACTCAGTATCACTTCCTGTCTGGTTTCACCGCGAAATTAGCGGGCACAGAGCGTGGTGTGACTGAGCCAACGCCTACGTTCTCAGCGTGTTTCGGCGCAGCATTCTTATCACTGCACCCAACACAATACGCAGAAGTATTAGTTAAGCGTATGGAAGCCGCGGGTGCGAAAGCGTACTTAGTGAACACAGGTTGGAACGGAACAGGTAAACGTATCTCCATTAAAGATACCCGCGCCATCATTGATGCAATCTTAAGTGGCGACATCGAAAAAGCCGATACCATTAAGCTGCCAGTCTTCGATTTAGAAGTCCCTACAGCATTACCAGGCGTGGATACCAATATCCTCGACCCACGTAATACTTATGCAGATAAAGCGCAGTGGGATGAGAAGGCGAAGGATTTAGCGAACCGTTTCGTGAATAACTTCGATAAATACACAGACACGCCAGCAGGTGCTGCTTTAGTAAAAGCAGGTCCAAAACTGTAATTTGCGAATGTGTTTTGTGTTATAGAAAAAGGCGCTACAGTGTAGCGCCTTTTTTGTGGGTGATTATTCAGCAGAAGGCAGGTCGAATAACAGAATTTCGCTATCTTCATCCGCCTTGATGGTTAAGCGAGTTTCTTCCCAAATCGCTAAACCATCACTGGTAGAGGTTTTTTGACCGTTAATTTCAACGGTGCCTTTGACAACTTGGATCCACACTACCCGTTTTTCGGCGATCTCGTGGGTTTGTACATCGTTTGCAGGCAATGCCCAGCGCCATAATTCCATGTCTTGATACACTTTCAGTGAACCGTCACGGGCGTCTGGTGACAGAACCAATTGTTTACCATCGAGTGAATCAAAGCGTTTTTGCTCATAACGTGGCTCAATGCCTGTTTTTTCAGGAATGATCCAAATTTGGTACAGATGCAGCTCTTTATCACTGTTCGGGTTGTACTCTGAGTGGCGAATACCCGTACCTGCACTCATAATTTGGAATTCACCCGCTGGAATTTGCTCCATGTTGCCCATGCTGTCTTTGTGTTCGACGGCACCATTAAGCACATAGGTCAAAATCTCCATGTCTTTATGGGGGTGAGTACCAAAACCTTGGCCCGCGGCAATAAAGTCTTCGTTAATCACTCTCAGTGCTGAAAAACCCATAAATTTTTCATCATAGTAGCTGGAGAATGAAAAAGTGTGCCAGCTGTCGAGCCAACCATGGTTAGCATGACCACGTTCATTTGCTTTGCGTAAATAGATCATCGTGTTATCTCCTAGTTGGATACCCAACCGTGGTTGAACTTCTCTCTAAATCAATTGCAGACAGTTTAACCGTTTTGCTAAGAGAGAAAAGTAGCTGCCATTAACCATAGGATCCAAAAAATTTGAACAAGTAGGTTTGAGATAAGTGAAGAAAATGAATAGAAAATGATGCTGTGGAAGTTTTAACCAATTAACCCATGACGCAGATAAAAAAATAGCCAGCGCAAGGCTGGCTAAAGTAAACACTGGAAGCAATGTGAGCAATGTCGTACTCCCTACAATAGGTGACTAAGTAACCATATCAAGGAAGTGATGATAATGATAATAGTTATCACTATCGTTTGTAAAGCATTATTTTTAACCAAAATAATATATCTTATAATTAAAACCGCAATTATATGATTTCTATGAAATTAAATATTAACCATTATTTTTCAATGGATTAAGGGAAATTTGGTTAAAAGGATACAAACAAAGAAACATCGCTAATATTGGTTAACCTTAAATTAACTATGGTTAATGGGCAGGCTTTCGGCACACGCTGCCGCTGAACTCCAAGCCCATTGGAAGTTATAACCACCTAGCCAGCCGGTGACATCGACGACCTCGCCAATAAAATATAACCCTTCGGTTTTCAGTGAACCCATTGTTTTTGATGATATTTCATGGGTGTCAACTCCCCCTAAGGTCACCTCTGCGGTGCGGTAGCCTTCTGTCCCGTTGGGTTGGACTTGCCAAGCATGTAGGGTGTTATGCAGCGCTTCAATTTGTGGGTGGTTCAATTGCTTTAGGGCACACTCAGGGATTTGCCCTTGTGCTTGCATGATTTCAATTAACCGCTTAGGCAACAGTTTTGCGAGAGTGTTTTTTAAGGATTGATTCGGGTGTTCTTGTTTTTCTTCCATTAAAAAATCACTCAGCGAAAGGTTTGGAAGTAAGTTAATACTCACATACTCACCGGGGTTCCAATAGCTAGAAATCTGCAAAATAGCGGGGCCTGAGAGGCCGCGATGGGTAAATAGGATATTTTCTTTAAATAGCGTTCCGTCAGCCGCTGTCACAGTTGCCGCGACAGAGATCCCTGAGAGCACTTGCAGGGCTTCTAGAAGCGGTTTATGCAGTGTAAATGGGACAAGGCCAGCACGGGTTGGAATAATCGAGTGGCCAAATTGCTCTGCTAAACGGTAGCCAAATGGGGTAGCACCTAAGCCCGGCATGGACAATCCACCTGTAGCGACAACCAGTGAGCGAGCATTTACTTGGCTTCCATTCACGGTGACGAGAAAGCCCTCTGGTGTTTTTTCGACAGCAGTGACTTCACTACGGAGCTTTATCGAAATGTTCGGCAAATTACATTCGCTTTGCAGCATATCGACAATATCTTGCGCACTGTTGTCGCAAAAAAGCTGCCCTAAGGTTTTCTCATGGTATGGAATATTATATTTGGCGACTAAGCCGATAAAATCCCATTGTGTATAGCGAGCAAGTGCTGACTTACAAAAATGGGGGTTTGTGGAAATATAGTTGCTGTGCTCAGCGTACATATTCGTGAAATTGCAGCGCCCGCCTCCGGACATCAATATTTTTCTGCCTAATTTTTTGCCGTTATCAAGGACGAGGGTGTTCAGTCCGCGTTTACCTGCGAGCGAAGCACAAAATAGGCCTGCGGCACCTGCACCTAAAATAATAACGTCGATATTTTTCACGATTAGTTTCTCTATAGCTATTTGATTTTCAGCATAATTACATTATGAATGTGGGTATTTTACGTCATCTTGAGATAGTTGTAATGTAAAGCTTCGAGCGAGATCAGATGAAAAGTGTGCAAGACGTATTATAATTAGAAAAATTCGCTCAAAAAGAGCAAATAACTTTTATTTTCGGGAAATATCGTTAAAAAAGTTTCAAAAATTCAGAATAACTTTGTTTTGACTAATGCATTGAAATATATGGAGTAATTACTATGAGGTACTTTTTTGATGGGTAGTTAAATCAAAAAAAGGTTAGATTTTGCTTCCACCGCCAGCGTTTGTCACTGATAATGCGCCGCGTTCATGTCCAACATATAATGGCTTAACGTCTATGCTACATCTTTTTACAGGTTTAGAATTTCATACAGGTCTATTATTAGTTCTAGCACTGTTATTTGTGCTGGTCTATGAGGCTATAAATGGCTTCCATGACACCGCTAACGCGGTAGCAACGGTTATTTATACCAGAGCAATGCGGGCACAGTTCGCAGTTGTCATGGCAGGGGTTTTTAACTTTTTTGGTGTCTTGCTGGGAGGGTTGAGCGTTGCCTACGCGATTGTCCACCTCTTACCAACAGACCTCTTGCTTAATGTGAGTTCCGCTCACGGCCTTGCAATGGTCTTCTCATTGCTACTGGCTGCAATTATTTGGAACCTCGGAACGTGGTACTTAGGTATCCCAGCGTCCAGTTCCCATACACTGATTGGTGCCATTATCGGGGTGGGTTTAACCAACGCGATAGTGACAGACTCATCCGTGGTTGACGCCTTGAATATACCGAAAATGATCAGTATTTTCATGTCGTTAATTCTTTCTCCAGCGATCGGTTTCGTGATTGCCGGTTTGATGATTTTCTTTTTACGCCGTTATTGGAGCGGAACAAAGAAACGTCGCCGTATTCACTTAACACCTGCAGAACGTGAGAAAAAAGATGGTAAGCGTAAGCCACCATTTTGGACCCGTACCGCGCTAATTTTATCTGCGGTTGGTGTTAGCTTCTCGCACGGTGCGAACGATGGACAGAAAGGTATCGGTCTTATCATGCTTGTGCTGATTGGTGTTGCGCCAGCAGGTTTCGTCATGAATATGAACTCGAACGGTTATGATATCGCGAGAACCCATGATGCTGTAGTCCACCTGCAACAATACTATGAAACACATAAACCTGCATTAAACCACGCGATAGAAAATGCCCCGGCAGTTGCTGAAAGTAGCACTGAGCCAGGTGGTGAATTCCATTGCGATAGTTCACGTACAGGTGCAATTTTAAATCAAGCTCAGACGATGCTAAACGGCATTCAGAGCTACGAAGAGTTAACACCTGACCAACGTAACCATGCACGCCGTTTATTGATGTGTATCTCTGATACAGCGAATGCGGTAGCGAAATTACCTGAAACCAATGCAAAAGATGCAAGCTTACTGAAAAAACTCAGTAATGACCTGCTGTATACCGTTGAGTATGCACCTCTGTGGATCATCATTGCGGTTGCTTTAGCCCTGTCTTTAGGCACCATGTTCGGTTGGCAGCGTGTTGCGGTCACAATCGGTGAGAAAATCGGTAAGAAAGGCATGACCTACGCACAAGGTGTTTCCGCGCAGGTGACAGCGGCAGTGTCGATTGGTGTGGCGAGTTATACCGGGATGCCAGTTTCAACAACCCAAGTATTATCTTCAGCAGTGGCTGGGACCATGGTTGTTGATGGCGGCGGTGTACAGACTAAAACAATCAAAAGTATTGCATTAGCGTGGTTACTGACTTTACCAGTGTCGATTGTCTTATCTGGTGGGTTGTACTGGCTATCTCTGCTGTTTATCTAACAGCACTTCACTTGGCTTCACCGTTGTGAAGCCGTCGAAAGTGACATGAACACAGCGATATAAAAACACCAAATAGTGATGATCGTAAGGTCATCACTATTTTTTTACCTCAAGAAAGCCTGCTAGCCTGCCATTAACAAATAAACTAAGCTGACGACAACAAGAATACTAAGCCGGCTTATTGTCATAAACTGCTTACGAATTCGCTCACAACGGGCAATGACTTCAGGGTCATAATGCTCAAGATACTGTTTGCTATTGATGTATCGGACAAGCCGAAGTTGTTTGTTCAGTTGGCCATGGGTGGTGAAAAAACCATTCCCATCAACGGATTGGTAGAGTAGCGGATCAGAATCCCGCAAAATAGACAATAAAACGCGAATAGATGAAAAATAACGCATCATATTTAAGATGCATAAAATGCAGAGTGCCCAAAATAAAGCAATCATACTGAACATAATCCCCTCCTTAGAAACCCAGCTCACAGCACTTGTCAAAAAGGAAATACAGCAAGATATTTTATTTATACTCAGTCATTTCATTGTAGGATAAATAACCGCTTAAAAAAAGAGCAACCCCCACAAATTTTTGATTACTTTTTGTTTCTATTGAAAAAATACTTTATTGCTACTTATCATTGGGTATCACACTTTAGCGTGAAATTATGTTGTTTTTTGTCTGTGAAAGTGTAGCCATAACTCGAATTGTTTAGGTGAATATATTAATATTGAATGAATGATGTTATTGTTTTATAAAATGTTATAGACGCTTATGATTTTAAGGTTAATCTGCTTAGATGTGATCAACACAACACTTAATTATCACAATTAGCAGGTATAGTATTATTAAGATGTGGTGAAGGCATAACCACTGGATTAATCAGCATTCGGAAGGAGTTTACTTATGGCTTACAAACATATTCTTGTTGCGGTAGATTTATCACCTGAAAGTAAAGTATTACTGGATAAGGCTGTCTCTATGGCAAAACCTTACGGTGCCAAAGTCTCCATGATCCATGTTGATGTTAACTATTCAGACCTGTACACCGGCCTTATCGATGTCAATTTAGGTGACATGCAGCAGCGTATCACAGATGAAACGCGTAATGCTCTGAAAGACTTAGCCGCAGGTGCAGGTTATGAAATGCAAGAAACCCTAAGTGGTAGCGGCGATCTCGGCCAAGTATTGGTTGATGCGATTAAAAAATATGACATGGACTTAGTGGTCTGTGGTCACCACCAAGATTTCTGGAGCAAGCTGATGTCATCTGCTCGTCAGTTAATCAATACAGTTCATGTGGATATGTTGATTGTTCCGTTAAATGACGACGAAGAATAATCTACCTTCTTCAATTTGAAATATTATTCACTGAAAACGCTTGCTTATGCAGGCGTTTTTTTTGTGTCAAAATATGTCATTCAAGGTAGATATTGGCAGGTCAAGCAATTTTTTTTGCATTATAGTGAAAAAAAACCTTGAATTTAGAATACAAACTAATGATATATTCAATAGGCAAAACACAAATCAACCTCACATTTCCTAAAAATAATGACAAGAAAGAGTGAGGCACATCACAACAACCACACGTTAAAAAGGAAGACATAGATGACACAATCACTATCTTCATTCTTGGAGTCTGTCCAAAAAAGAGACCCTTCACAACCGGAATTCCTACAAGCGGTGCGTGAAGTATTCACTTCCCTTTGGCCATTCCTTGAGCAAAATGCAAAATACCGTGACCAAGCCCTGCTTGAGCGCTTTGTTGAACCCGAAAGAGTGATCCAATTCCGTGTGTGTTGGATGGACGACCAAGGCAAAGTCCAAGTCAACCGCGCATGGCGTGTGCAATTTAGCTCAGCCATCGGTCCATTCAAAGGCGGTATGCGCTTCCACCCATCAGTTAACTTATCCATTCTGAAATTCCTAGGCTTCGAGCAAACACTGAAAAACGCACTGACTACCTTACCAATGGGTGGTGGTAAAGGCGGTTCAGACTTCGATCCTAAAGGGAAAAGTACGGGTGAAGTAATGCGTTTTTGCCAAGCATTGATGACAGAACTGTATCGCCATATTGGCTCAAACACTGACGTGCCTGCGGGTGACATTGGTGTGGGTGCACGTGAAGTTGGCTTTATGACGGGTATGATGAAAAAGCTGTCTAACGACACTTCTTGCGTATTTACGGGTAAAGGCCTGTCTTTTGGCGGTAGCTTAATTCGCCCTGAAGCAACGGGTTACGGCTTAGTATACTTCACTAACGCAATGTTACAGCGCCATGGTTTAAGTTTCGATGGTATGCGTGTTGCGGTTTCAGGTTCGGGTAACGTAGCACAGTACACCATTGAAAAATGTATGGAACTGGGCGCGAAAGTGGTTACTGCATCTGACTCTAGCGGTACAGTGGTTGATGAAGCGGGCTTTACTGCGGAAAAACTTGCACGTTTAGAAGAGATTAAAAACAACTACGGTCGTGTTGAAGAATACGCGAAAGAGTTTGGTTTAACTTACTTAGCGGGCCAGCAACCATGGAATGTTCCTGTTGATATCGCACTGCCATGTGCAACACAAAATGAGCTGGATGTTGAAGCGGCGAAAGTGTTAATCAAAAATGGCGTTAAAGCGGTCGCAGAAGGCGCAAACATGCCAACCACTATTCCTGCAACAGAGCTGTTCCTTGAAGCGGGTGTGTTATTTGCACCAGGTAAAGCCGCTAACGCAGGCGGTGTGGCAACTTCTGGTCTGGAAATGGCGCAGAACGCGGCTCGTCTTGGCTGGAAAGCAGAGAAAGTCGATGCGCGCTTACACCACATCATGTTGGATATTCACCACCACTGTGTTGAGTTTGGCGGTGAAGGAAAACAAATTAACTATGTTCAAGGCGCGAACATCGCGGGCTTTGTAAAAGTCGCTGATGCAATGCTTGGGCAGGGTGTGTTGTAATCCTCTGACAAAAAAACGTACGCGAAAGGGCGGCTGTAACATACTGATAATTCACCTGTACATACGCCCTTCGCCGTTACGTTTAATCGTTATTTTTAATGCACGGATAGATATCGAATCGATGGCTTTTTGTTGTGACCGCTGACGGCGCTTTTTGTCCCGCAAGGGGTTCTGCGTAATCAGGGCGTTTAACCACCACACGGCGTTTTGCCAAGGCAATCGCAGGCGCTAATAACGCATCCGCATCATCATCTGCTCCCACCAATGACTGAAACACCCGCATCTCTTTCTTTACTAATGCACTCTTTTGCCGATGTGGGTACATGGGGTCGAGGTAGATAACGTCTGGCGCAGGGGTTATGTCACACAGGGCGGTAATACTTGAGGCATGGATCAAAGACATACGTTCTTGCAGCCATAGGCCGATTTCGGCGTCCTGATAGCCACGTTGTAAGCCATCGTCTAGCAATGCAGCAACCACAGGATGGCGCTCTAACATCCGAACACGGCATCCCAGTGCGGCAAGCACAAAGGCATCGCGGCCTAATCCTGCGGTGGCATCAATCACATCGGGCAAATACTCTTTTTTGATCCCTACCGCTTTTGCTACCGCTTCACCACGCCCACCACCAAACTTGCGGCGATGCGCCATCGCACCCGAAACAAAATCGACAAAGATCCCACCGAGTTTGGGCTCATCAAGCTTGCGGAGCTGTAAATTTTCAGGGGTAAGCACCAGCGCCATTGTGGCATCTGGTGTATGGGAGAGCTGCCATTTTTCAGAAAGTTGAGAAAGGGTGCTTTGATCAGCACCCTCTTCACAGATCAACTGGATCTTAATGTGTTTAGCCATGAATACCGTAGCTCTTCAACATCGCATCAAGTTCTGGCTTACGACCACGGAAGCGCTCAAACAACGCCATTGGCTCTTCAGAACCGCCGCGACTTAAAATATTGTCGAGGAACGATTGGCCTGTTTGGCGGTTAAAAATACCTTCTTCACTAAAGCGCGAGTAAGCATCTGCCGCGAGGACATCAGCCCATAAATAGCTGTAGTAACCCGCTGCGTAGCCACCTGCAAAAATATGGCTAAAGGCATGTGGGAAGCGCGCCCATTTTGGTGATGGCACGACCGCAACTTTTTCTTTAATCGCATATAACGTTGGCATGACTTGCGCACCTTTTGCAGGGTCATACTCTGCGTGTAAGGTGAAATCAAACAGACCAAACTCTAGTTGGCGTAGGACAAACATTGCAGATTGGTAATTTTTCGCCGCTAACATGCTGCTTAACATTTCTGCGGGTAATGGTTCACCCGTTTCATAATGACCAGAAATAAATTCCAGTGCTTCAGGCTCCCAGCACCAGTTTTCCATAAACTGGCTTGGCAATTCGACAGCATCCCATGGCACACCGTTGATACCTGCGACATCAGCCACATCGATTTGCGTCAGCATATGGTGTAAGCCGTGACCAAACTCATGGAACAGGGTGATGACTTCATCATGAGTGAAGAGTGCGGGTTTATCGCCTAATGGCTGGTTAAAGTTACATGTCAGGTAAGCCACTGGATTTTGCAGTGAGCCATCTTTGTGCACCATGCGACCCACACAATCATCCATCCAAGCCCCACCACGTTTGTGTTCACGTGCATAGAGGTCAAGGTAGAAACTACCGCGTAGGGTATTTGTTTCGTCGTACAGCTCAAAGAAACGCACATCTTTATGCCATGTTTCGACGTCATTGCGTTCTTTGGCGGTTAAACCATAGATACGATGAACCACTTCGAACAAGCCATTCAAAACGCGTTGCTCAGGGAAATAAGGGCGCAATTGCTCATCACTGAGTGAGAATTTATGCTGTTTTTGTTTCTCGCTGTAATACGCTAAATCCCACGATTCTAAAGATTCAACGCCATAATGTTCTTTGGCGAAAGCGGTGAGTTCTGCCAGCTCATTTTTGCCTTGCTGGTGGGCGCGATCCGCTAAGTCATTGAGGAAGCCTAAAACTTGCTCTGGTGATTCTGCCATTTTTGTTGCTAGGGATTTATCTGCGTAGTTTTTGAAACCAAGCAACTGGGCAAGCTCGTGGCGCAATGCCATTAATTCATCGATAAGCTCGCTATTATCCCATTTACCCGCATTTGGCCCTTGGTCAGAGGCGCGAGTGCTGTATGCGTGGCTCATTTCACGGCGCAGCTCTGCGTTATCCGCATAGGTCATGACAGGCAGGTAGCTTGGCATATCGAGGGTTAAAAGGTAGCCTTCTTCGCCTTTGGCTTCTGCCATCGCTTTAGCGGCGGCAATTGCGCTTTCTGGCATACCTGCTAATTCTTTTTCATCTTTAATCAGCTTCGTCCACCCCATGGTGGCATCAAGTACGTTATTGCCAAATTTAGAAGCGATCTCCGACAAACGTGCAACGATTTCACCGTAACGTTGCTGTTTTTCGACAGGCAAACCAATACCGGATAATTCGAAATCACGTAAGGTATTTTCGATAGATTTACGCTGTGATTGGCTGAGTGAATTAAATTCAGCACTTTCTTTTAACGATTTATACGCTTGGTATAAAGGTTCGTGTTGACCCATCCACGTACTGAATTCAGACAGCAGCGGTAAACATTGCTCATAGGCTTCGCGCAATTCAGGGCTATTTTTCACGGAATGCAGATGGCTCACTGGAGACCAAACGCGAGACAGCTTATCACTGGCTTCTTCTAACGGCTGGCACAGGTTATCCCACGTATAGTGTTCGGTTGCATTCAGAAGGCTTTCAACCGTTTGGCGGTATTCGGTAAGCACGTGTTCGACAGCAGGAAAAACGTGTGCAGGTTCAATGCTAGAAAAACGGGGTAATGCAGAATCGGCTAATAATGAATTTGTCATAAAAACATCCTGTGATTGCAGGCTTGTGCTCGTAGGCCAAGGCTTACTGTGTTGACAATAAAAGTTAAACGGCGAACTTATACCCAAAACGATTCATGTTATAGGGTGATAAAACCAGCACACCATTATGAATATAAGAAAGTATATGGGGGCGGATATGAAAACCTCAATATCAAGATAACGATTTTTGTTATCAGTGCTTATCAATAAATGGGGTTTTTGTTGGCTTTTATCAATAAAGAGGATAGTTGTAGTTTCAATGCTTTGGAAAATAATGAATTCAGTCTATAATCACTTTCCAATCTATAGAGGAAGATCGTCGTCTCCGGTGAGGCGGCTGGATTTCAAATCCAGTTGGGGCTGCCAGCAGTCCCGGGCAGGTTCGACTCCTGTGATCTTCCGCCAAATGCTGTTTCTGAATTTCTCCTAAAATCCATATTTTCCTTTTAAATCAATAAGATTTATCTTTCTGTAGTCTGTCTGATTCTCCCCTTGTTTACTGGTTTCTACCCCTGTTTGGGGGCAAAATTGGGGGCATAATTTTCCCCTGTTTTTTGGATGCCCCCACAATGAAGCTCAAAGCCAGTCAGGTAGCGGCCTCAAGGCCAATGGTAACTCCCTATAAAATGGCAGATGGAGGGGGGGTTGTATCTCGAAGTTAACATTAACGGATCGAAGGCTTGGAGAATGAAGTACCGTTTTGGAGGAAAAGAGAAACGACTATCCTTTGGAATGTACCCGCTAGTTTCGCTCGTGGGCAGGATATTTATGGATTTGGGAAATTCCGGCTGAAGTGATGAAGGTGAAGCGACCACATGTTGTGCCATTATCTAAACAGGTGCATAGCCACCAATTCAGTATCGCTTTGGTGAGGAACATCAACCGATTACCGAGGAACAAGTATTACAACCGCGTCGCTGGGAGGATAAGAAAGATGATCTGTGGACGGTATATCAACGCTTGCAGGAGAATTTAATTAAAGGTGGGTTATCTGGCAAAAATGCGAAAGGCAAGCGTGCTCGTGCTCGTACTCGTTCGGTGAATGGTATTGATGGGGATATCAAATTGAATAAGGCGCTGTGGGTGATGACAGAAAGGATGTATGAACATTTTTCTGGAAGAGAAAGAATATAGGAATGATAGCACATTGTTTTTGCATAAAATAATGTGCTTTCTATCTATTCATTGATGGCCTTATTTTTTTGTTAAATATACTATATTGTTGTTCATAGTTTATGCATAACGTATAGAGAGTGGAGGCAATTTGATGAGTGAAAATCTTCCTGAAGCGCCACAGGGCGAATTTGTTTTGTTCCGCAGTGAAGATGGGCAAACTCACGTCGAATGCCGCTTTGAGTCTGATACTCTGTGGTTATCTCAGGCTGAGATTGCCAACCTTTATCAAGTAACTCCTCAAGCAATAACTCAGCATGTTAAAGCTATCTACGAAGAGGGTGAGCTTGTACAAAATTCAACTTGTAAGTCTTTCTTACAAGTTCGGCAGGAAGGTAATCGGCAGGTTAATCGCAATACACTGCATTACAACCTCTCAATGATCCTCGCCGTTGGTTACCGGGTCCGTTCTGTTCGTGGTACTCAGTTTCGTCAGTGGGCAACGCAAACGCTGGAGCAGTATCTGATCAAAGGGTTTGTGATGGACGATGAGCGGCTGAAAAACCCGCCTATCGGTCAGTCAGTCGTGCCGGATTACTTTGATGAGATGCTCGAACGCATCCGTGATATTCGTGCCAGTGAGCGGCGGGTGTATTTACGAGTGAAAGAGATCTTCACTATGGCGGCAGACTATGAACCTTCTAATAAAGAAACTACTCGTTTCTTCCAATCTATTCAAAACAAACTGCATTTTGCTTGTACGGGCATGACTGCGGCTGAGCTTATTGCCAGTCGCGCAGATGCCAGTCAACCAGATATGGGCTTAACGAGTTATAAATCCGATGAAGTTCGCAAAACAGACGTCACTATTGCAAAAAACTATCTACGTGAAAATGAACTCAAAGAATTAAACCGTATCGTCAATATGTGGCTAGATTTTGCCGAAGACCAAGCACTACGCCGTAAGCAGGTTTTCTTACAGGATTGGGATACTAAGCTGGATCAGTTTTTAAGTTTCAATGACCGTAACGTATTACAAGGCGCTGGTGGAATAAGTAAGAAAGCCGCTGACGAAAAGGCTAAAGCAGTGTTTGATATTTTTGCTCAAAAACGCCGTCGGTTAAAAGAAATCGAAGGGGCGAGGGTGAACATGGCGGCGCTGAAAGATTTGTTGAAAACCAGTAAGCAAAAGAAGTGATCTGCTGTGGATAGAACGTATACAGATAAAGACCTCTGTGCAGCGTTATCCGATATATTTGTGGATAATTGGGTGAATTTCGAATATATCGCCTCGATCGCAAAATATTTTCCCGTTGAGTATGTTCAAGTCATGTTGTGTCGGTATGTTGCTCCTATCTGCTCCTGCAATCTGTTATCCCCTGTACCTCCCGTATGGACTGCTTTTGATGCAGATGAATTATGGAGAGAAATTGGTATATTGAAAAAGAAAGAGCAAAGTGTATTTGGTAAATTTAAAAGCTATCTCTGTACGTTATATTTCAAAAATAGGCTTAAGCAAGAGTGGCAAGAATTAATGCGTTTTTTGCAAAATTAACGGATAGTTTTCCAACTCGATTAACTGGTTGAAAGAATAGGAACAGAACATGCAGTCAATACGACTCATGGGGAATGGTTATGAACCTCATGTTAAACGCTCTGGTTCTCATTTAACCTATTCACTGCCTGTCGACTCGGGTTTTGCCAGTTTCAGTTTTACGTTTGATATTTGCCAAAACGATCTGGATATTTTACTTTCTGATGATTACAGGCGTGCAGTCCTTGAAATCATAGCACATACATTGCTACAGCGTTCGACTATGGATGGAGAGCACCGTTTTACTCAAAGGGATTTCGATAGGCTTATTTCAGAGACGCTTTACTCTAAATTTGATCGTCTTCAGGTGTTTATTGAGCAAGTGACTCGGGAAAAGCACATTTCTATTGAGCATTATGTGCAAGAAATCATTAATCGACGCGCTAACCGCAACCGAAAAAAATTGAATGAAATATAAGATTATAAATAAAGATGAAATTATTGGCATCACTGAGTTAGAGATAAGTGATCCACCGATGGGGTTTGTGTTCGGAGCTTTAGAACCCACTCAGTTTTATACATTAGGTATCAATACAACTAATTGTAAAATATTCATTTCTGAGACTGATGAAGAAATTGCTTGTGAATTCATTGCAATCGAAGATTATTCAGAGGAATGGGGAGGGCAGTGTATAGAGGTGACCGTTTTAGTTGAGTCAGCTGAAGAATATGAGAAATTCTTTAAGCATCACCTAGACGCTTACGAAAAACAATTCATCTAAGCAACAGATAATAAACAACAGCAATCGACTTCAAAACTGCCAGCTTGTTCTGAGCCTAATTCGTATAGTGATAAACTGAATTTATCGTTCCGTTCCATCATTATTTATCTGCTCAATTTCTACTCAAAAAATAATCTGGGGGCATTAATGGGGGCACTGATATTTATCCAACTCAATAAACTCATTTAATATCAACGCTATTACCCATAAAGTACGACTCGACTCCTGTGATCGCCAGAGACATGGGAGATAATATTCTCTGGCGGTTCATAACAACGAAGAGCGTATTAAGAACCTTCCAGTATTCGTGGAGCATCACAAGTTTTAGTTGCGTTGATTTCCTTACTAGAAATCAGATTTACAAAAACCGGTCATTTCATCCAGTTCCATTTCGCGACCTAATGCCGTCATTGGGTGGACAATCACTAAACCGCGTACGGATTTCTTCAGTTTGCCAAGATCAGCTTGTTCTTTCTTAGTGATGGGGCGTTTGAATGGCATATCTACCAATTTTTGCGCTTCTTTGCTTAGCTTCTTGTTACGCAATGCTTTCAGACGAGCAATTTCAACTTCTAGCGTCGCTTTTTCTTTCTCAAGTTCTGCGTATTTTTCCGCTTCGTTCGTCAATTGCATGCTTGCCATTTGGTGACGAATAAGGTCTAAACGATCGCTGAGAAGTTTAATTTGTGTTTTTTCGATTTCTTTCATTATTAATTAACCGTGAGTAAAGTTCTTGTCGGCGAGTATACACCATTCTGTGTAAGAGGGTGAAAAGGGATAGGGGTTGGCCGCTGTTTCATCAAGTTATTATTAACGACATAAATAGGAAATAACCTCTATCAGCATTACTGATAGAGGAAAATTAATTCAAACTGTTAATGAGCTTATTTCTAATTGATAGCGTGCTTTGTGGGGTATTGAAAAGGCATAGCTCTAACCAGGCTTCAATTTCTTGATAGGTCGCGTTCGTCAGGCAGTTTTGCCACTTTTGTTTTAAATCAACGGGTAATTTGAGAAATTGCTGACGGTCTAAGCGATGGCTTAATTGAGTTGAACCTGCGAGAAACAATGTGACTTGGTGAAAACGTTTTTCGGGAGCAAGTACATCTGGCGGAACGCTTCTATCTGGATTGCGGTTAACCCGTTGAGCCAATGCCATAATTTGTGGGTCTAGCTCAGGTTGAGTGAAATCGCATAAATGTAAATCTCCCTTAATCAACATTGCGGCAATGATGTATTCAAGGCAAAAACGCGCTTCGATGCCATTTTCAGGCACTCTAATGTTGGCAGCAATATCTCCTCCCAATGGAAAAGCAATATCGATACGTTGAAGGTTATCAAGAAGCGCGATGAGTGGCTTTCCGCTGCTTAACCAGCGGTCACGTAAAACTTGGGTCACGGCGACAGCGGAGTGAGTACCTGCACACGTAGGATAAGGTTTAAATTCAAGGCCTGGAGACTCGATACGCCACGGTTTCCCCCAATCTTTAGTTAGAAGCTCAGGCGCCGCTTGCCGGTGGCTCATTGCATCTAGGAATGCCTCAATCACGCCATGGGGGCGAGATGAGAAACCGCTAGAGGCTAATTGGAATGACATTACGGCGGATTGTGCTGCCAGCCCAGCATGAAGAGGTTTTACCGCTGAACCAAATTGTGCGCGTAGTGCGGTTGATTGTGTTGCCGCAAGGCCAAGCGCGCAGGCCGTTGTGTTTAAATCAGCATCGAATAAGTAGCATAACGCGGCTGTGGCTGCGATTGCCCCTAAACTTCCTGTTGAATGAAAACCCAGTTGATAATGTTGGTTAGTGACTGCTAACCCTAATCTGCCAGCGACTTCGACCCCAACACAATAAGCGTTTAAAAA
This sequence comes from Providencia sp. UF-224, assembly GCF_058245955.1. Taxonomy (NCBI): domain Bacteria; kingdom Pseudomonadati; phylum Pseudomonadota; class Gammaproteobacteria; order Enterobacterales; family Morganellaceae; genus Providencia; species Providencia sp. UF-224. The sequence goes on along the minus strand of NZ_JBSICC010000008.1, from coordinate 141,670 downwards.
TCGCACATTATCGATTTCGCCTTGAGCTGGTGCTAGGGCAAAAAGTGCAGGTAAAATAACCGTCGATGGATGACCGCGAAAATTCGCGTGAAAATCATCAAAATCAAGGGCATGCCCTGCATAGCCCAATAATAGCGCAATACTGCGCGGATCACGCTCAGGGTATAGGGCACTTAATTGTTGCCAACCCGCATCATTAATGTGGCCTTCTGTCACCGAGAGCGTGACAGCGAGGTAATCTTTAATGCCATTTTGTGCGGCTTGCTGTGCGCAAAGAGGCGGAGAAGCCTCAATAATTTTCTCCGCCAAAATAGTGGTTAGCTCGCTAATCATTGCACCTTTCCGCTGTATTTGTTTAGCGTGGTTTCAGCCAGTTGAGCGAGGTAACGGGCTGTTGGGTATAATGCTTTATCATCAACTCGGAATTTGGGGTGATGTAGGGCATATGGCCCCCCTGAACCGATCATCATAAAAGCCCCAGGTATTTTTTGCTGATAGAAGGCAAAGTCTTCACCAATTGGGCTGGCTTCGACTCGAATAGCCTCAAAACCCGATTTCTCAGCTTGGAGTAGCGCGAGATCCACCCATTCACCCGTGTTGACTACCGAAGGTGGACCTGGGTGCCATAACAGTTCTATTTGAGCATCAAAGGTGGTGGCGATCCCATCTAATATTTGACGTAAACGCTGCTCAATTTGTTCTCGAGTCGATTGTTTAAAGGTACGTACGGTACCTTCTAAGTAAGCGGTATCAGGGATGACATTCCATGTACTGCCACTGTGAACTTGTGTAATGGACACGACGGCGTTTTGATCAGAGGAAACATTTCTGCTGATAATTGATTGTGTTGCATTAATAATCTGAGCAATGATAATTAATGGGTCATTACCTTCATGAGGTTTAGCGGCATGGGCACCTTTTGCGGCGATTTTAATTTCAAAACGGTCAACTCCAGCGGTAAGAGCGCCTTCTTTACTTCCCACAACACCGACAGGCAACGTAGGGTCATTGTGAATACCAAATATCGCAAGGGCACCATCTAATGCACCTGTCGCGAGTAGCGCTGGCGCACCTTGGCCGGTTTCTTCCGCGGCTTGGAAGAGAACGCGTACAGTACCTTTTAAATTGGCGCTATTTTGTTGCAGTAAAATAGCCGCACCAAGCGCTGCTGATGCATGAAAATCATGGCCACAAGCGTGCATTACCCCTTTGTTTTGAGAGACAAAATCAACGCCAGATTCTTCTTCAATCGGTAGTGCATCAATATCGGAGCGTAATACGACTAACGGGCCGTCTTGTTGGCCTTTGATTTCTGCCACTAACCCAGTTGCGAGTGGAAGGGGTAAAATGGTGATCCCTGCTTCCGTTAAGGCATCACGAATACGCTGTGTTGTTTGATGTTCTTGATTCGATAATTCAGGAAAACGGTGCATTTCATGGCGAAATGCCTGAATTTTATCTGCAAGTGCTTGCTCGTGGTGGCTAATGTTCATTTAATTTCTCCCAATTGAGGTGCAGGTGCCTGTGGATATTTTTTGGTTATATATTGAATTCGTCGATTGGCTCTATATTGGTCAATTGACGTAAGAAGCGGCGCGTTTGTGGGTTTTCAGAGAAGCGAATAACTTGCTCAGCGGGGCCTTGTTCGACAATGTGCCCATCGGCCATAAAAATCACGCGGTCAGCCACTTCTTTTGCAAACTCCATTTCATGAGTCACGATCACCATGGTGGTTTTTTGTTGTGCAAGAGATTTAATCACCTGAAGAACCTCGAATACTCTTTCAGGGTCGAGAGCCGAGGTTGGCTCATCAAATAAAATGGCGAGTGGCTTGACGGCAAGTGCGCGAGCAATGCTCACCCGCTGTTGTTGCCCGCCAGATAAGGTGACGGGATACTTGTGGCTATGTTCTGCAAGACCCACTTTCTCCAACAGGGCTAAGCCAATTTTATCGGCTTCACTTTTGGCGATTTTTTTGACGGTAATTAACCCTTCTGTCACGTTTTCAAGGGCAGTCTTGTTTTTAAATAGGTTGTAATTTTGAAATACCATTGCTGTTTGACGTCGTAGGGCATAGGCTTCATTAACACTGTGCTTATGTGTGTCTAATTGGACATCGCCAATTTGTATGGTGCCGGACTCAGGGTGTTCCAACAAGTTTAGGCAGCGTAGTAATGTGGATTTTCCAGAGCCTGATGGACCGATAATAGCCACTACTTCCCCTTCTTCAATATCGAGGGAAATGTTATTTAAAACAGTATTTTCGCCGAAGCTTTTATTCAGTTGCGATACACGGATCATTATCATTCCTTAACGTTGTAATGATTGGCTTAAGCGTTTTTCTAACACCGTTTGAAGACGGCTATAGATAAGTACGGTGAGCCAGTAAATGAGCCCAACAACAATGAATGTTTCGAAGTAGCGTAATGATTCAGCAGCGATCATTTTACCTTCTGCAAACAGTTCTGTGACGCCAAGAGCAAAGGCGACTGAAGTGTCCTTTATCAATGAAATAAAGGTATTACCTGTAGCAGGGAGCGTGTTTAACATCGCTTGTGGCAAAATAATACGGCGGTAAATTTGGCGCTTTTGCATGCCAATAGATAAGCCTGCCTCCATTTGCCCAAAGTCGACCGAGGTTAATCCAGCACGATAGATTTCGGCCATATAGGCAGAATTTTTGAGGCTAAAGCCAATAATTGCCGCCGTGAACGCATCCATCCCACTAAAAATGGGAAAGGCTTGAGGTAAGCCGAAATAGATAATAAACAGTTGTACTAGCGTTGGAATTCCACGGAATAAGGACACGTATAAGTCCACGATTTTAACAACGGCTTTGATACCTGTAATCCGCAGTAGTGCGAGCGTCAACCCCAATGTCATCGCACAAGCCATTGAAACAATAGCAAGAAATAGCGTGACAGGTAGGTAGCTTAAAATTTGCGGAAAGATCCGCACAATATAGTCGAAATCTAAATTCATCATTCATGCCTTACAAATGTTTACCAGCCCGAGTCCTTAAGGCTGGTAAGAGCCTAGACTAATTAGTTGGCTTTTTTAGCGGTGATATCTTCACCAAAGTATTTTTCTGACAGCGCTTTTAAGCGTCCATCTTGGCGTAACACGTCTAATTCTTTATCAAATGCCGCTTTGAGCTCGTTGCCTTTTTCATCTTTCTGGAAAGGGAAACCGACAGCTTCAATCACTAAGGGTTCACCGACCAGTTTTAATGGCAGATTGTTCTCTTTGATTTCGGCTAATAGGATAGGACGCGAGTTAACATAAGCTTGAACACGGTTGTTAATCGCATCATTCATTGCGGCATCACGACTTTCATACGTGCGGATAGTGACACCATTGTCACCAAAGGCTTTTTTCAGGTTTACGAGGTGGTTAGAACCCAAAACCCCAGCGATTGTTTTTCCTTTTAAATCATCGACAGTATTGATGTTTTCGTTTGATTTATTGGTCACAAGCTGACTACCGTAGTAGCTATAAGGTGCCGTGAAATCATATTTTTCTTGTCGAGCGGGGGTGATTGACACCACGTTTGCGACAGTATCTAGCTTTTTCGCCTCAAGTTGCCCCATTAAGCCGCTAAAGTCAGAGGTGACCCAGACAATTTTATAATTGAGGTCTTTTGCGATGGTTTCTGCCAATTCAACGTCAAAGCCAGTGAGCTTGCCATCTTTTTTATAGGCACTTGGGAAACTGAGCCCAGTGGCACCAATACGCAGTTCTTGGCTGGATTGTGCCTCAGGTGCTTTTTCGGTTTTGTTATCACAAGCAGTCAGCAAAGTCGTTGCCGCGACGAGACCTGCGATCAGCGTAATGTATTTTTTCATCGTGTTTTCTCCGGTTGATTAGAAATTGCTAACCATTGTGTATAACGTTGTTGTTCAATGATTTTTTGCATAAAAATAGTTATGTGGCCTTTGCCTAAATCCCTTTTTTCAATGATTTGAAAGCCCAAAGATTGATAGTAATTGACTAGCCATGGGTGGCTCTCGGCGGTACCGAGTGAATAAGCCGGTGCCCGCAGCTGTTGCGATAAAATACTATCTTCAAACCACGCTAATATTTTTTTACCTAACTGCTGGCCTCGGTGTGTGGGTGCTGTCGCAAACCAGCCAATATGAGGTAGACCAAACGGGCCGGGTTGCTTGCCCCATGGGTAACGTAAAGTGACAGAAGCAATTAAAATACCGTCTTCAAACATCCCATAAACCGCGTGATTATTGAGGTGTTGAGTCATTGCTGCTAAGTCAGCGATTGCCGCATCAAAACGAATACCCAAATGCTTAATTTCTGCGTAAGCATGATGAAGTAGTTGGTAAAATACAGTTGCATCAGCAGCGAGTAATTGACGGTATTGGTACATAACGGCTTTGTCCTTATTCTGCGAATAAACCGAGTGCTTTCGCGTGGGCGATCACTTGGTCAACTTTTTGAGGTGCTGACCCTAAATAGTTAATTGGATCTAACCATGCGTCGAGTTCTTGCTCAGAAATTAATCCAGCTAATTGTTCATTGGCTTGCAAAACAGCTTTGAATGAACGTTGTTCCTCGTAGGATTGCATCGCACATTCATACACAATATGGTGCGCCGTTTGTTTGCCGATTTTGGTGCCTAATTCGAACATCACTTTTTCAGATAGTAACAAGCCGCCTTGTAGGTCAAGGTTACGGCGCATTTGTTTTTCGTTGACGGTGACGCCCTCGATAACAGCAATGGCATTTTTCAGCTGCGCTGACAGGTAAATACAAATCTCAGGTAACGCTATCCATTCTGCGCGCCAACTCATGGCGTCCCTTTCATGCTCAACATGCATGGATTCATAAATGAGGGAAACGCTCTTTAAAAGAGGATGGGTCAAACTTGCCAAACCCTCTAAAGCCGCAGGATTACGCTTATGAGGCATGGTTGTGGAACCAATTTTCCCCGCAGAGAATGGCTCTTCGATTTCATTAATTTCAGTGCGCATCAGGTTGTATAATTCGTTCCCGATTTTGCCGAGAGTGCCACTGATTAATGCACAAACAGAAGCGAATTCACTGAATCGATCTCGCGCAGATTGCCACCCGATAGTCGGGGTGCTTAACCCTAAAATATCCAATGTGCGTTTTTCGACAGCAGGCCCTTTGTCGCCAAATGCCGCGTAAGTACAGATAGCGCCACTGATATTTCCAGTTAATACCCGTGATTTAATTTCATTCAAGCGTTGGCTATGGCGCAAAAATTCATCTAACCAAACGGCGACTTTAAAACCAAAGGTCGTTGGAAGTGCTTGCATCCCATGCGTTCTGCCAACCATTGGTGTGTTTTGATAGCGTTTTGCACTATTTGCTAGTGCGATAACTAATGCTTTGGCATCACGCTCAATGATGTTAAATGCACTATTTAGCTGCAACATGGTGGCGGTATCCACGATATCTTGCGTGGTTGCACCATAATGAATGTACTCACCTGCTTCACCACATTGCTTTTGCAATGCTATCAAGGTTGGCATTAACGAATGCTTCATTTGCGCGCCTTGGCTCGCAATCTCTTCAATATTCAGTTTATCTGCATCTGCGTGCTGCTCGATATATTGTGCGGCTTGGGTTGGGATCAAACCTAGTTCACCTTCTGCTTTCGCGAGTGCTACTTCAACGGCAACTTGGCTTTTTAGTCGATTATGTTCCGACCAAACATGGCGCATTTCCTCTGTGCCAAAGTTATTACCAATTAATATAAAGTCGATAAGATGTGAGGCCATTTTGTTCTGCCTTATAACTGAATTTATTTAACAAGATGATTTTTTCATAAAATATCATTGCGGTTATAAAACGATAAGAATTAAAAAATATAAGTTATATTCAACAGGGGGTTATTAAATGCTTTCAGATATTGAAATGTTATTTTTTGAAACGTGATTTTTAGATAAATCTATTATTTATCATGGTGTAATGGTTTTTTTGGAGTGTTCAATAGTGTTTTTAACCAAAAACTATTTGATGAATGAAATACAAATTAACTCAATGATAAAATAGATATATAACTATTTTTATTTTCGTATAATTAATTATTATAAGTTTTAATTTCATTATTTTAGTGTATTAAATTCGTTATTGAATAAGTGAGGGTAAATATCTTCAAATTTCATCTTATAATTAAATTAAATAACTCAGTTTTTTTTATTCTTTCTCACTTTAAATCCCTCTTCATAGAGTAGAGCTAATGTAATTCGTGCAGCAATCATATGAAAAGGGATAAAGAATGAGTAAACGAGACATCTATTTTGAAAAGCCAAACGCCAGTATTTTAACGGCGGCGACCGTTGCGTTAAGTTTATTCGCGACATCCTCAAGCTTTGCTGCATCAGAAACACCTGTGAGTGGTGGAACATTAACGGTGGGGTTAGGTAGTGACACGCCGATTATAGACCCATCATTGACGGCGTATTCAGTTGCCGCTGTGGTATCGCGTAATGTGCTAGATTCATTAGTTGGGCAAGCGGAGGATAATCGCTTTACGCCATGGCTTGCTGAAAGTTGGGAAATTAATGATAACAATAAAGAGTATGTGTTCCATTTACGTAAAGACGTCACATTTAGTGATGGCACACCACTAAATGCGCAAGCAGTTAAATATAATTTTGAGCGGATCTTAGACCCTAAAACTATTTCTCATTATTCGAAATCACTATTAGGCCCGATTAAATCGATAACTACACCAGATGAGTACACCGTTGTTATTCGCTATGAAGAATCATTTGCACCGTTACTGCAAGGTTTGAGCTTGCCTTATCTGGGTATTCAATCACCCACCTATTTGAAAAATACCCCAAATACTAGCTTCACGTTAGTGGGCTCTGGGCCATTTCTTTTAGATTCATTTGTTAAGGGAAGTGGCAGCAAGTTAACCAAGCGCGCTGACTATAATTGGGGGCCTGGTTATGCAAACCATACAGGCCCTGCGTATTTAGATCATATCGAGTTTAAATATTTACCTGAAGCATCTGTTCGTTTAGGGGCATTAAATAGTGGGCAAATTCAAGCAATTGATGCCGTTCCGCCAGTAAATTTCAAGCAAGTAAAAAGCAACCCTAAATTGAATGTGATCACTCATGAAAACCCAGGCGTTAACCGCGTATTGTATTTGAATACTGGGAAAGGTGTCTTTTCAGATGTGAAATTGCGTAAGGCTTTCCAAAGTGCGGTTGACCCAGCTGTCGCGGTGAATGCTGCTTTCTTCGGTTCACTACGTGCCGCCGATAATGTGTTGGGGCCCGCCACGCTGTATTACGACCCATCAGTGCGTAATTTATGGGGCTATGACCTAGAAAAAGCTGGGCGTTTGTTGGATGAAGCGGGTTGGAATCAGCGAGATAAAGACGGATACCGAACAAAAGATGGCCAGCAATTGCTTGTTCGCTTTACTTATGTTCCAACTAACGTCGAAGCCGCAGATGTCACTTTGTTCCAAGCTGTTCAGCAGCAAGTCAAAAAAGCGGGCTTTAACCTCCAGTTTGACCCTGTGGATGCAGGTGTATTTGATGAGCGAACCGCTTCAAGTAGCTATGATATCGCATCAAATTTCTTTGTTCGTCCTGAGCCTGACATTTTACGTACCGTGTTTCATTCTGCGTTTACGCCACCACAAGGCAATAACCACGCTCGTGTGAATACCTTAGATAAGCAATTGTCAGAGGCGGTAGGGACGAATGATAAAGAGCGTGAGCGCTTATATCATGAAATCCAGCAGCAAATTATTGATCAGGCTTATGTTGTACCACTTTACATCCCAGCGTATCAGTTGGGCGTATCTAAACAAGTCCAAGGTATTAACTGGGCGACTAATGCGAAACCGAATTTCTATGATGCTTGGATTAAACCGTAATTTCCGGTTATTTAGCCATCGCATATTGATGATCGTTGCCGTGCTTTGGGGGGCGGCAACCCTCTCATTTACGGTGGTAAAATTTATACCGGGCGACCCCGTTAGCGTGATAACGGGCGGGGAAGGTGTGGTTGATGATGCTGTCAGGGCAGAGATTATTCAGCAATTTGGGCTGGATAAACCAGTGTGGCAGCAATACATCAATTACACAGGGCATGCATTGACGGGGGATTTAGGTCAAAGTTATCTGTATCGGCAACCTGTTATTTCTGTGATTGGCAATGGGCTAAAAGAGACCTTGCCTTTAGCGTTGGGCGGACTAGGTTTTGCGTTATTGGTTTCGATTATTAATGCCGTTCTAACTGCTGGGCGCCGACATCAAGCGAAAGACCTGATTGTTGGCTTAGAACTCATTTTACTGAGTACGCCGGTGTATTGGATTGGTATTTTACTGCTCAGTATTTTTAGTTTTTCATTGCAGTGGTTTCCTGTAACGGGAAATGATGGCGTGATGTCATTGGTATTACCTGTGATCACATTGAGTTTGCCGTTAATCGCGGTGTTAAGCCAGGTACTGCGTGATGGAATGGAAGAGGCATTAGCCCAACCTTTTGCCACGACAGTTAGGACGCGTGGAGTGAGTGAGCTTATGTTGCGAGCACGTCATATTTTGCGACACGCAGCATTAGCGATATCAACTTTAACAGGCACATTGTTAGCGTCAGTGTTGGGAGGCTCAGTATTAACGGAGACGGTTTTTGGCCGAGCAGGCATTGGTCAAATTATGTTAGGTGCGATTGAAAACCGGGATATGCCGTTGGTACTTGGGCTTGTTATGTTTTCTGCTTTTTTATTTGTAGTGATTAATTTATTGATTGATGGCCTTTATTTGTTAATCGACCCTCGCTTACGCAAACAGGAGGCTATCTGATGAGTAGTGACACATTTGGGATCAAGACAACACGACCGCAGGTGATCCCTCAGTTTGTGATGAAATATCATGGCTTATTTCTACCGAGTATGGTGCTGGCGGTGTTGTTGCTCGCGATGTTTTTCCCTGCTTGGTTTACGCACTATGCGCCAGATGAGGTAGATTTAACGGCAATCTTGCAGCCCCCAAGTACAGATCATTGGTTTGGGACAGACCAACTTGGAAGAGATGTATATACACGGGTGGTTTATGGTACTTCGTTATCACTGAGTATCGGTTTAGGAGCGACTCTAATTGCATGTTTAGGCGGGATATTATTAGGAAATGCGGCAGTATTAGCCCCTCGATTTATTCGCACACCACTCGTGCGTTTGCTCGATATCATGTTGGCTTTTCCGGATTTATTGCTTGCGCTATTAGTCATAGCCGTTTTAGGTCGCGGGCCTGAGAATACATTACTGGCGGTCGGGGTTGCAGCGATCGCTGGGTATGCGCGCCTAGTCCGTTCACAAGTGTTATTGGTTAAATCATCAGGTTATGTTGAACATGCGATTGCCCTTGGAACGCCATCGTGGCGCATTATTTTTCGACATATTATTCCCAATACACTACGCCCTTTACTCATCTTAGCTACTATTGGTGTTGGTCACGCGGTATTAGCTGCTTCTGCATTGAGTTTTTTAGGTTTGGGTGTCACTCCTCCAACCGCAGAATGGGGAGCTTTGCTTGCCGATGGTCGAAACTATTTAGACAGTGCGCCATGGATAAGCTTAATGCCTGCAACGGTGATTGCATTATCAGTGATCACGATTACATTGACGGGAAGACGCATACAGCGATTGATTGCACGAGGTGAATTTTAATGAACCCTAAAATAACAAAGCCTGGGCAACCTATTTTGCAGGTTGAAGACCTACATGTACGCTTTTTATCCCAAAATACGGATTTTCATGCTGTTGCTGGTGTGTCTTTTACATTGCATGCAGGTGAAATTATCGCATTAGTTGGGGAATCGGGTTCAGGAAAGTCCGTCACAGCACGCACTCTAGTTGGCCTCACGGGGGATAACGCAGAGGTATCAGCCAAACGCTTAGCGTTATTGAGCAAGGACTCAAAAGGGGTAAGTTATGACATTGATTTACGCCATCAAAGCCAATCTCAATGGCGAAAAATACGCGGAAGAGAAATTGGTTTTGTTTTGCAAGATGCTCTGACGTCTTTAGACCCACTGCGTAAAATAGGTCAAGAAATTGCGGAGCCATTGCTGGCTCACCGATTGGTTTCTCGCCGTGAAATTCCGCAAAAAGTAAATACGTTACTTAAGATGGTTGGAATACCTGACCCAGCTAATCGCTCACAAATGTACCCCCACGAATTATCGGGCGGATTGCGCCAAAGAGCGTTAATTGCGTCTGCATTGGCTGGTCAACCACGCGTATTAATTGCGGATGAGCCGACGACCGCGTTGGATGCCACTATCCAAAAGCAGATATTGGAAGAGTTCAAATCATTAGCGAACTTAGGGATTGGTATTTTACTCATTACACACGATTTATCAGTGGTTGCCGATATTGCCGATCGCGTGATTGTGATGCAGCACGGGCGGCCACGAGAAAGTGGGGATGTTCATCAAGTGCTTAAGTCTCCCAAAGACCCATATACAATAAAACTATTGTCATCTGTACCTACCCGACATTCACGAGGAACTTGGCTGACAGGGCGCGACCCTTTGGCAAATTGGTCAGTACCCGTGTCTCTATCGCCAGAAGACGCTGAGCCGGATACGGTGCTAGCTGTTGAGCAGGTTTCTCGTGCTTTTCGGTTGCCAAATGGACAGAAATTACAGGCGGTTGATAATATTTCGTTAACCCTGAAAAGGGGGGAAACTTTAGGTATTGTTGGTGAGTCTGGGTCAGGTAAAACGACACTAGGGAAGCTGATTTTAGCACTACAAACACCGGATGATGGCAATATTGAGTTGCTTAACCAGCCATGGAGCATGCTAAAAGAGCGTCAGCGCAGGGTTCTTCGTCCACGTATTCAAACAATAGTGCAAGACCCTTTAAGTTCTTTTGACCCACAACATACGGTTGAACAAGTCTTGTTGCAGCCGCTAGAGCTGCATTCCACTCTTTCCGCTGCGCAGAAACAACAGCGAATGCACGAGCTATTATCTTTAGTTTCGCTTGATAGTCATTTATTGAAACGTAGGCCAGCTTCGCTGTCTGGCGGGCAGCGGCAACGTATTTCGATTGCTCAAGCATTAGCCTGTGAACCCGATATTCTCGTTTGTGATGAGCCAGTATCCGCCCTTGATGTGACAACCCAGGCTCAAGTATTGGACTTATTATTTTCGTTACAGAAAAAACTGGGGCTAGCGATGGTGTTTATCTCCCATGATTTGGGTGTTGTACAGCATATTAGCCATCGTATTGTGATATTGAAGTCCGGAAAAGTTGTGGAAATGGGTAGTGTTGATCAGATTTTTACACAACCTAAGCACCCTTATACTCAGCTGTTATTATCTTCAGTATATTGAGTTGCTTTTCCTAAAGAAGAAAGCGTAAGTGAGAGTGATTTGCTCACTTGATTTTTTGTGCACTCAGCTTAACAGCCACATGCCTAGTCTGTATTGCTAACTCGAATTAGTTTATACTTAAGCTTATTGATAAATGATTATAGCGAACTTATGGCAAAAACTGTTGAGCAAATTGCGAACGACTTAAACCTTTCTGTGACAACGGTTCGGTTAGTTTTAAGTCAAAAAGCGGAGCAATACCGTATTAGCAAAGCGACCCAAGAACGGATCCAGTCTTATGTTGAAACTCATGGGCTGGTGGTTAACTATGCTGCGCGCAGTTTAAAATTAAACAAAACTGACACGCTTGCCCTTGTTGTTCCTCGTTTATCGAACTTATTTTTCTCAACCTTGGCAGAAAAGCTTGAGACGTGTTGCCAAACAGCAGGATATCAGCTGATCATTGCGTGTTCTTATAGTGACCCTAAGCATGAAAAAGAAGTTGTTCGCCGCTTATTAGAGCGCAATGTAGATGGGTTGTTTATTGTTCCTTCCTCTTTAGAAACTCAGCAACATCATCGAAAATTAGCCCGTAAGCGCCCCATTATATTTTTAGACCGAGATTTCGGCGAAATGGATGTCTCTTTGGTTTTAAGTGACAACTATAGCGGTAGTAAGACATTAGTACAGTCGATTAAAAAGACCGTTAATGTCGAACCATTATTTTTTATTGCAGGTGATACCCAACAGCCGTCAATTCAAAGTCGTTTGCAAGGTTATTTAAATGAAATGCCAGAGCGACAAAGCTGGGTTTTGACTGCACGCCATAATCGTAAGGAAGATGGGCAGAGCTTAATGCATGAATTCTTAAAGAAAAATAAGCAACCCCCCTCCGCTTTTATTACTTCGTCATTGCCTATCTTAGAAGGTACCTTGAGCGCGCTTCGTCAAGTTTATGGGTTTATTCCTCAGGAAATTCCGATAGGCACTTTTGATGAAAGTGACATGCTTGGTTTTTTACCAAATGCAGTTTGGTCTATGGGGCAGAATGAAGATGCGTGGGCACAACATGCTTTTCATCTAATGCAAAATAAGCTCCAAGGTGATAAGACAAATGTGAAAATAACGGTGCCAATGACGTTAATTTATCGGCCGTTATCAGTCGCTAGGGATATATAAGAAAGAATGAGCCCTGAGAATAAGGGCTCATTATTCATTAAATGAAGGTGCGTGCCGCGTGGATATATCCTTGTAAACGGGAATGAAGGCAGTCAAGTGCTTGCTTTTGTTCTGCATTCAAGGGAATAAATGGTTCTCTTACAGGGCCTAAATAGGTGACATCTAATCCTGCCAAGTATTTTGTTGATTGAAAAATACCGTTATTGACCATAGTTTCAACAACATCATTGATTTGATGTTGCAGTTTTTGTGCAGTGATAAAATCCCCTTTTGCAAAACAATGGCGAACCGCGAGAAAGAGCTCAGGTTGAATATTCACGGTTGTTCCCACGGTTGCCGTGGTTCCTGCCGCTAAACTGGAAAGAAAAATTTCATCAAAGCCATTAAAGAAAACTTTTTCAGGGTGTTTATCTACCATACGCTCTAAAGCGTAAAGGTTGTGAGAGGTATGTTTCACTCCCAGTGTTTGTTCATTGCTGAATAACGTCTTCGCTGTTTCGAGATCTAACTCTACCCCTGTAAATTGAGGAATGTTATACAAAATAACAGGCAGTGATGTTTCATCTAAAATACGTTGGTAATAGCGAATGATAGCTTCATTACTGTATTTATAATAGTAAGGGGGAACTAAAGAAACAGCGCTCGCACCCACACTTTCTGCGTGTTTTGCTAATTCGACGGCATCCTGAGTTCTTGGTGCGCCAATGTGGCTAATTACAGGCACCTTTCCTTCACTGCTATTGATAATAGTTTCTAGAACTTGTTTTCGTTCATCTAAATGTAAAAGAGGTCCTTCACCAGATGATCCGCAACAATAAAATCCTTCAACACCACGTGCGATCTGGTGCCTCACCAGCGTTTCTAATGCTGCTGTATTGATATCTTCATTGTCATGCATTGGAGTCACAATAGCCGACATAATCCCACGAAATTTAGCCCATTTATCTTGTTGTTGATTTACCATGCTGTCCAACCTCCATCAATGACAAGGTTCGCACCTGTCATATAACAAGATGCGTTTGAAAGCATAAAGACAATAGCGCCATTAAATTCATCAGGATTAGCCATACGGCCAATTGGAATGCGGTCAGTATAATTTTTTTGAAAGCGAGGGTCTTGATCCTGTCGAGCAACACCAGAGAGCGTTAACGTATTCACTCGAATACCTTCTTTTCCCCAATAAGTTGCACAGTAACGAGTAAAATTATAGATACCCGATTTTGCAGCTGCATAGGCAACAGGCTTAATAAAAGGAATGCCAGTATCTTCTTTTTTATAGCTATAGATATCTTGAACAGGTGACACAACACCATAAATCGAGCCAATATTGACAATAGAACCCGTTTTTTTCGCTTTCCTCATGCGTTTTCCAACTTGTTGGGTCATTAAAAAAGTGCCAACTAGGTTTACATCAACCACTTCACGGAAAACGTCTTCTGGGAAATCTTCAAATGGTCCAGAGACTTCAGGCGGTGCGCTTGGTTGAGTATCGATACCCGCGTTATTCACTAAACCATCGGGTGTTCCCCATAAAGATTCAATTTGATCTAATACACGATTAATACTTATTTTATCAGTAATATTAACTTCATAACATGCGATGCGAGGGGAGTCTTGCAATGAACCTAATACTTGAGCCAAACGTGCTTGTGTAACGTGGGTCGCTAATACCGCAACATTAGCGCCACGTTCATGAAGGGTCTTGACGTACTGCGCACCAAGTTGCCCTAATCCACCAGTGACAATAATAGTTTTATCTTGTAGCGAAAAAAGTGGGTCAGTCATAACGAGTTCCTTATTCTTTTATTTATTGATGGATAAAATATTGACGAGCATCCCCTGCAATCAACACGTGAATATTTTGCGTCATCGCTTGTGCGGCAAAGGCTTGGACTACATTGCCTAATATATCTTCATCAACATAGGCAATCGATAGGTGGTTACTTTGATGTCCCGCCATTAATGAATCACGAGAGATGCCATCAAGTACAGCATTTAATAATGGCCACTCATAGTTTGTTGCTCGGCGGCGGCGCTCAAATTCAGCATCAGGAAGCTCAACTGCGGTACCTGTTCCAATATGCATAACGACTTGGAGCCCTTCATAATGTGCCCTAGCCCAGATGAAGCGACCTTTTTTTCCTTGCCCTGCGATTGTTGAGCCTCCAAAAGGAAAAAACATTGGCGGTTGGCGATAACCTGTTGCCCCAGCAATACCACCTTTTAGGTGTGCAAACGGAACCGCGCCTGAAATTTCAAAATCCCAGTAAAACGTACCGTCATACTCACTTCCCCAACGAATATCATGTAACGTTGTTTCACTGGGGATATTTAATGATTGTAATAGCTTAGCCATGATGACTTGTGGGATAGCACTACCCATATCAACTTCATTAATACAGGTGATAGGTAAGTTTGGAGCAATAATTTCGCCGTTTTCATCGGGTATAGGAAAGCGAGCTGAATTGCCGATAGCGCCTTCTGCAAAGTCTGAAGCAGCACAACTGTCCTTCAAGCCTTGTTGGTATTGCACCCCAACGGCACTTAAACCAAACCTTTTCGTGAATCGAGCCATCGCAATCATCATGGCACATTGCTCTAATACTTGCTCACGGGTTAATTCATTGCTGTGGTTTGTACCAAACTTAAATGTCATTCCTTGAGACTGATACCATGTTAAGCAATCTTCTCGTAGGGATTGCGGTACTTTTTGCATTTCAATTAATAAGGCGGATTGAGATAAGGATTCAATTGGCATCCCTATATCAATCATTGATTTTTGTGGAAAAACACCATTAATCATCCCCATGCAAAAGCTATCAAATAACCCAATGATGGCTTTATCCCGCAACATGGCTTGTCCCATTTCACGACCAATCTTACCTTCAGGGGTTCCCATAACGGCATCAGTTGATTTTAGTGGGTATAAATAATCTAACTTATGATTGAGAAAGCCATCATCAAGCCACGTTTGCAGGCCTTTCATAAAAAAGTCATCAGTAAATGTATCTGACCATAACCGTGAATAATGGCAACCTAAGCTTGTTAAACAACCTGCCATACATAGCATACCAACCAGCCCAGGCCATGTGCCATCGAAGTTGGCTAACAATAAAATGGGACCGCGATGATGAGCTAATGAAGGGGCAATATGGTGTGAATATTGCCATGCTGTTAATAACACAATAACAGGAGCGTCAGGTGCTATTTGCGCAAAAATATCACTTCCTTCTCGCTGGTTACTGATGAACCCATGACCTCTCTCATTATCTACGGGGTGTGCCCGTTTGACTTGGTAACCAAGCTTGTTTAATGCATCTGCTAAACGTTGTTCATACAGAGCTTGAGTCGGCCAGCAGGTCACGTTCGCAGGTTCGCGTAAGTCAGCATTTGTCACCAATAATACTTCATTGGATTGAGTTGTTATTAGTTTTGGATGGGCTGGTGGGGTAAAAGTCAACATAGGAAGCTCTCCTGATGATAGATGCTGTGTTTCTAATTGTGCTAATTCGAGTTAGCAAGTTATTATTATTAGTTGTCTAACTCAATTCGTTTAAATCAAATATGTGACGGAACTCATGATTGGTTTTTTAATTTACTGTAATTAAAGGATTTGTTTTTTTCTTGAAAAGTATGAATTTGTTTTCTTTTTATAAATTGTTAATAATTTGCGCCATTTGTTTTTATTATGTTGACTTTAATTATTAGGTTTAATTTGATTGTCTTCAGTTTTTTTTTCTTGAAATCAACAAAAATATAATGCCACATTAATAAATAAAATATTTTTTATATATTAATCATTATGATAAAAAAGTTTGAAAGATCGCCATCACAAAATTATCAATAATAACTTTGAGCAACCATATCCTTTGCTATTATCAGCTAACTCGAGTTAGCAAATTAATAAAATATTTACATAATATAACTAATGCAAGCATACAGATAATCACTATGTAGAGGATTTGAAAATGACACTACTAACACCCACAACGAGTACGGCTCAGGTACATGAAGAAAGTGAACAAGAAAAAAAGCAACAACGTAAGCTTGTTACCGTTCTTGGTTCAGGATTAGCAGGAACAACCATTGAATTTTATGATTTTTTTATTTATGGCACAGCGGCAGCATTAGTCTTTCCAACATTATTTTTCCCAAACTTATCGCCATTAATGGCATTGATCGTTTCATTTTTAACATTGTCGATTACCTTTGTGAGCCGCCCCATCGGTGCTATCGTTTTTGGTCACTATGGAGACAAAATTGGTCGTAAAAAATCGTTGGTGATTTCATTGATGATCATGGGGATATCCACTTTTTGTATTGGATTAATTCCTTCTTATGACTCAATAGGAAATGCAGCTCCGTTGCTCTTGATTTTTTTGCGTCTTTGCCAAGGTTTTGCCATCGGAGGTGAGTGGGGAGGCGCGACAACACTCATTACGGAATATGCACCGCGACATCGACGTGGTTTTTTTGGGACGTTTGTTCAGTTAGGAAATGTGTTAGGGTTATTTATTGCAACCGGTGTTTTCGCTTTAGTTGTCATGTTGCCTGAGGATGATTTAATGTCCTGGGGCTGGAGAATGCCTTTCTTAGTCAGCATCTTATTATTATTTATTGGGTTATATATCCGCTCAAATATTGAAGAAACCCCTGTTTTTAAAGAAAACCAACGTCAGCAAGAAGCTAGCCAAACGAAAGAACAGAAATATCCAGTATTAACGGTGTTAAAGCATTATCGTAAATCTGTATTTCTGGCTATGGGTATGCGCATGGGGGAAATTGTATTAGGGTGGTTAACCGTGGCATTTTTTATGTCTTACGTGACTCGTGAATTAGATTTCACGCGTGAAACAGCATTAAACGGTTTATTGCTAGCGAGTTTCTGTGGCATTTTTACCTTCCCATTTTTTGGTTGGTTATCGGATAAAATCGGTCGCCGGCCTGTTTATTTAGCGGGTGCTACAATTACTTTTATCTTTGCTTTTCCTTTATTTTGGATGATTGATAGCGGCTCCGTTAAAATGTTTATGTTCGCAACCTCTTTTTGCTACTCAGTTGGGTTAGGAATGATGTTTAGCGTACAACCTGCATTTTTCTCTGAACTATTCGATACAAAAGTTAGGTACACCGGTGTGTCTTTAGGTTTCCAACTCGCAAATATTGTCGGTGGGCTTACTCCTATGATTGGTACGCTTTTACTGGTGTGGTCGGGAGGGAATTCATGGCCTATCTCTGCATTTTTAGCTTGCATGGCCTTAGTCACAATTGCTTGTGTTTGTGTGACAAAAGAAACTTATAGCGATGATTTAACAGAAGAAATTAAAAATTAATATTAGAAATAGGTTAATTGTTTCATAAAAATAAACCCTAACGGCGTGGTAAATAGCTATTAGGGTTTATTGGTATCACTTGTTCAAATATTTAGCAGGGAAATTACAAACCACAATAGCGGCAGTAATATTTATTACTCTTCTTCTACATAGAGCCTTTCTTTTCGACTCGGTACATGCTCAAAAATTACAGGTATAATCCCCCCATTATCTCACTGACAATTTAATTGATGCGGAAATAGAAATGGCAAAACTCACCTTACAAGAACAGATGCTACAAGCAGGGTTAGTCACCAGTAAAAAAATGGCAAAAGTTCAAAGAACCGCGAAAAAATCACGGGTACAAGCGCGTGAAGCGAGAGAAGCCGTAGAAGAAAACAAAAAAGCACAGCTTGAGCGTGACAAGCAGTTGAGTGAACAGCAAAAACAAGTCGCTTTATCGAAAGAATATAAAGCGCAAGTGAAGCAGCTAATCGAAATGAATAAAATTGAGATAGCAAAAGGCGATATTGCGTTTAACTTCACCGACAACAATGTCATTAAACAAGTGATGGTAGATAAAACTACGCAAAAACAACTTATTAGTGGTCGCTTGGCGATTGCGCGTTTGCTCATTGATAACAGTGATGTAAGTGGATACGCAATTATTCCAGCGGTTGTCGCCGATAAAATTACGCAAAGGGATGTGGACAGCATTGTGTTAAATAATGCATTAAGCGAAGAGGCTTTGGATGAAGATGACCCGTATGCGGAGTTCCAGATCCCAGATGATTTGATGTGGTAATACTCGTCATACTTCAAGCTGCAGCGTTGTTATCTTTCTAAGGTTACCCTTTCTTGTCGCCTAGCGACAATTGAACTACCTAGAGTATTAGAATGGGCTTCCATGAATAAAATGAAGTGGTTTATGGCTAATTGGGTGCATAAAATGCAGTTCGCTGGCGTGTAGCATCAGCCGAGGCGCATTTTTTGTGCCAGATAAACATTGGCCGCCATATAAATCACAGCCCAAAATGGGGTGCCCCAAATATTGGCAATGAATACGTAGCTGGTGGGTGCGGCCCGTTTCAGGGGTGAGCTGCACTCGTGTTAATGGGGCAGTCGTACCATCCCCCATTTTCTGTTGAAAGCGTTCCTTCACCAAATAACGGGAACGCGCAGGTTTTCCATTTACCTCGCCAATAGACATCCGTGGAAATAGCGCTGGGTCTTTTGCAATCGGCGTATCAATTATCCCTTCATTATCATCCAAGTGCCCACACAGTAATGCTTGATAAACTTTAGCAACGGTTCGTTGGCTAAACTGCTGGCACAGTGCTGCATTGATGGTTTTATTGAGGGCAATGATCATCAGCCCTGAAGTGCCAAAATCTAAGCGATGGACAAGCGTACAATCCGGAAATAACTTCACCAGTCGATAATGTACTGAATCTAAATTTTGAGGATTCTTTCCCGAAAGACTAAGTAACCCTGAAGGCTTATTGATAATCAGCAAATGTTCGTCTTGATAGAGGATATCAATCTGCTCATGGCAAGGTGGGGCAATAAAGGTATCAATAATCGTAGACATCGAGTTCTCAGGGTAAAGAATGGCAACACATAATAGCTAATTTTTCTCTCCTCGTCGCTTTTGAGATCAGGGAAATTTACTCTCAGCGTAAAACCAAAGGCATGGTCTGAGCCTGCTTTGTGCTTTATACTGCTGCCAGAGAAACTGAGTTCATAAACGATTAATTAGGTGGTAATGCAATGAAAGGAACAATCACAACGTGGTTTGACGATAAAGGCTTCGGATTTATCAAAGATGAAAATGGCGATAACCGTTATTTTCATGTGATTAAGGTTGCTAACCCTGAGCTGATCAAAAAAGGCGCTGAAGTCACCTTTGAACCCACAACCAACAATAAAGGTTTGTCTGCTTTTGCAGTCAAGGTGATCCCTGAGAGCAAGTATATTTTTATTGCAGGTGAGCGTTTAAAACTCACTGCGATTAAATCTTTCCTCGTTTACAGTGAAGAAGTTCCTGCTGATGCGGGTATTGATAAAGCGAATACCGTGTTATCGGTCGGTGCATTGATGAGTAGTATTCGCCCAAAAACGGAAATTAAACCCGGTGATATGCGTTCACTGAAAAAATTAGCCATCACCACACTGCATGGCACGACGTTGACGTTTTCAGAAGATGAAATAGATATTGAAGAGACAGTAAAACGATTGAATTCATGCAAAAATTAGTATTTAGATAGGCCTGAAAATTGAGTACTGAAGCGCTATCTTTGATGGCGCTTTTCGTGAGATGCTTTTTAATAAATCCCTTCTTTTATTTCAATATTATAATATTGATTGTTCTTCTAAGTGAATCCACTTACTATCGGTGCTTTGTTTTAAAGGAGCTGATTTCCCTTTTTGGGCTTAAGCGCGTATTCACCTAAATATCAAAAATAAATTTGATTTACGCGTACTCGAAATATGAGTAATGATAAATGTGCCATGTAAAGAGGCTGATAGCCTTACTTTTCCTTAGCCTCTAATTGATTTATTAAGGTGAATTTTTATTTTTTTAGAGATATATATTGAATTTGTTATTGCTGTTAATGAGTAAAACCAAAACTATCTATGTTTATAGTTTATTATTTTACTCATATTATGAGTTCGCGTGATTAAAATTAATGTACTTTGTGTCAATTTGTAATTCAATGTAACTTTATGTGTTTTAATCCTTATAGGAGTAATTACTCGCTTGGAATTACACGCAATAATACCTGCCATAAATTAAAATATACTAATAATATTTAATTAATATATTTATCAGGCAGTTAATTATCTATTTCTTATCTTAAATACCCATGATATGCGTATATCAATAAGTTAAAGTGATCAATATTCATCATTTAATAGGCTGCGACTATCAAATTTCGCTATTTGATCGGTATAAACGTTTTTACTCTTATTTCAATGTATTTATTATTAATGAGAATTAAATGTTTAATTAATTATTTTATATTGGAGTGTAGTTAATGAAATCTAATATAATCAGTAGTCATGTTGGTATTTTCTTAAGGCGATCCCGTAAAGAAAGAAATATGACAGGAAAGCAGTTGGCTAAATTAATGAATGTTAGCCAACAACAAATTTCTCGTTATGAAATAGGAACGACATCTATTACGCTAGATCAATTAGAACAATTTTTGAGAATACTGGATAAAAGATGGATAGATGTAATTCGGTTTCTTGAAGATGAATCGGTAGTTGGAATAAAAACAGAAAAAAATGAAAGTAAAAATAAATATCTTTCATGGAAAGGCTATTCTACTAAAAACTTTATAAATAACTTCTAATTATTAGGGTAATCTGAATAAAATAATCAGATTTTCTGATTATTTTATTGATTATATTTTATAAAAAGCACGGTTAAAAGTGTTTTTTATACTATGTAATTATTTTTTGATATAAATTTAAATTAGAGAGAATAATATGTTAAATAAAAAAATGGCATCTGTTTTGCTATCAACAGTTATTGCTGCTTCTTTTGCAACCGTTGCTAATGCCGATACACGTACTGCTCAAGCGACTGCGACTTGGCAAGCAACAGCAATTAAAGATACAACAAGTATGTTAGTTGTTACTCCATTAAAAAGTTTAACGTTTAATTATGCTGAAGGCCAAAAAAGCTTTAACCAGCAAAATGGTGCGTTCGACATTGCAATTCAAGGTCAAGCTGGCGCTACAGATTTTAAATTAGCATCAAAAATTATTGCTAACACATTAGCAAGAACAACTGACGATTCTAAATTAACTGTTGGTGTTAAATGGAATGGCGAAGATCTAAATAAAAATACAGATTTAGTCTTAATTGATACATCAAAAGGTTTAACTTCTGGTTTAGATAACTTAGCTGCTGATGGTATCTACAATGGTTCTGACCGTGCTACAGACCGTGGTGAATTCACCTTTGTTATTGCAAGTGCTGAAGCGGCTGGTGCAGCAACAGACTTTAAAGCATTAACAGACGGTACATGGGATGGTGATGTGAAAGTTCAATTTACCGCAACTTGGGACGGTACTTTTACTCCAGCTCCTTAATTATCCCTTTATTGGATAATTGAATACTACGATAAAGATACTATAAGGAAATAATATCTTTATCGTTATTCCTTTCTTAGAAATTTATGATTATGAAAAAAATAACATTAGCCTTAATTTTATTATCATGGCTCCCATTAAAAAATAGCTTCGCTGTTAATGTGGGGAATATTACTGAGATAATACCATCCGATGAAGACACGATAGCGAAAGAAATTGAAAATACAGTTGATACAGCAAGACTGGTAAATCTAACAATCGAAAAAATTGACTCTCCACTTGAAAATGGAAAGGTTATTCCTGTCAATGATCCTAATGAAATATTGTCAACACCAGCTAATTTAATTCTTCCTGGTAAAGCAAAAGATGTTTTTAAAATTATTTATCAGGGGCCAAAGGATGATAAAGAACGTTATTACAGATTGAATTGGAAAGATGACCCTATTGGTGAAAGTGGGGTTACGCAAAGTTCAAAATCTGCATCAGCAACAACATCGGCAACAATTAGTACGATTTTAGTTGTCGCACCAAGAATTGAAAACTTTAATTACCAATATATTAATTCCCAAGTTGCGAATACGGGTAATAGTTCTTTTCGTGTTGTGGCTTCAGGACCTTGTTTAGCAGAAAAACAAAAATATGCAGTGGATGGTGTTTGCCGTGAGCGATATTACCTTATGCCACATTTAGCCGTTAAATTGCAATTTGTCGATCTCTCAAATAAAAAATCAAGCGTAGGTATTTGGCACAAAGGAGAGTTCATTGTTGTCAAATAATGAAGAATGGACTTAAATCATGCGTAAGAGTGCTATTGCTTTATCAATATTGAGTATTATTTTTTCGAATTCGATTAATGCTGATGAAATGAAAAGTATTAAGATTGGCGGATATATTATTCCTCCTGCATTTGTGAGTGCATTGGAGGAAGGAATGTCTGTACCTGTTTTTTTACGTCTGAATGATGAGGCTAAAAAAAGCCAGAGTGAAAGCAAAATTGCGGATGCAGTTATTGTCATTGATCAGGATAAAATTAAATTATCAAGTCTTCATCTCATTGATAATGATCAGGGTGCGAAACTTAATAACTTATTAGTTGAGAAGCTTGAAAGTAAGCAAAATGCCATTTTTAATGAAAATAACGGCATTGTTATTGATAACAATGCCGTTCTTCAATTAAATATCTCTTCATTCAACCTATCATTAGATGTTGATAAAGCCGCTTTTGCAGCAAAAGAGCATGCGAGACAATCTGTCTTAGGAAATTCTTCAGTTAATTCACTTTCAGCCGTCGCCAATTATGATTTAGGTGTGTTTCAGAGCCGGGTCAAAGACGCGAAAGACTCATCAAGTAGCTATTTTAATTTAGATACCTTATTTGCTGCCGCAGAGCATCACTTTAACGTGAATGCTTCGGCTTACAGTATCGGAAAATCGAATTCGAATGTTGAGCTTTACCGTGCAATGTATGAACGCGATTTTAATGGATTCCGCTTTGCGCTCGGTTTAATGAGCACATGGAACCTGCAATCAATTGCCAGTTTAACCGCGCTCAGTAGCAGTAAAATTTATGCCGCTTCCATCGGGAATAATTCATCCAGTATGGTGGTAAACAAACAACAGTCGTTAACGCCCATTTATGCTTTTTTAAATAGCCCTGGGGAAGTGCGTATTTACCGCCAAGGTAAATTATTAAATATTCAAAATTTCCCGATGGGTAATTTTGAAGTTGATACGAGCGTATTGCCTTATGGTATTTATGAAGTCACTATCGAAACGGTTGTTGATGGAAAAGTTGTCACCACGCAGCACCAAACAATTAATAAATCCTTCGGTGCGATAACGGGAAATTACGACAAACTAAATTGGGAAATTTATGGTGGATATATTGATTTCGATAAACGCCATTATGTGAGAGGTGAGGGCTCACATAGTCAAACCCCTGAAAAAAGTTATTTAGCGGGTGTTTCTTTTGCCTATAACTTCCCGGTGTTATCGGGTGTTCGTTTCCAAATGTCCAACTATGGATTTGATAAGTTTGTTGTACAAGAAACTAGCGTTAATGCGTCTTTAAATAACTATATTTCAGTTGCTTGGCAAGGCATGTTAGAAAATCATGGTAGCCATCGCAACATTGCAACGATTTCAGTCAATATCCCTGAGGGGTACGGTTCTTTATGGGCATCTAAAGAAAAGACTGTCGTGACGGGCGATTTACCACTTTATGATGCGGATAGTTATTCTTACGGCGGCACGATTAATTTTGACAAAATCATTGATAGAACAGGCTCGTTTACTATCAGTAATACCAAAGACCGCCGTGTTGGCAGTGACTCAATTAACTATGAATACGCCAATACATTATTCTCTGGTCGTTATGGCACCGTAGGGTTAAGAGCGGGCGTTCAGCGCTATCACTATGATAATCAAAACAGTACCAACGAAAAATACGTGAATCTTGACTTCTCTTTGCCGCTCTCTACTTGGTTAAGTACGGGCGTTTCTTCGACAAACGGGAACGTAAAAGCCAATATTTATGCGAATAAGAATTTTGAAGACTCTGTGATTACCAATGCGGGGGTTTCAGTTTCAAAATTAGTTCGTGATAAAGATAATGGCGAGTCTGATTTTTCAACGCTAGGTTATGCGTCTTACGACACGAAATACAATTCAGGAACTGTGACGATTAACCGGCCTGATAATAACCGACTCAATGGTAACTTAACTTCACGTGGTTCAGTGGCCTACAGTAACGGAATGATCACGCCGAGCGGGCAGCAAGGTAAATCTGGCGTCATTATTAACTCAGATATTAAAGGTAGTGGCAGCATGGTGGCTAAAGTGAATGGCCAAAACTACCCAATTAGCGGAAAAAATACGTTTATTCCATTGTCTCCTTATTCTGACTATGACATCCAATTAATGAATGACGGCAAATCAAAAGACAGTTTTGATATTGTCTCTGGCCGAAATAAATCCGTCACATTATATCCTGGAAATATTGCCCTTTATCAACCCGAAGTCAGGCAATTAGTGACCGTATTTGGGCGTCTGAAATCTCCTAATGGCGAATATATAAAATATGCCTCCATTCGAAACCACATCGGCCGAACAAAAACAGACCAAAATGGTGAGTTTTCCATGGACGTTGATGTTCGATATCCCGTGATATCACTATTACAAGACGACCAACAGACTATTTGCGAAGCCGATTTAAACCTGCAAGGTGCACGCGGTGCATTATGGGTTGGTGAGGTGACTTGTGAGCCTCAAGAAGCATTTGCTAAACGTTAATTATCTCTTTAAAGGCTAATTTAATATGCGATTATTATCGATAACAGCACTCTTTTTTTCATTCGCTGTTTTAACGCCGAATTCTTTTGCAGCAACCGCTCCACTGCAAGAATATGTCATTGTTGAAAACCAGATTGATAATGAATTTTTTATTGTGGCAAATAGAGTTGACCCGCGTTTTTCGGGTTCCAATGTTTTCACAAAATACCAACGTAATAGCCAATTGAGTTTAGGTTATATGGGGTATACCGGTACGCCATTTAGTTCTGCTTATAATATGGGTGATATTTGGTTAGAAAATTCCCCTGTCAACCAACCGTTTGTTGGAAACCGTTGTATGACGAACAACCGAAATTGCCCTGCAACCTCTTATTGGCCCGCTCAGCAATTACGGGATAATGGAGCATATAAAATACAGCAAACAGGTACGCCGGGTGAATCGGGTTATTCAAGGCCTATTTTATCGGAAGCGTTTTATCGCTGGTTAGCGGAAATTCCGCCAGGAACTGAATACACCTTTGATTTAAGAACATGTACGAGTCGTGATGATTACGATTTAAATAACACGACCTGTATGACCAGCGGGGGGCGAACAAGTACACAGCAACATTACATTCCAACCAATAAAAAAGGGAGCATTATTTTGAAAGGCACGGGCGCCTTGCAAGAAGTGTTTGTGGACAGTAATGGGAATCCAACCATTGGGCTTGGTTCGAACTTTTGTTCTACCGGTATTGTTGGAAATACGTCTGGCGTAATTTGTAAATTGGTGGAGTTAGAAACCAAAGGATCATCAATTAGTGGGTCATTTACGGTTCGGATGTACATTGATAGTGCAAAATTAGGTTTAGCAAGGGCCCCTGCTGCTGCACAGATCCAATACAAAGGCAGTAATAGCACACGCTGGACGAATTGGTCTTCAACAACAAATATGTCTGAGATTTTTAATAATGGCTCACAGAATATTGAAGTTTTTCTCTCTAATACTTATTTGAAATCGATAGTTGATGCCTCGCCGAATTCAACCGTGACATTGGCGGACAGTGTTTATACGTTTGGTTTTCAATCTCCACTGCCACAGTCTGGTTTTTATGAATTTACGCCATCAAACTACTTAATAATTAAACCGAGAGATTATGGAATTAGCATTATTCCTGCGGACTTTAATCCAAATCAATCGAAAACAGGTAAGGTCGGTAGCGAAGAACCACCAATAGAATTTAATTATATTGTGACCACCAGTGGCCCAAGGCAGGCTGATTCTATTACAGCAAAAGTTGAAGGCCCCCAAACAACATTAAAAGGTCAATCGTATTGTTTATTTACGTCAAACGATAACAAATTAAATGTGCCTTTTTCTGCCTATCTTTCCTTTAAAAATGGCAGTGGTGTGAAAGAATCATATCGCGCAAGTTGTGATAACAATGAAATTTCATTGAAAAATGCGTTATGGGCGGAAACGCCATGGGATAGGCCAAATGAAGATCTCGGTTCTTTTTATCGCACTAATTTAGATTTATCGTTCCCAATGAATGATGCTAATTCGTTTTTCACATTAGATGGCATTGATTGGCTTGGGACAGTTTCAGCAAGTGGGACGATCACCGTTAAGGCGATTTGGACAGGGCCGGATATTCAATAAATTTCACGGCTATTTTGTGGCTACTTGTAATGACGCAAGTAGCCATTTTATTGGCACCAATTCTTCCTTCAATTCAATATCGGATTTTTATTATGAAACGCTTTTCTTTGCTTAAAATCCTATTCTTGATGGTGTTGTTTTCGTTCTACAACAACGCATTTGCGTTATATATCAACTCAGATATTTCTTCGATGGATTCGGGGCAAGAGTTTTTTTCTAAGCCATACGTGAATGACACAAAAAAGACGAACTTATACAATTTTAGTGCTTATAAAATTGATAAGCCGGGTGGCCAAGAACAGGGTGAGCCGATACTCAACGGTGAAATTATTTTTACGCCATTGAAGAAAATTTTATTACCAGGAGAGCAAGAATTTTTTAAAATTTTTTATCGAGGGCAAGCGGATGAAACAGAGCGTTATTATAAGATTATTATTAGCGAAACGCCTTTAGATATGCGCAATGATGACGGGAAAAAAAAGCAGCCATTATTTTACCCAACTGTTAGTTTAGAAACCTATTTTGTTGTGAGACCCAAAAAACCTGATTTTAAATACAACATTAATTCAAATGAAGGCGTGTTGAAAAATACAGGGAATACTTACTTTAGAGTGTTATTGCATGAAAGCTGTGATGCTGATGATGACTCTGAGCCTTACGTCTTTTATTTATTGCCTAATCAAGAGTTTAACGATGCACGCTTAAAGAAAAAAAGCCGAAAATATATTGTTATTTTTGATAAGTATTACTCAGTTGGGAATTGTGAATAACTAATAAGAAAGGGGCTTTTATTCATTAAAAGCCCCTTTCTATCGCTATGGTGTGGACATAATAATTGTTGCCGCAGAGTTAAAATAGCCTTCTGTTAGTTCATTTGGTGATAAATTTGGTTTTTTCACTAACGTAAACATTAATGTATCTCGGCCATGGCCGTTTTCGATTTTTGAATTGAAGTGCCCATTCATTGGCGAAACACGTTGTCCTTGATGATAAACCTCTACACCTAGTCCGGGCATAATTGGGCCTTGGCTACCGATATCGCCAGTTCTAATGAGTAGTGCATCAGATGAGAAAGTTGAGGTTTCCCCGCTCAAAATCATTTTTATTGGTGCTGTTAAGTTATTATCTTCGCAGCTGTACGTGATCTCAACATTGCGCTGAAAACGGCTCGCGCTACCTACGGTTGAAATACCTGATGCGTTGACTGTTTCAAAATCAACAATAATGATTTGGTTATTATTGATATCGCATGTCCCTGTTCCGACTACCACATCATTTCCAGCATAGAAATTCCATTTAAAATAGGCGTGGTCAATATGTTGGCTACTATTCACATATGTCGCGTATTTATGGAGATCCAACGTCATCAATAAATCGCCTTTTCTGACTAACACAGAAGGCGTAGGCTTAACGTTTACTTGTAAATATAATTTAATTTGTAAAGGTTCAGAGGCGGTGGTTAAACGAAAAACTTGAATTTCTTTCCCACTAAAAGGCGCTAAATAATAAGCACCACGTACAACAACACCCGCTTTTAATTCAGGATTGTTTTTAAATGCGGGGCCTAAATCAGCGCCTGTGACATTGAGGTAATCAACGTACGCAGTTGGAGCTTCATTACGGCAAGTCATAAAATCGCTCACATCTGCGAATTCATTAATTCGATTAGGTACCGCAAAAATATCATTATCAAGAGGAACATCATTAATACTTTGTGTTCCACCGCCGACCTCTTGGCCCCCATTTGTTTTACATTGGAATGCTAAAATGGTGGGGGAAAATAATAAGGTTGCGAGAAGTAATATTAATATCTTCATTGTTACTGATACCTTAATCATAAATTAAACTAAAAATAGCGGTTGCAGTAAAATGGCCAAACGCAATACTTTTATTTTTGATTGCATCGGGTTCCCCTTGTACATTCGCATTAAAACTTAATATATTTGTACCATTCTCTAGTTTGTATGCGGGCGTCGTACTATTAATGGGGATTTTTTTACCACTGTATTCTAAAATTTCAATGCCTATACCCGAAGCCATACTGCCTGAATCTAATGCAAGAAGGCCTGGTAGATTGGTATTTTCGGTTCCTGTAAATTTAACGGTTACCGTTTTAAATATACTATTATCACAGTCATCTAAGTGAATATTAAAATTTTCCAGAGGCGTTTTTTGGTTGATATAGAGATACTTATTGACGATAGTACCAAAGTCTACAATGATATTTTCATCACCAGGTCTTACTGTACAAGCTTCAGCAACAAGCTGCCCTCGTATTTTAATTTCACCGATTTGACCATTTTTTGCATGACTCGGTAATGAAAAAAATAACAAACTTAATAGCATGGAGAGTATTATTTTTTTAAATTTATAAAAATTGAAATTTAAGTTATTCATATAAATACCTTCAATGCTACATCCGCGAAATTGAGTGAGCTTATTCATAGGCTATTTGAAAAGAAATAACGCTTCTGTACGCGCCTGCCTGTAATTTTTCAGCAACTCTAACGGGGGCTACGTAATAGGTTAAAATATTTTGCCCAGACGAAATAAGTTGTGGTTCGCTGTATTCACCAAAAGCGATTTCTTTTCCTTTTGGGTTAGTGATTTGTAATCCTAATCCTGTAACACCTTCTACACTGGCAATGTTAGGGCGAAACGGTATGACAGGGGCAATAAACCGAATTTTCATCCCCGGCTGAGAAGTACTCCATGTAACATTACCCGATTTGTCATTTCTTAGGACGGTTGGCGTTTCGATACAATCTAGTAACTCAATATTAATCGGGGTTTTATGGCCTTGTGCACCAATTGCTTTTAATGACGCAGTTTCAACATTCCCCAAATCAACAGATTGAAATGCAGACTCCATCGATAAATGGCAAGCACTTTCAGTTAAGGAGCCATAAACAAAAATTTTTCCATTAGCGCCTTCGACATCCCAATTTCCTGTGGCGTTATGAAAGGCATTCGAGGATGCCCCATATATGACAGACGATGGAAATATCAGAGATAACCCGAGAAGCAAGGTAAGACTTTTTTGATTAATCATCTTTTCCTCTCTATTTATTTTCAGGAACAACCTGGCATGTGCTGACTTGGCATTTGAATTGCAATTTAGGACGGCCACCGTAGTCATTGATGTAGGTGAGAACAGGGTTCGCACCTACAGTAGAGCTTGGAACACCTAGGTTTTCTTGGCTAAATGGCGCGACCATAACGGCTTTAAAGTTTTGATTTACCGGTGAGTTGATACGCTCCGCAGCACCAATAATAGTGATGTAAAAGGGTGTTGGGTTTTTTATAATATATTGGTCGCCTTGCTTAATAAGCTGTGTTTTTTCTTGCCAAGGGTTATTCAGCATTTCAGTTTCGCTTAGCATGATGCTTTTGGGGCGATAAAATAATTTAATTTTGCTTTGTAATGCTAATTGCAAAACATTGGGTTTATCACTTTTCGGTGGGATCTCTCTTAAGTTAAAGTAATAAACACTTTCTCGATCTTGAGGTAATTGACTTATTTCAGGGAGTGCCTCAATACGCACTTGGCTTGATTTTTCTGGTTCAACTCTTTGCACGGGAGGTAATACGGCAAAAGGTGAGGTAATTTTCACCCCTTGAATATTTTCTACCCAGCCTTGAGCCAAATAAGGCAGTTGGTTATTTTTATTGGTAATAGTGATTGATACACTTTTTTGATCGCCATTAAAAATAATGCGAGTTCTATCTAAAGCAATTGCTGAGAAAGCACTTCCGCTAACTAAACTGCTTAATAAAATAGTACTGATATATAAATTAGTTAATTTTTTCATCGCAATCACTCATCTACAGATTATTATCTGTTTCATTACGTTTATTTGATAATGGTTTACAAGGAATGAATAATCCTTGGCTAATTGTTTCTAAATTTTCAGGAAAATGAATTTCACATTGAGCTTCGCCACCCCAATGAATAATCATGACTTCATTCGGATTGATTCCGCTCACGTAGGCATACCCATTATCAGTGACTATTCCTGTTTCTTTTCCTGCCAAATTGGTAACCTGAGCACCAAAAGGTGGCGCAGAACCATCAGACATACGCATTGAAAGCATCATCTTTTCACCAGATAACACATTAAATTTACGGTAGCCAATCGCGCCTTCAGTTAATGTTGCTTGAACAATAGAATCAGTCACTTCGGCGTTATTCGGTAGAGCGTTTAAGTCGACTTTAACTTTACTGCGGTAGTAGCTATTTAAGTCAGGCACGACCACTTTACCGAATGCATTTGATGCAATAGGGATGCCGCGGTCTGATACGGGGATTTTAGCTACGCCGTCAGTGTCGATAAGTAAACGAGTGCCGCCAATATTTGAAACTCGGTGAGCATCCGCACCTTTTAACGTCATAGTGAATCCGCCTTGAGCCCCTAATCCAAATGACGTGTAATTATTGTGAATATAGCTGGCATTTGCGGTTAACTTCGTATTATCGCCATAATGAGTAATATAGGTGCTTGCGGTTCCGCCTTTGTTAGTTGACCCTGCGCTGACTTGGTAATTGGTTCTATCAGACAGCTTGTCATAATAAGTTGCCCGGTTAACGGTGTCGTCCCGTGTTGCTTGTAATGAATAGCCGATATTGGCGCCATTTCCCCAAGGCATGGATGCTGAAATATAAAGGCCGTCATCATTTGTTTCGTTATATTTATTGCGATAAGCTGATAACGAAATATTAATATTTTTCAGGCTCCCCCAATCTAAGGTTTTTGTGACCATTAAATTGTAGCGATTGCTTTCTGGCTTATCCCAATACGTTTGGTGTGAATAGTTTAAATAAGCTGTAATTCTTGATTCCCTAAAGTTTTTATTTAGGGAAATCACATACATTTCCTTATTACTGCCTTGGCGTTCGCCAGAGTCTTTAGCCGTTAAAAAATCAGTCACTGTCATAAAGCTACGCTCAGAGAAGCGGTAGCCTGCGAATTGGACTTGGCTATCATAGTCATCAAAGCGCTTCGAATAGTTTATTCGATATGAATTACCAGTCAGTTTTTTATCATTCGGAATATTTGCAATAGAATGTGTAATATCGAAAGATAAAGCACCAAATGCTAATAGGTCTCGGCCTACACCTACGTTGAATGCATTATAGTCTTGGCTATTTAATGAGCCTGCGAGTAATGACCAACCGTTGGTGACACCCCATGACATTTCACCACTTGCGAATGTGTCTCCATTAACATGGTGCTCCATATCCGTTGGTCGGCCCACTGCTAATTTATACCGAACACTGCCAGGTCGCGTTAAATAAGGAATATTAGCCGTTTCAACTTGATATTCTTGAACTGAGCCATCTTGCTCTTCGATTCTAACATCCAGTTTACCTGTCGTTGCATCACTTAAGTTTTGGACACGAAAAGGCCCTGCAGCGACTTGTTCTTGGTAAATAATTCGCCCCTGTTGGCTAATAATGACTGTCGCATTGGTTGCCGCAACGCCTGTAATCTCAGGTGCATACCCACGTAAGTTAGGTGGTAGCATCAAGATATCAGAGCGTAAACTAACACCTGTAAATCGGAAGCTATCGAATAAATCCGTATTAAAATAGTCTTCACCTAAGGTCAATTTAGCTTTAATACTGGTTAATGCTTTGTAGGCGTATAACCGACTCCATTGGAAATCATGCTCATTTTTACTATTTGAACTGGTTTCTCGTTGAGCACGTCCTTGCCAATCGCCCCTGAAGCGCCAAGCACCAAGGTTCACGCCTGCAACGCCGTTTGCTGTCACATTATAGTTACTGTTGTTATCATGGGGTTTATTGGCTCTTGCGTTAATGTTGTAGTCGAAAAGCGCCCCAGAGATCCCTTCATCCCAGAGGGAAGGTGGATCCCAGTTGGCCGTTCTATATTCAAGATAGGCCTGAGGAATGCTCAGGTATAATGTTGAGTCAGATAAATCTCCTCGAGCTTGAAAACCGGGCAAGCTGAGTAAATCAAGGCACTCATTATTATGCCACCACGTGATTTTCTTCAGCGAATCTGCCGTTAATCCTAACAGCTGGACTTGTTCTTGAGTAATACACACAAGGCTCGCTTCAGGGTCATTCTTCGGCGCATAAAATGAAAATCTTTGCTCAGAAAGTGTTTCTTTATTTAATTGTATTTTCAGAGGGTAAGTGCCAGGCATAATATAGCCAGCACGTGAGAACTGCTTTATATCAATGTTTTTTTTGTCTTCTAAATCAAATAAAGCTGTATTAAATTGTATGGTATCAGCAGCATATAACTGGGCGGATAATGACCCAAAAGTAAGCATTATCGTTGTCGTTATTATATTTATTTTGTGTTGTTTAAAAAACATAAAAAACATCCCTAAAACAGCAGTATAACTTTTAGAATTAATAATAATCGACCTTGAACCTTAATAAGGTTTGGTAATTACCCGCTTTAACAGGGTGATAATTGGTGACTAATTGCATTTTATATTTCAATATCATTGTGCCAGGTGTAATTCCTAATGCTGGTAATGGCTTCCCTGGTGTAATGGAATATCCTGATATATCATGCAATGCCAATTGCACTCCTTTTGCTTCACCCGAGAGCGTGAAGAAATTACCTTCTGATGGACCATCAAAAGTGACTTCGAGTGAATTCCATTCGTTATTATCTTTTGAATATTTTTCCCAACGGCAATCAACAAGTTTAATATTGAATTCTTTTATGGGGCCTTTTCCAACTTCACGAATATAGCTTGTTGGAAGCACCCCCATATTAATCGTCTGATCCCTAGACCCGATATCTATTGCACAGGCAGTATCGACTATCTCACCGTTCATTGTGACTTTTCCCCATCCATGAGGTGATGCCGCCATTTGTGGCGAAAGAAATAATGTAAGAAGAAATAGAAACAATGCATTTTTTGGCGAATAGATAAATCCTTTCACTTTAACCTCTGACTTAATTAGGTGACTAATAGAGGAATACGGATGTATTCCTCTTTAACTAATCAATTAGTTATAAGTTAAGGTAAAGTTAGTTACGCCTTCGAATTTACCTAATGGAATTTTATCCACTGCAACGTTTGCACCTTGTACATAAGCGCTATAACGTAGTGTGTTATCACCTGCTTGTAGTTGGTGCTCTTGTGCTGTAGCAACACCCATATCTAATGCTGCACCATTGGTATCTGTTAATTGAATACCGACGTTACCTGCAATAGTTGGATCCGTTGCATCTAAGCCAGTTACACCTAATAATTTAGGATTAAACGCGGCACTAGAACCAGAGAATGTGATGTTGACTTTGTCATTATAGACTTTGTCGTTTGCATCTTTAGGGAATACACAGTCTTCTAATTCAATGTTGAATTGTTTAGCAGTAGAAGTACCACCATTCGCTAAAACAGAGTTAGCGATTTGGCCTAACCATACTGTTTGGTCAATAGAGTCAGAACTAATTGAGCAAGGTGCATCGATGATTTCACCTTTAAATGTAACTTTACCATGCCCTTGATCAGCGAGTGCTGGAGAAGCGATAGCGGCAGAAACAAGTGCTGCTAAAAATACTTTTTTCATTTGAACCTCATTTATATATAACAACGTGATGATTACCCAACAATTAAGTGGGCATAGTTAAATCTTATATTTTTTAAATAACTATTTGCTGTATAAAGAATTTAAAATAATTTCTGTTTGTCGATTGAAAATATAATGACAATTATCTTGCTTATCGAAGAGGTTTTCATTGTTATGAATAAATGAATTAGCATTTGAATGTTCTTCATTTATTTTCAATGTTATACTTTCGAAAAACGCACTAGGGTTAGTATCTAGATAGAATAAGATTGAAAACAGCATTGCACAGTTAATGCTACATATTCCTCTTTCATATCGAGAAATTTGTTGTTGTGATATCTTTAATTTTTTAGCTAGCTCTTTACCACTTAGCCCTTTTTCTTTTCTAAGATGAAATAACTCCAAACCAATTTGTTCAGTTAGTATTTTCTGAAAGTTATCTATACTGGTTTTTAACTTATTATTTTTCATATCTCACCAATAAAGCGTTATGTCAGTTAGGTTACAGTCAGACCTGCCTACAAAGTAAACGACTTGATTGTTTTTGACTCAAGAA
Source organism: Providencia sp. UF-224 (assembly GCF_058245955.1). Classification (NCBI taxonomy): domain Bacteria; kingdom Pseudomonadati; phylum Pseudomonadota; class Gammaproteobacteria; order Enterobacterales; family Morganellaceae; genus Providencia; species Providencia sp. UF-224. The sequence continues at coordinate 106,694 of NZ_JBSICC010000008.1, read as the reverse complement.
ACGCAACAAAATAAATCAAAATGTTGCGTTAAATTGGTTTTAGCGATTTTGTTTTATATATAGGCATCGTCAGGATTAAAATCTTTAATTTGTGTTTTTTGCTAGTAAATAAAGAGTATTTTACTGGCGAGTTTTAATGATTAAAACATCACGAATGGTAACTTTTTGTTGTAGATAATAAAATTTTACATTAATTGCTTTCTGACTCTAAAAAGCATTACGCAAACAGATTTTTATGCTGTTTGATTTTGGTTAGTCTCAGAATTATACTTATTAGGCATTTTAAACATTTTGATTTATTATGTTGCGTTATCATTTGATTTTAAATCAAATTTGAAATTTATCATTGTTTTTGCTTAATTGTTGTTAATTTTCTTTATTATTAACTTATTTTTTGTTTTATTTTTCGCTCATATGAAATATGCATCTTTTTATTGCCATTTTATGGGTTTAAACTCTGTTGGTATTTAAATTTTATCATTAAAGTCATTAATAATCTTTATATGACTATCTAAATATGAATATAAATGTGTTTTTTTTGTGTATGAATTGGTAGTGACATGTTAATTTAATGCAATTTTGGATATACTCGTAATTGGAGTAATTAAATTATGATAATTGGTAAAAGAAGAATAAATAAAATTATTAACTAATCTTATTTTAGGGTTTTTGAAAATAGTCAATCTATAGCTTTATTTAGCGGTATTAAAATTAATCATTACACCCACTATTTATGAGAATACCTCAGTTTTATAAAACCAATTGGTTAAATAACTGAGGTATTTTTGGTGTTTAATTCATTTTATAATATTGAACTTTGGTTTCATGTTGACACAAGTCATTAAATTGTCTATTGATTAGACCAAATACCGCTAAAGCGTTTTTCATTACTTGCAGTATAAATTACAGTGTGGGCGATATTTCGATGCCCTAAATAGTCTTGAATTAATCGAGTATCTCTGCCGAGGTCAGCTAATGCATACCCACACGCATGCCTTAACATATGTGGGTGAAGCTTGACGGAAAGTCCGGCTATCTTGCCGTATTGTTCAAATAAACGATAAATTTGATAGCGAGAAATTTGGCTCCCTTTTTGCGAGATAAACAAACAATCTGAACTGGATGTTTTCCAAGAGTCTCTCTCAATTAGCCATCTTTCTATTGCTGTAAATTCTTCTGGGATTATAGGTTGAACAGTGGATAGCCCTCCTTTTAATCGTCTGATATAGATGACTTTTTGGACTAAATCAATATCAGACATGGTGATATGAGTAAGTTCACTGACTCTCAAACCATGTAAAAAGCTCATTAATAACAAACAATAGTCACGATTAGGATATCGCCCCTGTTTGGTTGCATGTAATAGAGCGTTAACTTCTGTGCGTGTAATAAATTTACGTTTAGTCATTATGATCTCATTTATACCTCGTTACATTTCGCTATATACTCACGATAAATTAACTAAAAATAATAAATTTTCCTAAAATTACATATAATATGTTATATGTATGCGTGATGATACCTAAATACGAGTGATTAAGCATGATGACTTTTCATACTCTTTAGTCGTGCTAAAAAGAGTCTGTGAGCAGAAAGTATGGAATTGTTGAAGGATAAAGTGAAACGGGTTTCGTCTCTGGAGATAAATTGATTTATGAGGGAATGTAGTCGTGTAGGCACTAAGAAGAGGTGGGCTGTAAAGGGCATTTATGGGTGCAAATTTGCCAAACAGCACCATAAATGACGCTGCTTGGCGGTTTTAATTTACGGTTATTCTTTCTTCTCTTTCTCTTCTTCTAATACTTCGCGATACCAACGAGGATGGTGTTTCCTTGCCCACCCACGTGTCACCCAGCCTTCGACCATGCTACGAATCGAGCCTTTTACCCAAAAGGCTGCATAAGCATGAACAACAACCGTGATAATCAGAACTATAGCAGATAGTGAGTGCGCCAGTAATGCCGCGCGGATGATTGAAATCGAGAAATAATCCGCGAAATAAGGACGCCAAATAATAACTCCACTGACTGTGAGGATGATAAGGCACAGGCTGAGAACCCAATAAATCCCTTTTTGGCCAAGGTTATAATGACCAATATCGCCAGCTTCTTCATTACGTAAAACTTTATGAATGTTTTTAGCCCAAATAAGGTCTTGTTTATCCACAAAATTATATTTTAGGTATCTGAAAAACATAAAAATAAATAAGAATGCCATGACGCTACCGACAAACGGGTGCAGTAAACGTGATAATTGTGGCGTTCCTAAGATATTCATAAACCAGTTTAATGAGGGAAAAAAGAAACCTAACCCACTGAATGCCGTAAAGACAAAGGCAATGACGACTAACCAGTGATTAATACGCTCAGATGCATTATGGCGTAAAATTGTATCGCTGTTTTTTTTCATCAGTGTTGCTCCTCGTTATGCTCTGATTGTGCAGTTTGAGAAGCCGCTTCTTTATCTTTTCGCGCTTCTTCCTCATCTTCTTCTGTGGTGTGGTTTGGCCCGATACCAAAATAGTGGAACATTGCGCCAGCAAAGGTTGCCGCAAACCCAATTGCCGCAAGCGGTTTCCAAATTCCTTTCCAGAATTTTACCGTTTCACTGATTTCGGGATTGTCAGGGAGCCCGTGATAAAGATTGGGTTTATCTGCATGATGAAGAACGTACATTACGTGGGTTCCGCCGACGCCTTGGGGATCATAAAGCCCAGCATTTTGATAGCCGCGGGTATTCAGTTCAGAAACACGCTCTTGAGCAAGATGTTTCATGTCTTCTTTACTACCAAAATGGATGGCACCTGTTGGACACGTTTTTACACATGCAGGTTCTTGACCCACTTCAACACGATCGACACACAATGTGCATTTATAGGCACGGTTATCTTCTTTATTGATACGAGGAACATCAAATGGGCAGCCTGCGATACAGTAACCACAACCGATACAGTGCTCCGATTGAAAATCAACAATACCGTTAGCATATTGAACAATAGCGCCTTCCGCTGGGCAGGCTTTTAAGCAACCTGGGTCAGCGCAGTGCATGCAACCATCTTTACGGATTAACCATTCTAATTTGCCATTTTCTTCAACTTCAGAAAAGCGCATAACCGTCCAAGATTTTGCTGTTAAGTCGACAGGGTTATCATAAACACCAATATTGGTGCCCACTTGGTCACGAATGTCGTTCCATTCTGAACAGGCCACTTGGCAGGCTTTACAGCCAATACAGACCGTAACGTCAATCAGTTTTGCGACTTCTTCTTGATGGTTGCGAACTTGTGGTGCTGGTGTAAGGCTATTCGTTGCCGAACGGCGAATAATGTTTTGAGATTGCAGTGACATAATTTCTCCTTACGCCTTTTCAACATTGACTAAAAACGCTTTATATTCAGGCGTGAATGCATTTGCATCACCAACCGATGGCGTCAATGTATTGGCAAGGAAACCTTTTTGTGTTGCTCCTTCAAAGCCCCAATGGCAAGGGATCCCAATGGTTTCGACCACATTACCATTGATGGTTAATGGGCGAATACGTTTGGTGACTACGGCCTTGGCTTTAATAAAGCCTCGTTTGGCACTGACTTTGACTTCATCACCTTGTTTAATGCCTTTTTGTGAGGCTAATTGCTCACCAATTTCGATAAATTGGTCAGGCTGTGCAATGGCATTTAATAATGAATGTTTCGTCCAATGACGGAATAGCTCAGTGATGGAGTAAGTGGTTGCTACATATGGAAAATCTTTTGCATTTCCTAAATGCTCTTTATCATAGCTATATAAGCGGGCTACTGGGTTACGTGACACTTTTGGATGCAAAATATTATGTTCTACAGGGGATTCAAACGGTTCGTAGAATTCAGGGAATGGGCCGTCAGCCATTTTATCCACGGAGAATAAGCGACCGACACCCTCAGGTTGCATAATAAATGGCCCTACACCGCTGTTTGGCGGGGCATTACCAAAATCAGGAACATCAAAGCCCCCCCATTGGGTACCATCCCACTTAATGAGTTGGCGTTTTTCATCCCATGGTTTTCCACTTGGGTCGACTGACGCACGGTTATAGAGAACACGGCGGTTTTGCGGCCATGCGAACGCCCAGCCTGGGGTACAACCTAAACCGGATGGATCTGCATTATCGCGGTTTGCCATCTGATTGCCTTTTTCTGTCCAGCAACCAGAATAGACCCAGCAAAAACTGGCTGTTGAGCCATCGGATTTCAATTGGTGGAAGCCATCAAGCTGCTGCCCTTTCTTGAATAATAGCTTGCCGGCATCATCATAAATATCCTGCATCGCTTGGCCATTCGCTTCCCTCGCCACTTCTTCAGGTTGCGGGTCATATGGGTCTACATAGTTCCAAGAGAGATTCATTAATGGTTCAGGGCAAACACCGCCTTCTTCTTGGTATAGTTGGCGTAGGCGCATCAATAAATGCCCCAGAATTTTACCATCATGCCATGCTTGAGCGGGTGGTCGTGCGCCCGCCCAATGCCATTGTAACCAGCGGCCAGAGTTTGCGATTGAGCCATTTTCTTCAGCAAAACACGAGGATGGAAGACGGAAGACTTCGGTTTGAATATCGGCGGTATTGACGTCGTTCATCTCACCATGGTTTTGCCAGAAGTTTGATGATTCAGTGACCAGAGGATCGATAATGACCAGATATTTGAGCTTCGAGAGTGCTACGCTACATTTGTTTTTATCAGGGAATGCAGCTAATGGGTTAAAACCTTGAACGATATAGCCGTTCATTTTGCCATCAACCATCATTTGGGTTTGCGCCATGATGTCATAGCTCTTATCCCATTTAGGTAGCCAGTGATAACCCCATTCATTGGCTGCGGTGGCATTGTCACCCCAAAAGCTTTTCATTAAGCTAATGAAAAAATCGGGCGTTCTTTTCCAGTAGTTCACTTGGTCAGGCACGATTGAGCTTGGTGTGATTTGCGACAGATAGGTTTGTAGTGAATCCTGTTTCTCGTTGGGTAACGGCATATAACCCGGTAGATTCAAAGAGAGTAACCCTAAATCGCTATAACCTTGAATGTTGGAGTGGCCACGCAGCGCATTGACACCACCACCCGGCATACCAACGTTACCCAGCAATAGCTGGATCATACCTGCAGTACGAATCGTTTGTGCCCCACCTGTGTGGTGCGTCCACCCTAAAGCATACAAAATGGTCGACGTTCTGTCTTTGCCTGAAGTCGAGGCAAGTTGTTCACAAATATAGATAAAATCTTCAAGTGGTGTACCACATAAGGTCGTGACGACTTCAGGTGTATAGCGGGAAACGTGTTGCTTTAATAGGTTCCAAACACAACGAGGATGTTGAAGTGTTTCATCCTTGAGCGCATGGCCATTTGCATCGGTTTCATAATGCCAAGAGCTGCGGTCATATTGTTGTTTTTTATCATCAAAGCCGCTAAAAAGCCCATCATCAAAATGATAATCTTCACGAACGATTAATGGCGCATTAGTATAGGCTTTGACATACTCGTGTTGAATTTTATCATTTTCAATAAGGTAGCGGATAACACCGAGTAAAAATGCCGTATCTGAACCCGCACGAATTGGCGAATACATGTCTGCGACGGACGCGCTGCGGTTAAAGCGTGGGTCAACAACAATGACTTTGGCATTATTTTTGATCTTGGCTTCGATAACCCATTTGAAACCAACAGGATGTGCTTCCGCCGGGTTTCCACCCATAATTAAAATGACGTTGGCATTTTTAATATCAACCCAGTTGTTGGTCATTGCGCCACGACCAAATGTTGGGGCAAGTGCGGAAACGGTCGGGGCATGGCAGAGTCGGGCTTGGCAGTCGATAGCGAGCATGCCTAATGAGCGGGAGAATTTATTATCGAGAATCCCTGTTTCATTGCTCGCCGCAGATGAACACAACATGCCTGTTGTCAGCCAGCGGTTAACTTCTTGGCCTTTTTCATTGTGCGTAACAAAATTTTCATCGCGGTCTTTTTTCATTAAATGCGCAATTTTGTCTATCGCTTCATCCCATGAAATACGTTCCCATTTGCCAGAACCAGGTTTGCGGTATTCAGGGTATTTTAGGCGGTTTTCACTGTGAATATAGTCGATAAGGCCCGCCCCTTTTGGGCATAACGAGCCTCGGCTAACAGGGTGATCAGGGTCGCCTTCGATGTGATAGATATTTTTTTCTGCGTTTTTTGCGCCATCGCCTAAGCTGTACATCAAAATACCGCAACCCACGGAACAATAGGTACAGTTATTACGTGTTTCGACAGAGCGTAAGAGCTTATATTGGCGAGAACCTGCGAAAGATACATTTGGGGCAAAACCAAGTAGTGCAGCGGAAGTTCCTGCCATACCACCTGCACAGATCTTGAAAAAAGACCGTCGACTGACTTGCATCAGCGTCTCCTTGTTAATTGATAAGAAAGCCCAAGGCTAGGTCGTTAAAAACAACCTATCCGCGGCGAATTTCATTTTTCAATCATTCAAGACAGACCTGAGCATCATGTTCGAACTCAATGTAATGAACTACTACATAAAATGATGGGCACTGATTATAATTACTAAAAAAAATAAATCCATAGTAACAATATGGAAACAGTTAGGCAGAAAATTGCACAAAAAAAGGCGGCACTACCAAAGGATAATCGATAAACTCGCTCTTTGGCGGGCAATATGACTAGATCTGTATTACTTAGAGAAATATCTTAATAAACTAAGTTATTTTTTTAGAACATATTGTTTTAATTAAACAATTGTACCTTCTCACAAATTTACCTCCCTGAATTCTATATAAAGGCTCTATTTGGCGTATAATCAGCAAATTGATTATTTTGTGTTATTTCATCATTATTAATCATCATCACGTTGTTGGCCCCTGCGGTATAATGGGTTTTTTCGGCAAAATTGGTCAGGTGGGATATGTTGGAATTTTTAAAAAATTACGATAATTTAACGCTCAGCGAAAAAAAAGTTTTAAAATACCTGAACGACAATATTGCTGATATTCCATACTTAAATATCAATGATTTAGTGGCGAAAACGTATGTGTCTAAAACAGTCATTATTAACTTATCGCAGAAATTAGGCTTCAGTGGTTTTAAAGAGCTTAAATTTCAAATTAATAATTATATTCTGTCCAAAAACAAAGCTGAAAAAGTCACGCCTGCTTCCTACAAAAAACAACTCGAAAAAAACATTAATAAAAGCTTTACGCTGATCAATGAAGACCAAATTAACGATTGTGCGAATATCTTACATAAATCACGAAATATTTTTATTGTCGCGAGGGGAACCAGTAAGGCCGTGGGCTATTACCTTGAGCACTTACTCTTTGCATTAGGTCTGCACTGCTTTTTTATTAATGACTACAATTTATCTGATTCTTTCACTCGGCTCGTCAGTAAAGATGATACGGTGATATTTATTTCCCTTTCTGGTGGCACAAAAAAGATTATTGAAACCGCTAAAATTGTCCAATTAAAAGGGGCGAATATTATTAGTATGACGGCATTCAATACCAATGAATTAACCAGTTATACCGATAACACGCTTTTTTGTTTCGCAGACAGTTACGATACTAAAAGGGATGACACCAAGTCCCGAATCGGTTTTTTTATTTTAGTTGATTTACTTATCAATGAGTTAGAAAACCTACTTTAGGCGACTTTCTTAACTTACCCTTCCTATATTACTGCCTTTTTATTGTTATTTCTCGCGTTAGTGCTGTTTCAAAATGACCTAGGTCATAATTTATGACCTAAGATAATTTTTAAAACCGGGACATCATTTCTTTTATAAAACCCCCAAGCTAGTATGCCTTTAATTCTAATAATAGAAGTCATAAGGAAAAAGTATGGCCAGAAGAAAGTTTGGTGAATCTATCCAACGCTTTGGGAGAACATTACTCCTTCCGATTGGTGTGCTTGCACCTATCGGTATGATATTGGGTATCAGCGGTGCGTTAGTGCAAACGTATATGATTGCACGCTTTCCTTTCCTCGGAAATGAAACAGTTAACGCTCTATTAGTTAGCATTCGTTCTATTGCAGGGGTGATTTTCGATAATATCCCATTGCTGTTTGCGATGGGGGTCGCTTATGGGATGAGTCAGAGAGATAAGGGGATAGCCGTTTTTGCGTCGGTGGTCGGTTACTTATCCTTGATCATTACCATGAATATTTGGTTGGTACTCACTGGCAAGCTCGCTGATGCAGCGATTATGAGCCAAGTGGGGCAGATCAAAGTCCTTGGAATACAAACCCTAAATATCAGTGCCGCGGGGGGGATCATTACCGGTTTAATTGCCTCTTGGGCGACTGACAAGTTCTATAACCTTGAGCTTCCAACCGCATTTGCATTCTTCTCTGGTAAAAAATCAGTGTCCATTATCATGATTGGTTTAATGATCATGGTCGGCGCATTGTTACCGTTTATCTGGGAAGTCTTAGTTCAAGGTTTAATGAAGCTATCCGCCGTGTTCTTGAGTCCAGTTGGGCCATTCTTTACCGCAGGTGGTGAGCGTTTATTCATTCCGTTCGGGTTGCACCACGTCTGGAACGTGTTGTTCCGATTCACGGAAGCGGGCGGTACTTATGTTATTGATGGACAAACTTTTGTTGGTGTTGTTCCTGCATTGACTGAAGTGTTATTCAAACAAGGCCCTAACAGCGAATATTGGGCAATGATGCCAAGTTTGACCCGCTTTATGGCGCAACAGCAAATGTTAGTAACGCTGTTCTTATTCCCTGCAATTGCACTGGCAATTTACAGAACATCGAAGAAAGAAAACCGCGCAGAAGTGAAGTCGATGTTGGTGACAATGGTATTGACTGCGATGCTGGGTAACGTGACCGAACCGCTCGAATTTACTTTCGTATTTATTGCGCCACTGCTGTATCTCATTTACGCGATTATTGTCGGTATTGGGGCGGTATTACTTTCTTTCGCGGGTGTTGCTATCGGTTATATCCGAGGAACGGTATTCGACTTCACGATATTTGGATTGCTATATGAGCACACCAACTGGATATTCTTGGTCATCATTGGTAGCTGTTTAGCCGTCGTCACTTACTTTATTTTCTACTGGGCGATTATTAAATTTGATATCAAAACCCCGGGTCGTGAAGAGTCTAGCAATCTGAAAAATACCTTAATTAAAGAAAAACGTTATGGCGAAATTGCAGAAATTTTAATCCAAGCGTTAGGTGGCAAACAAAATATTCGTAACGTAGATAACTGTATTACTCGTATGCGTATTGATGTTGGCGAAGTGAATCAAATTGATAAAGATTTAATGTTGGAATCAGGATGTACCGCATTCTTCTTTCCATCGGCAAACCATGTCCATGTCGTTTATGGGCCGAAGGTTGAATTCGTTCGCAATGCTGTTGATGAAGCAATGAAGAAATAAAGAAGGGATACGAAATGAGAGCATTATACGATTCTAAAAGTAAAACCATTGATGACCGAGGTATTAAGGCGCTTTTATCTGATGAAGCGAAATATACGACTTGGTTAATGTTTGAATCTATGTTGGCTCAAGCACAGGCGGAGCAGGGGTTTATTCCCCAATCCGCAGCTGATGAAATCAAAGAAAAGGCGATTATTGAAAATATTGATTTCGAAGAAATGAGCCGTATTTACCAAAAAATTGGCCATGGTTTTGTGCCTTTTCTGAAAGTATTAGTAAATGCATGCTCAGAAGAGAGTGGTAAATATATCCACTACGGTATTACCACGCAGAATATTCAGCAAAGTTCCCAGCTGTATATGATGAAAACAGTACACAACAAATTTATGTTGTTGCTGAGTGAAATCATTGAGAACTTATCGGGGCTGGCAGAAAAAACCAAACATATGGTCATGCCGGGTCGAACCCATGGACGCCATGCAATTCCGATCACTTACGGTTATAAAGTGTCGGTATGGATCAGTGATTTTATTGATTGTTATCAGCGTATGAAAGAGTGTGAAAAGCGCGTCTTCACCATCATGATGGGCGGAGCGGTTGGGGCATTTAACTCTATGCCGGGTATTGGTTTAGAGGTACAAAAACGCGTCGCTGAGCTAACGGGCATGCATGCGATGGAAGTTCCATCGAGAAACCTAAGTACCCATAAATTAGAATATATGGCGAACTTGGCGCTGATGGCGAATATCTGCCATAAAATTGGCGAGGAAGTTTACAGCACCACATTGGAAGAAATTGCTGAGGTTTCTGAAGGGTTTACTAAGGGGACGGTGGGCAGCAGTACCATGCCGCACAAGATTAACCCAAAACTTGCGAAAGGGATTATTGCGAACTCACAGAAATTGTACTCTTTGCCAAGTGTGGGGATGTACTCTGCCGTGCGTCCTTATGAAGGTGACAGTAGCTCTTATATGTTATTCGATGGCTTAATTGAAGAAGCGTTAGAATTAACGACAGAAATTCTTTTAAGAACTGAAGAGCTTTCAAGAACTCTCGTTCCTCATGAAGATAGAATGTTACATAACGTATTGAGGAATAAAGGGCTAGATAATACTGAATACGTCATGATGAAAATGGCAGAAAAGCTGGGGAAAGACAAAGCCCATGAGCTGCTATATGAAGAAGCGATCAAGACCGCAGCGGATGGTGAGGATTTCTATACCAACCTGACCAAAAACAGTGTGATTTCAGCCGCTTTTAGCAATGATGAAATCAAAGCGATGCTCGACCCGCGTTCTTATATTGGTTTGTCCGTTGAGATAGCAGAAAAAGAAGCAAAACGAGGCTTAGCGATTTCGCAAGAAATTAAAAAAAGCTACCAATAGCAATCAATTAAAAATGATAAAAGAGCGACCTATTTATTAGGTCGTTTTTTTTTGATAAGAAATAATAGCGTATAACTGATTATGTTTTTTTAAGTTGTACTAATTGATGAGTTTTTCATTTAACGCTTTTTTATTTATACATAGATAAGGCATCTCATCTGTTGAGCCGTCATTTTTACTCTCTTAAATAAAGGTGAAAATAATCTATGTCTAAACAATACCGTTTTACAGCCAAAGCTGTTGATTTTCATTACCGAATATTAAAAATGCAAATAGAGATGAAAGTGTGATTCATATCCATGCGACAGGTTCTTTTGAAAATGAGGAGGAAGTAAAAAAAATACACTTTATCCTCAATGATTTGGCGATAAATTCTGCACCTTTTACCGCTCTGCTTGCATTTGTTTTTGGCTCAAAAGGGGTTGATGCAAAAACAGGATTTACTCCACCGACTAAACTGGTTTTCACCTGTACAGAGAATGAGTTAAATGAAGGTTTATTTGATGTGGTATCTTTAGGTTTGGAATCAGAAGGCCTTTGGTAAAAATATTATCGCTGCTCTTTACTAAGCAGCGATAATATGTGGAAAAACGCTTACTCGCCTGCTAATGCCCTTGGGAACAGTAAGTTGTTTTCTAAGTTAATATGATTCATTAAATCATCAATTAACTCATTGATTCCATTGTAAAGTACACGCCAAGTGGTACAGGCTTCCGCGGGAGGTGTCACGTTATCTGTGATGCCTTTAATCGCTTCTAATAAATCTCCAGCATCATCATGTTCCTGTTCCATGACGCTAATTGGACCCGCTGCATTTTGCCCTAACCCATTTTTAATCATTGGGAACAATACACGTTCCTCTTTCATCATATGGCTGGTTAATTCTTCAAGCAGGGCTTCAAGGTATTTTGCCAAGCCACTCGGAACGGTGGGTTTATTAGCATGAACTCTCTCGACTTTTTGTGCTTGCAAAATAAGTTCAGGTAATTGCTCTCTGTGTCTATCGTGATAACGAACAATAATAAAATCAATAAGTTCATCTAGCGGAGCCGCTCGCCAGTCTTTTTCTAATGTTTCATTTGATAATTCTGCTAATTGTTTTTCTAATGCTTCAATGTCTAAATTCAATTTTTCTGCACTTCGGCTGAGCGTTTGTTTTCCGCCGCAGCAATAATCCATATTGTATTGGCGAAAAAGCGCGGATGCTCTTGGAATCGATAAGGCAAGCTGGCCAAGTGTTTTATCTCTTAATTGCATGTGAGGTGTCCTCTATAAAATCATAAAATTCTGATCGTGCTTTGGTCAGTGTGGTTATGCAGATAAAGCCCATTTACGTGCAATATCTCGGCCATATTCACGGCAGCTTTCTAGCGTTGCGGTATCTGGTTTCCATTTTGCTTTTAATGACAGAGCTGTATCAAACCCTGCATCCATTAGCCGCGTTTGTACCCGATCAACGGCGCCGCCATTCCAGCCAAAGCTACCAAATGCAGCCGCTTTTTTATTTAAAAACCGTAACCCAGACATTTCTTCAAGCATGCCTGCAATCTTTGGCATCATCACATTGTTCATGGTTGATGTGCCGACAAGGGTGCCTTTAGAACGAAATACATGTGTAATAATGTCGTTTTTGTCACTTTTTGCGATGTTGAAAATCTTAACCGCCACATTCGGGTCAGCCTCATTAATGCCCTGTGCAATGGCATCGGCCATTAAACGGGTATTATTTGACATGGTATCGTAGAAAATTGTGATGCGGTCTTCTTGATAATCAGCCGCCCATTTCAAATACAATTCAACAATTTGCGTTGGATTATCTCGCCATACCACACCGTGTGACGTTGCAATCATATCGACGGGTAGATTAAAGCCTAAGATCTCATTAATTTTCGGGGTTACTAAGCGACTAAAGGGTGTCAGAATATTGGCGTAATAGCGCTGACATTGATCAAACAGTTCATTTTGATCCACTTCATCGTTGAATAATCGTTCATCACAATAGTGTTGTCCAAATGCATCATTACTAAAAAGAACGGCATCGTCAGTAAGGTAAGTCATCATGCTATCTGGCCAGTGAAGCATAGGTGTTTCAATAAATATCAGCTGCTTATTGTTACCAATATCAAGGGTATCCCCTGTTTTGACGACATTAAAATTCCATTCAGGGTGATGATGGTGACCATTGATTGAGTCAATAGCGTTTGCGGTGCAATAGATAGGCGTGTTAGGAATATAGCTCATGAGCTCAGTTAAGGCACCTGCGTGGTCTTCTTCCGCATGATTAATAACAATGTAATCGATATCATTTAAATCAATCTGGCCACGTAGATTTTGCACAAATTCGCGGCTAAATTTATGATCTACCGTATCGATAAGGACATTTTTCTCCTCACAAATCAAATAGCTGTTATAGCTACTTCCTTTGAGTGTTTTGTACTCGGTACCATGAAAATCGCGCACTTCCCAATCACGCTGACCTACCCACTGAATATTGTTTTTTACATGAATCGCCATATTAATTTTGTCCTATATTTCTTTGGAGTATACAAAGACATAATCAATATCCATGCCATGTTTTTATCTATTTGATTTTAATGTAAATAGTGATTTCAAGGTAAAATAAATATGTCATAATGACTATATTAAAATGAGTCATTATGACTATAATGATAGTCAAATTGACTATGAGGAATGATGATGGGTTTTTCTGTCGATGCATTGGCACAAATCGCGATTGAACTGCAAAGTGGTATTGAACACCCAGACCGCTTTCAACGGCTTATTACCACATTGAGGCAATCCCTAAAATGTGATGCTTGTGCATTGCTTCGTTATGAGTCAGGCCAATTCATACCCTTAGCAATTGATGGCTTAATGGCAGATGTGTTGGGAAGACGCTTTTTATTAGAAGGGCACCCACGACTCGAAGCAATTGCACGCGCTGGGGATGTGGTACGTTTCCCCGCGGATAGCCAACTCCCAGACCCTTATGATGGTTTAATTCCACATCATCAACACCTTAAAGTGCATGCCTGTGTAGGGCTACCTTTATACGCAGGGCAAAATCTTATCGGTGCATTAACCTTAGATGGACTGTCTCCTGACCAATTTGATGCCTTTAGTAATGAATCATTGAGGTTAATTGCTGCACTTGCAGCGGGGGCTCTAAACAATGCCTTGTTGATTGAACAGCTTGAAAATCAAAATGTTTTGCCAAATCAACCAGCCTTATTTAAACCGACAGGGCAAACTGAAATCATTGGTTTATCCCTGCGAATGCAGCAATTAAAAAAAGAAATCGAGATTGTTGCAGCCTCTGATCTGAATGTACTGGTGGGCGGTGAAACGGGAACAGGGAAAGAGCTAGTCGTTAAATCCATTCATGAAAAATCACTCCGCGCAGATAAGCCATTGGTGTATTTAAACTGCGCGGCCTTACCTGAAAATGTGGCTGAAAGTGAGTTATTTGGTCACGTGAAAGGGGCATTTACTGGAGCAATAAGCCATAGAAGCGGCAAGTTCGAGATGGCAGACAATGGCACACTGTTTCTTGATGAAATTGGTGAGCTGTCATTATCATTGCAGGCAAAATTATTGCGTGTTTTACAATATGGCGATATTCAGCGGGTGGGGGATGACCGTAGTTTACGGGTTAATGTACGGGTATTGGCAGCAACAAACCGTGATTTGCGCGAAGAGGTTTTAGAAGGGCGTTTCAGAGCAGACTTATTTCATCGGCTCAGCGTGTTCCCATTATTTGTTCCGCCATTAAAAGAGCGGGGCGAAGATATTATTTTGCTTGCGGGGTATTTCTGCGAACAATACCGCCAACGTTTTAATTTATCGAGTGTGGTATTAAGCTCATCATTGCAAATGTATTTGCTTAATTACGTGTGGCCTGGAAATGTCAGGGAATTAGAGCATGCTATCCACCGTGCAATTATACTTGCTCGGGCATCTACTCATACAGGTGATGTTATTTTACAGCCACACTACTTTACGTTTAATCACCCTGAGCAGGTAGTTGACCAGCCACTCACGCTACCAGTGGGCACTAACTTGCGTGATGCAACGGATGATTTTCAACGTAAAATGATTACGCAAGCCTTGGAGCTTAATCATTATAATTGGTCGGCAAGTGCTCGCGATTTATCATTAGATATTGCAAATTTACACCGATTAGCCAAGCGATTAGGGTTGAAGTAATTAGGAGTAATAGATAATAAACTTATTACTGCATTGATAAAACAGGCAGTGATATTTTTTCTGAAGAAAGCAGAGGTAGTGGAACAATTTTATTTGTCATCATAATTAACGCCTCGTCTTTTTCGATTCTGACACTAATTCCTAATGGTTTTTTATTGGTCATAAGATGGTCTGGAATATTCGCTTTAAAATAAACAACACGACTAACTTTATTTGTTTTAAAGTGATAGCTATAGGTCTCATTATTAGAGGAAACTATATCTAATGGACTGATGGATAATGTTATTTCAGCATTATCAGGGATATTGGCATGTGAATAGATATCTCCCTCAAGACGGTAGTCAGAATCGAGTAGTCTGTTTTGCGAAAATTGACTGCAACCAAACAGTAAGCCAACAAAAGCGAGAATAAATAAAACGTTAATATATTTTTTTAATGTATTGATAAAAAACATGATTAATTTCTTCTATATATGATTTTATTGGAATGAACGGACAAAAACTTTTTGGAAAAAACATCGAATGTAAGAATAAACATTTTTTCTATCTTGATGATTTTTCGATAAAACTGGCATTTCAAATTTCTCTCCAGTATAGAGAATACCAATTCTTGGTAGCGTCATGATGAGGTTCTCATCTAATTCCACTTTTTTGAAAGATTGACGTAACTGTCTCACCAGTTTGTAGTAACTACTTTCAGTCACAATGGTTCCTCTCTTTTCCCAGATTTCGTACATGACCTCTCTTTTATTACTTGTTTTTACTAGTAATAATTTTAACAGGCAAGACTCATTTTCTGTAAGACTGATGGATTTCTTTCCTTTGGAAAGGGTTCTTTTTAATGGGTTATAAACAACCTCTTCGGATAACAAAATCATGGGCTCTATTTCCATGTATTCCATACTACTCATATATTTTCCTATAAAAGATAACTGGGTAAGAAATTAGTCATATCCTAACTTCCACTAAAATATGCTTCAATATAAAAAAACAGGGCTCACTAATAAATGAAAAAAATTAAGTCGTTTTTTTATAATAGCTCTAAATTTATTGTTAGGATAAATTTAACTCATATTGCCTGGATATATATATCAAAAAAATATACATAATTTTTATTTTTTAGAGGGAGAATAGAGAGGAAATATAAAAGAGGTAAATAATTATCAAAGATTGTATGAACTTTACCTCTATAGAAATGCATCTAATATTGATGGTGGTTATCATTTTTAAACTTAATCATCATCGTCGCCATCTATATTAAAGCTAGATATATTTTTGTTTAGTTGCTCAGTAAACGGTTGATTCATTAAATTTATCGCCATATAACGCTTTAACCCTTTTGTGAATTTATCATAGAGTGATGGTGTTCCATCATTCGGTAGCGATTTGAGCATTTGCGCCGTGCCAGCAATAAAATTCTCTTTTTCATTTTTTTTAAGCCGAGTGAGAGTACTGAAAATAGCAGAAAAAAACTCTTTATCTGTTTCTTTTGACTGTAATTTTTCAATAAATTTATCTATTTTTTCTTGTGTCTTAGGTGGGATATCCACTACCTGTTTTGTTGTATTTGATGCTAAAGGTGTAGTGCCTTTTGTGATAATACTTATTTTATCGAGGGGGTGACTAATTGGCACGATAGAGCTTGTTGGTATGGGCCTATTGGGGAGTATCGTCATTATTCTCTTTCTCTGCATTTATTCTTTCAATCAGTTTCTGGTAGGCCACTTTTTGTTCATCCAATATCTGGCAACGAACTGGGATGGAGAAAATCTGTGGTAATGTATTTTTAGTCGCAATTGAAGGCGAGAAATAGCAAATTTGGTTATTAGTTTCTAACGCAATTGATTCATAATCAGCATGGATCAATATCGTAATGTTTTGTTTTATATCATTTAAATTTGCATGTGTCTGCGCTGGCAAATGTAAGGTTGTTTTTGATGCTATTTCGGGGGACTGAGCAAAGTAATGCGCAATAATTTCTTTCAAACGGTCATCATTAAACAGCGACATCAATAGGTTTTCGAGCCTGACTTGGCTTTGATTTACCTGTTCTTGAAAGGCAATTATGCTGTGTTCTAACCCTGCAATAAAGTCATGTAAAAGCTGTTTTAAGCCATCATTGTACCCTTGTTGATAGGCCGCTTTTTGTAATATAGCTTCATTTTCTTGAGCATGTTGATAAAGTCTATTAGACTTTTTTTTGGCGTATTGTATGATGCTTTTTTCATATTTTGATGCATTCAATACCTGCTTTTTAATTAGCACTTTTTCCTGTGCTGTTGCCATTATTTGTTTCTTAGTTTCTATTTCTGCTGACATGATGACATGCCTCCTCGATAATGTTCCAGGGTAATGCCCCGTCGAAATATGTAGGAATAAGTTGTTGTGTGTTTTGGCTGAACATATATTTTGCGCGTGAAACATAAATATTGCCGAAAGGGGTAAGGCAAGCTAAAAGCTGTGCTGCACCAAAGGCAGACAGTGCCTGTGGGATATTTTCCTTAGGTAACATATCGTTATTGAATGGTTTTCTTTGCCATAAATGACCGAGTGTTATTGCAATCGTAGGGAATGCTTCCCAATTATTTGATAATAAACTGGGTAATATTCGGGTATTTTCATTCGGCATCTTTAATGCATATTTTTCAATCAAATTTTGATTGTGTTGCTGCTGCAATTTTGCGGGTAATTGATGATAAATGGGGAGATTAAATTCATCATGAAAGTAATTCCCCGGTGCTAAAAAAATATTTTTTTGGTCAATAAGAAGCTTATTTAGTAATAACATCTAAATTATTCTCAGCGATTTCATCAGATTGTTTTTTATTTGATTGCCGTTTCAGGATAAAAGCTAATAAGCTAAAGAGAAAAACAATCACGACAAAAATAGTCCCTATTAATATAGGCTGAAAACTACTCTCTGATGTCGATTTTAATTGGTATTGAAGTGGTGGACGATTAATAACAACAACCGAGACATTATCGTAAGTTGTTTCTGAAAAACTACTATTTAAAAATAGTTTTATTTTGCTCATCATCATTTTGGGGTCTTCATTTCCCGAGTAAGTCACTAGACTGGAGACTTTTTGTATTGGCTTTGCCGTACCATTGCCATTTAATGGGTAACTAACATGCACCCTTGCATTGACTACGTCGGGAATGGATAACAAGGATTGTTCTAAACGTTGCTCAATTAAAGATAACAAACGGGTTCGCTCCGCTTGTGGTGAGGCAACGAGTGAATCACCTGGAAATGCCTGAATAATCTCAACAGGGTCTTTCGAGGGGAGGTTATATTTTTGCAGTAAATCAACGGCAATGACAAAATTATCACTTGAGACACGGATGGTATCCCCGCTTTTATTATCATGCTTACGGGTCGCATCTACGCCGTGTGCCTGTAATATTGCAAGAACTTCATTACTTTGTCTTTGGCTTAAGTTACTGAGCAATAATTGATTATCACAGCCTAATAACAAACCAACAAAACCGACTAATAATATTTTTTTTAAAATGTTCATAAGTTATTGGGCTTTTAAGACGACATCAATGGCCGAAACACTTTTATGAGTAAGCGTGCTGATTGTGCTCATCGCAAGGTTATAATTACCGACTTGGTTTTGAATTTTAAGTAACTCCGCGGGGTTGCTGACATCAATATTATTCGCCTTATTGATTAAGTCCGCTTTTTCACTTCCAACAGCCACAGTATATTCGGCAAATAATTGCTTCACTTTGTCTTCAAATGAGCTCATAGGTACTGCTGTTGTGATGTCATTGTCAATTTGGAAAACAGTTGAAGATGTAATTGGGTTAATCATAAAAATATCCTGTAAAATAGAGCACCCATTTATAGGGTGCTTATTTATGTATTAAACGTTACGAATAATGGCTTGGGCAGCGTCTTTAATTGATTTCATGACGTTACTTTGTAATTGACGAGCCATATTATAATTTCCACTCAGTGTGGTAATTTGGCCAAGTACTAATGGGTTATCAACTTCAACATTTGGGTTATCCAATGTATCTTTTAATTTATCTGCAATGACTTTTGTTCGTGCGCTTAACCCTGCTGATGCACGATACATCATCCCCCATTTACTATCTGCACTTCCGCTTGCTTCAAAGGCAGAGCCATCCCATTCACCCGTGCTAATTGTTGCATTATTTGAGTCAGTTGTTGTACCCATACCAATTGTTGCCATGATATTATCCTCATTGTTTACTGATTAAAGTGTTTTTGGATTAAATGTCCAATGGTTATTACCTAATAAAATATAACCACCTTCGTTTGTGATAAAAGATTGACCTGCTAGTTCATTATTGGCTAATGATATTGAGAACTGAATTTGTCGCTCTCCCCATTGCTGATTAAATGAATTAACGAAGTTAATTAATGAGATAGTTTGCTTATCGTTTAAACTATCTTTAATAATAAATATGGATTTATTATTTTTATTGATTTTATGCCATTTGACGTGGCTTTCTGTTAATCCTAGCTCGGCATTTTTTAGTAATTCACCGATATTGATAGTATGTGTAGTATAGTTTTTATAGCAACTAAAGTTACTGGAAAATATCTTGTTAAAAAGATCATTGTTTTTTACTGTTTGCTGATTAGATAATGACTTAATCACTGGGTGACAGGGGTCAGTAATATCAACTTTTAATAAATTAGATATTTCATTTGAAATTTTATTTTCTATCTCATTTTCTAATTGTCGGCGGATCTTGATGGAAAAATTGTTGCGAAATTTTGTCTTTAACAATTGTTGCATAGCCCAATCATAATCACGTTGAGATTGTACTAATATAAGAGCAGTATTTTTATCATCTTTGGTCACTACAATTTTTTGTGTGCTGCTTATTAGCATTTTTTCAATAGATTTTAATTGGGCATCTTTTTTTAATTCAGAATTATTCGGAAAAAAGAAAGAACCAACAAGAATGCACGCGAATAATGATAGACCTGCAAAGAATTTATAGTTGTATGGCGATTTATTAAATTTATTATGATTTTTTTCTGTTTTAATAGGTTGGTGTTGCTCCTCTTTAGACATTAGCGACGTATTCCAAGGCGTATCAATTTCTTTAAGCATAAATGGAAATAGCTCTTTTAAAACAATTTCTTGTAGATTAATTAAGATGATCTCACTTTGGTTTTTTTTGTGTAGGTCGATGGCAATTTGGCCTTCATGGGAAATAATAGAGAAAGTAAAAGCGTCTTGATGGCTAGGTATTGAATACCCAGTAAAACCCTCATCCGTTACGTTAGTCTTATATGTATCTTCCTCACCAATAACAATCAAATTAGCATTTAAATTAATTATTATTTCATGGTCATGCATTTCACCATTCATGATTTTCATCACGTAAGTCTGATTATGGATATCTGTCACGTATATAATCTCTTTAAAAATAAGTTGAGTGTATTAAACAGAATAAAAAAAGCACTGTCAGCTGAATTAGTCTTATTCCTTATGACTAGGGAATCATTTTTTTAAGTGCAAAGTATTCCTTTTTATTCCATTGAGTTTGTTGGGCATATATTTCAAGCTATTTTTTGAAAAAATACATAGATAGGGCTTATATATCATGACAAAGAAAGATATTGCTGCGCTGTTAGAAAATAGAAACTTCTGTTTTTCTTTGCAGGATAAGTTAGTTTTGGCAATTCCAGGTGATAGCGCAACGGCGTTTTTTTATAAATCGCCATATTCAAATTTAAATATTTCATTTGAGCAATCATCTATATTTATTGCCAATGATGACGTGTTAGAGAGTAATGAAAACCCATACTGGGAGCTCTATTCAATCGCATTGTCAGAGTTGATTGAGATTCTTGCGGTGATTGATACAGCGATGGGGCAGTCATTTCTTTCAAAGAAGGAAATTTACAGCTTAAATGAACAAATCACACAAGAATTTATTTCATTGGATGAAGAGCTTTCTACCAGTGTCTCAATGAGAAATATTGTTATCGATTTGGTTATAAGAATACACCCGTTATTTAACTGTTGGTGCAATGTATTACGTAAATATGAAGCCTACGGAATGATGCGTTTTATTTTGGAAGCTGCACAGAGTGATAAGAATGCCAATATCAATCAGCTTTGTGCCCGTTATGGTGTATCAGCCTCTTATTTTAGACAACTTTATCGAGAAAACTTTAATAAAACAGCAAAGCGTAAAATTATGAGCGTTCGTATGGCGAATGCAATTTTACAGTTAATTGAGAGTGAAAGTTCCATTTTAGATGTTGGGTTAGAAGCGGGTTATTGCTCAGCCTCACATTTCACCAATGATATCAAAAAAGAACTGGGGTTAACGCCTTCAGAAATAAGACATCTTGGAGCAAATTTATATGAGCAGTAAAAGAAAAGGGGCAATATTACTAACACTCCTTTTACTGAATTCTAATGTTTACGCGGCTCAGTCTGAAATATTTATTGCAGAGCCTGTGGCACAAGAAAGAAACCATGAAACCTTTGTCGCAAACAATATTGCAGTGGGTAAGGTTTTTGAAGCAGTAGCAGAACAGTTAAATAAACCCATTATTTTAAGTAAGTTAGCGGCTCAGAAAAAAGTCACAGGTAATTTTAACCTGGCGAATGCGGATGAAATGTTTAAAGCCCTGACACGGCGTATTGCGCTAGTGTGGTATGACGATGGCGCCAGTATTTATGTTTATGATAATAGTGAAATGCGCAGCGTCATTGTGCCAACGCATCGAGTGAGCAGCGGACAAGTGCTGAGCTATATTCAGCGCAATGGGATTTATGATGAACGATTTCCAGTGCGTTCTCAAGGTGCTGATAACTTATTATTTGTTTCGGGGCCACCGCTGTATGTCGAGCTTATCAAAGCCGCCACGCTGTACCTCGAAAAGCAGTTAAAGCAAGAAGAGTCAACCAGCAGTGAGGTGGCTGTTATTTCATTGAAACATGCCTCTGTTACTGACCGTACATATTCATCCCGTGGTCAGAGCACAACAGTGCCAGGCATGCTGACTGTTATTAGTACATTGTTTAAAGATAGCGGCAATACCGTAGAGGAAACCGTTAATATTCAGCCTGCAAAACTTAATGTATCAGGGGATTCAATTGATGAATTGATGGATGCGCCGATAGGCGAAGAAAAGCAGGAAAAAAAGCAGGTTATTGTTAATCGTTCATCGGGTAAAAATGCACTTTCACTAGTGGCGCATCCTGACAGTAATAGCTTAATTGTTAAGGGTAGCCAAGAACAAATTAACTATGTAAAACAGCTAGTTCGTACACTGGATGTGCGCCGTCGCCAAGTTGAGCTTTCATTGTGGATTATCGATATTACCCGTTCTGAGTTAGATAACTTAGGTGTGAGTTGGGAAGTGGGGACATTTAAAGCGGGTCGAGGGGCAATTGCCTTTAACCGTAGTACACTGTCGAATAGCCAAGAGTTTTTACTGCAAATTGATGCACTTAGCAAAAAAGGCAATGGGCATATCGTATCCCGCCCTGTCTTACTGACACAAGAAAATATCCCCGCGTTGTTTGATAACAACACCAGTTTTTACGCCAAATTACAAGGTGAGCGGATTGCGACGTTGGAGCAGGTCACTTACGGCACCATGATCAGCGTCATGCCACGTATTTCAGCGGGCCATCAAGTTGAAATGGAAGTCAATATTGAAGATGGTGCGCAAAGTCATGGTAGTGATGGCAAGGCTTCCAGCGTTGAAGGGTTACCATCTATTAATCGTACCAGTATTAATACGGTTGCACGAATTGCGAAAGACAGCAGTTTACTGATAGGTGGCTATACTCGCGAACAATACATTGAAAATGAAAGTAAAATTCCTGGATTAGGTGATATTCCTTGGATTGGCGGATTATTTAGTAGCACTTCAGTTAACCAGCAGAAAATGGTACGCCTATTCCTTATTCAGCCGCGTTTATTGGATGAAAATGAAGCGTGGGATGGCCGCCAATTCTCAGAAAAAACGCGTATTACTCAGCGTGATAGCCAGTTGCACGGCACGGTACAGTTTTTACAGCAATATATGAGTGAATCATGGCAATAACGCCAATGAATTACAGCAACCGGTTTTTATCCAACACTCAGGATAAAAGCCGTGCATCATCAAAGAGCAATAGTGATGATGGCGACGAGGTTGCCCGTGGTTTAGGGGTTATTGATAGCAGCAGTGAATACGCGTCAATGGCTATGTTGGCCGCGAGTCATGTGCGCCGAGGGAGCTCTCGAAAGGCACCTGAAGAGGAATGGACACGTTTTTCTGAACGCATTTTAGACAATGATGCCGATGAGAAAGTGATGAAAATCGAGGGGTTGCTAAATAAGCAGCTTATGACACCGCAGCAATTACGTGCATTATTGTTGCAGTTTTTCCCTGATCCCAGTGATTTATTAATGGCGCTTGCAACATTAATTCATCGCAGAAAGCTAAAGCAGGAACAAATTGATAACCTTGAGACACTGAATGAGCATCTTTTAAATGATGAAAATGCGCGAAAAGCTCAAGCTGGGGCGAATGTCGCGTTATTAGCTAAGGCATTTGCTGAAAAACTAAAACAAAGTGCTGGGAACTTGAGAGCCGTTTATCGTGAGTTTATTAGCTATGACGGCCCAGTCGTTTATTTATATGAGCAGTGGGTTGAAGAATTAGAGTTTCAAGAACGTGAAAACATGATGCGTTATTTAGCGCGTGCATTAGCGTGTGATTTGCAGGCATTACCGTTAGGGGATATCAATGTTAGTGAATTTGGTAATTTTTTTATTCGGGTTGGGCGGCTAAGGGAATTACAGTCGCTTGACTCTATCTTTAGCCAGCAATTTTTTCTATCAACATGTTTTCAAAACAGCACTGACATAAATAAGCCGATATTGGAAAAATCACTGAGCCAAGTTTTTACTAGCGGGATCCGTGGGCAAACAATATTTGAAGAAAAATTAATTGATTTTATTAATAAAGAACTCCGTATTGCTCATACCGAAATACGTGCTCAATTTTTTCAGTTATTACTGTTGGCATTCTCAATGATCCCTATCGCTGTTTTTCCATCTTTGGAAGATAGAGATGAATTATTGTCATTTTTAAAAATACAGATGAACGACATTGTGGCTAAAGAACAACAGCAAAGAAATAAATAGGAAATTTATCATTCTATGAAAAATATCACAGGGTTTTTATTACAGATCCGACAGCGACCTGAATTAATGGTGTTAGTGATCATGGTGATGGTTATCGCTATGTTAATTATTCCATTACCAACAGTTTTGGTCGATTTATTAATAGGTCTGAATATTATGATTTCAGTCCTTATTTTTATGAGCTCTTTTTATATTACTCGAGTACTGAATTTTCAATCGTTTCCATCCATCCTATTAATCAGTACATTGTTTAGATTGGCCTTATCAATTAGTACAAGCCGTTTAATTCTATTAGAAGCCGATGCCGGCGATATTATTGCCACGTTTGGCGAGTTCGTTATTCAAGATAACCTCGTTGTGGGGATGGTCGTGTTTGCCATTGTGACAATTGTGCAATTCATTGTTATCACAAAAGGTTCTGAGCGTATTGCGGAAGTGGCTGCGCGGTTTTCTCTTGATGCAATGCCGGGCAAACAAATGAGTATTGATGCTGATTTACGTGCGGGTGTGATTGATGAAGCTACCGTGAAAGAAAAGCGGGGAGACCTCGAAAAAGAGAGCCAGTTATTTGGTTCCTTTGATGGCGCCATGAAGTTTATCAAAGGTGATGCCATTGCGGGTATTGTGATCATTTTTGTTAACTTAATCGGTGGCATCTCTGTCGGTACTGCACAACAAGGTATGGATGTTTCGACAGCGCTAAATACGTTTTCGCTGTTAACGATAGGCGATGGTTTAGTTGCTCAAATTCCTGCATTACTGATTTCGATTAGTGCGGGCTTCATTGTGACGCGTGTCGGGGGAAATGATAAAAATTTGGGTGAAAATATTGTTTCTGAATTATTTGCTAATGATTTTACGATATTAATTACCGCTTTGATTGTACTTTTTATGGGGTTTTTACCCGGGTTTCCAACGACGATTTTTCTATTTCTTTCCGCATTGCTGATTGGGCTTTTTGCCGTACGTTACTATAAAAAGCGTAAGACAATGACCACTGAAAAACAACAAGAAATAGAAAGCGTCACATCAGAAGCGACAGAGGGGGAAACACAACGCGTTAACCAAGATTTTATTGACGAATATATCCCAGAGACACTTCCCATTATTATTTCAGTGAATCAAGTATATAAAGAACATTTGGAAGAAAATAATTTTCTATCTCGTATGAAGAAAGATGTTTTTATTCGTTATGGCTATCGAATCCCTGATATTGCAATAAATTACTCACCGATCATTGAAGAAAACAAAATAGTCATATTAATTAATGAAATAAAGGCAGGGGAATATGACATTTGCTTTTATGGGCACCGGTTATTGTCAAATACAGATGAATTGAAATACCTTGGCATTGATTTAACTGAGTATGCGGATGAGTATGGCTCAAAAAATATTTGGTTTGATAATAAAGACAAAGAAAATATTGAGCAGCTAGGGTTGTATTCTCGCGATGATGTTTCAGAAATGATTGATTGTGTTAGCACACTTTTGCTGCGCCATATTAATGAATTTTTTGGTATTCAAGAAACCAAAAATTTACTTGATGACCTAGATAGTAAATATCCTGAATTACTCAAAGAGTGTTATCGCCATGCCACTGTGCAGAAAGTCACAGAAGTTTTCCAACGTTTATTGATGGAAAAAATTTCAGTGCGAAATATGAAATTAATTATTGAAATTTTAGTGCAGTGGGTGCCGAAAGAAAAAGACAGTTTGATGCTTGTTGAGCACATTCGCAGTGGGATGGCGAGGTATATCTCATCAAGATTTGCAGTAGATGGGCGCCTCAATGTTTTAATGATTAATTCAGAGTTTGAAGACACTATTCGCCAAGGTATTCGTCAATCATCGGGTGGTGTGTATTTACACCTTGAGCCAGAAGCAAGTAATGCCTTAATTCAATCCGCGGAGCTGGCGTTAGAGAACAGTTATTTATCAATCAGGGACATCAATGTGCTCGTTCCTGTTGATATCCGCCGTTTTGTAAAAAAAATATTAGAAGGACGTTTCCCTGAGCTAGAGGTTCTCTCTTTTAATGAGATTTCAGACACAATAAAAGTCAATGTAATTAAAACCATTTAAATAAGGAATATAATATGAAATACCGTTTTATCGAAGTGCTAAACGAATACTTAAGTGTCATGGGGCGCAATGATTTAATTAATAGCCAACTGGATTGCCATTCAAATATTCAGTTAGAAATGAATGATTCGCCTGCAATTAATATTGACCTCTCTTCGGATGATATCATTATTTGGTGTAATTTATTGCCATGCAATTATAGCCTTCTCGATTCCGTGAGTGCTTTATTATTAAAATCCATTATTGAATATCCGCCACGTAATTTTCAACCAGGTCAACCCGCGTTGAACCTTGTTGAGGATGAATTGATTTTATCTGCGGTATTGAAACCAGCTTCATTGAATGAAATGTCACTATTTTCAGATAGCTTTGAAGAATTTTTTGAACGCGCAATTGAATTACGCCAATTATTATCCGCTTAAATGATGAAATTTTTCGATATGTGCGCACATCCTGTGCGCATTAATGGGAGCCTGATTGAAGCGCCATTGCAGGGTGTTTTTATTGGTGAAATCTGCTTTATCGAGCAGTCGATTTCGAATACTCACATTATTGCAAAAGCGCAGGTTGTGGGCTTTAAAGAAGGGCTCGCTGTGCTGAGTTTGATTGGTCGTATTCAAGGATTAACCCGTGAAGTGGTTATCAGGCCTAGTGGCTATCCTTTTGTTTTTCCTGTTGGTGGGCACCTTGCGGGCAAAATTTTTGATGCAGCTGGGGAAGAGGTGGGGCGGCTAACTGAAGATGAAAATGAGGTTACGCACATTGATAACCGATTACAACGTATTGATAATCCACCTGTTAGTGTCACTAAAAGGCAACCAATAGATCAACCCCTGTTTACAGGTGTTCGAGCGATTGATGGGTTGTTAACCTGTGGTCAAGGGCAGCGTATTGGTATTTTTGCCGCTGCGGGAAGCGGGAAAACGTCTCTGATGAATATGATCATTAATCAAGCCGAGGCAGATATCCATGTCGTGGCGCTAATCGGTGAGCGTGGCCGTGAAGTTATTGAATTTATTGAGGAGTTGAAAGCTTCACCTCAGGCTGAGCATACAATTTTAGTGTATGCCACGTCAGATAGCCCGCCAGTTGAACGGTGTAATGCGGCATTATTGGCAACGACGATTGCGGAATATTACCGTGATGAAGGGAAAAACGTTCTGCTCTATGTGGATTCAATGACGCGTTATGCAAGGGCCTTACGTGATGTGGCATTGGCGACAGGGGAACTACCTGCAAGGCGGGGTTATCCTGCTTCTGTATTTGAACAATTACCTCTGTTACTCGAGCGCCCAGGGCGCCTCAAGAATGGGTCAATCACCGCTTTTTATACTGTGTTATTAGAAAGTGAAGATGAAGCTGATCCGATAGGTGATGAGATACGTTCTATTTTGGATGGTCATATTTACCTTAGCCAGAAATTGGCAGGTCGCGGTCATTATCCTGCCATTGATGTTTTAAACAGTATTAGCCGTGTGTTTTCTAAAGTCACGCAACCTGCGCATCAACAATCGGCGGCTCGGGTTCGTGAGATGTTAGGCAGGCTTGAACAACTCCAGTTGTATCTTGACCTCGGTGAATACCAGCGTGGGGAAAATACAGATAACGATGAAGCATTAAACAAACAAGCCGCAATTGAGCTTTTTTTAAGACAGGGTATGACGGAGAGCCAATCTATTGAAATATTGATAAATGACTTAAATCAGTTGGCGTCATGAGTGTCAAAAATTTATTGCAATTAGTTGAACGTCGCTTAGACAAAACACGCTATGAACAGGGGCAACTTAATTCGCAAATTAGTGCGCTACAAAGTGCTTCTCAAGATATGAGAGATCGTATCCTGATTTTATCTGAGCAGGTCGCTTTATATGAAAAATCCCAAGAGCTAAGCCCGATTGCTTTTTGGGAACGCCAAAGACTGAAAGCGGCAGTACTCGGTGATATCGCCCAGTTTGAATATGAAATTGACGCCATGTCGACCCAAATAGAGAAATATCAACTCTTGGCTAAGCAAATGGCAATGCAGGCACGAGTGTTACACAGTAAGTGTGAAAAATTCCAAAAATATCTTAAACAGCAATCGATCACTCGGCGTTTAAAATTAGAGCAGCAACAGCATACTGAAATAGAGGAGCTCTTCGTTCATGTCCGCAATAAAATCACCTAAGAGTGAAATAGTTATAAATTCTTCCGATATAGGGATAATAAAACCCTCGGATGAAACAATATTGGGTTATGCCCTAATAAATAAAAAGGAAGATAAAAATAATAGCTTACAAATGATGGCTAAAAAAATAATCACGGGTTTGAGCAAAAATAAAATGCCATCAAGTGTATCACAGAATATTTCTATTCAGCCAAGTGAAATTGAAACAGGTATTACACCAAAAGAAACCCTGAGAAATAATTGTCTACAGGAAAGTATTCTTTATCCAAATAAGGAAATTAATGACTCAGTTATAAGACCGAATTTTTTTGTATCACCTAATAGTCAGGACACAAACTTTATTGATTTGAATAATGTGAATTTATTTTTTTCTAATATAAAAGATACCTCTGATAATATTCAGTTATCTAAAGGGAATGAGCCAGTTTTTCTCCAAAATGAGGTTGTTGAGATAAATGATATTCAAACAACTTATGATGATACACCGGCAGGTGAAAAAGTAACCGCGCAACATGAGTTTGATGATGGGTTTCCATTGGTGAATTTCAACGGGGGAATGGTGATCCCATTACGCGATAACACTTTGCCAGCAAAACCATTATTAAGCCTCAACCAGACGGCAACTATGTCTGAAAATACGCCGCTAAGTTTTGGCATGATTGATGGTCAACATCTTGATAGTACAAAGTTATCCTATATGGAAACTCGTAATTACCATACGGTAAATATCGCGTTGAATAGCCATCAAGAAACTGTGTTTAATCATGTTCAATCTGAGCTGCATCATCTGACAAATAACCCTCGTGAAACAGTGAATATAGATTCTGGTCATGGCAAAGAAAATGTCTTGCTTGATGGCGACACTTCCTATTTTTCGGATAAAAAAGCATTTAATGAACAACTGCCATTGAGCCAAATATTGGCTGATTTTGGACAAGATGTGACGAAAAATGAGAAAAAAGCATCTGTTTTACAAGAGATGGCAGATATTGAAGACGTTAATATCATTCAGAATCGCTCACCACAACTTGATGTGGTTGGTGAAGTGTATCGGGAAGCTCAGACTACGCCATTACGAGGTGGAATAACTTACCCTCAGAGTATGAATCAAACGGTTGAGCATAACGCGGTTTTTAACTCAACACTTACAAATGAATATGAGCCAAGAACATTAACTTACACGTTCCACCAATGGAAAAATGCACCATCCGTCACATTTGAACTGGCGACTAAAACTGAATTAATTGCGGTCACTCAGAATCGAGAGGTGCAAGAAACCTTAAAAGAAAATAAGCACTTACTAAATAGTGAACACGATGTTTATTTTCGACAAGAACAGCATCAAGAACGTGGGCAACATCACCAGCAGCAGGAACATAATCAACAAGAAGAAGATTAAGTATGTTGAAAATAAGGCGAATTAGCCAACGTGAAACACAACTAAAAGCTTGGGAGAAGCAATACCAAGCAACTGCAATTCTTAATAAAGATAATGTCGAAAAGCGTTATTTTAATGTGTGTTTAAAAAACGATAACCAGCAAATTCAAATAAAGATTGATGTGCATGGTTGGTGCCAACACCGTTGGCCTCATTTAGCGCATTATGCTTGGGAAGCGGTAGATGATCAAAGCGTGTGTGAAATATTTGAATTTGAAAACCACAATAAATCTTTTTTTACCACTCAGCTTTATTGCCATTCAGTGGATATTGTTAATCACAATAAGATTGAAAGGTTTGGCTTATCTGTATTCGAAAATCAACTTGGCACGGTATTGATAGATGCGCCATTTGAAGGGCTACCCACTCGAAATATTGCACATTATTCCTATGACAATCTATTACTTTCTATGGATTGGGTTTTAGGGCACAGCATTATCAGCGCGTCGCTATTAAGTTCTTTAGCGTTAGGTGATGTGCTGTGCATCCAACAATTAACCTTGAACATGAAAATTGCTGGGCAATTATTCGCACGCTTTCAAAAACAAGAAGAGGGACTATTTATGATTGAAGAACTGATTTCAACAGAAAATGACGAAAATAATATTCAATCTACAGAAGATTACCAAAATGAAATGGTACGCCCATTTAATATTAACGAAATGACTATTCAACTGAGCTTTGTGTTAGGAAGTACGGATATTAAAGTTAACGAGTTGAGTAATATACAGTTGGGCTCTGTTTTTTCAATTGGTGAAAATAAAGAGCGAGAAGTGAAAGTCTATGCTAATAAACAGTTAATTGCGGAAGGTGAATTAACTTATATTGGGGATGGCGATGAATTAGGTTTGGAAATTACTCGCATTATTAGCCTTGGTGATAAAAGAGTTTAATATGCCAACTGTTCCACAAGAAATTCCATTATTAGCAATAATTGCATTTTCCACATTACTTCCTTTTGTGATTGCAGCAGGAACCTGCTATTTAAAAATATCCATTGTATTAGTTATGGTACGTAATGCGATGGGAGTACAACAAATGCCTTCAACGATGGTATTAAATGCCATTGCTTTATTGTTATCTATTTTCGTCATGATGCCAGTTTTGCAAGATGTGAATAATTATATGCGTCAAGAAAGTGTAGATTTTAGCAATATAGACTCTATTGATCATTTTGTGGATGACGGGTTAGGGCGTTATAAAACTTACTTACAGAAATACTCAGACCCACAGTTAGTCACTTTTTTTGAGTCCATTCAGCAAGGGCGTAGTGAGGAAGAAATTAGTGCGGATGGCACGGTGCCAACACTTTTTTCATTATTACCCGCCTATGCACTCAGTGAGATTAAGTCTGCTTTTCAAATTGGTTTTTATATTTATTTGCCCTTCGTTGTTATCGACTTAGTGATCTCCAGTATTTTGCTTGCACTTGGGATGATGATGATGAGCCCCGTTACAATATCAGTACCCGTAAAACTGATCCTCTTTGTGGCAATTGATGGCTGGACGCTGATTTCTAAAGGGCTTGTGATGCAATATTTTGAATTAGCACAACATTGACGTGAGGTAATAAGATGGATGAGATTGTCTATGCCAGTAATAAAGCGATGTTATTGATTGTTATTTTATCGGCTATCCCTGTCATTGTTGCTACGGTTGTTGGGTTATTAGTGGGACTAATTCAAACCGTCACGCAGCTCCAAGAACAGACTTTACCTTTTGGTGTGAAGTTATTAGCGGTATTTGGTTCTTTATTTATGATCTCTGGTTGGCTAGCCGATAAAGTGATGAATTACGCTATTGAGGTAATTACAACTGCCATTCCCGCGGTGGGGCTATTTTAATGAGCCAGGAGTTTATTTCGCTGGCGTCATATTTATTTTTTCTCTTTCAACAGGGACTGATTAAATTAGCACTAGCGTGGTTACGAATTGCCCCTGTGATGTTTTTTTTGCCTTTTTTAAGTAACAAGTTACTGAATAGCGGGATAATAAAAAACTGTGTGGTCGTGTATTTGGCTTTAGGTTTATGGCCATTTTTTTCCACTGCAGAAGTTCAGTGGGAACGCATTGGATTAGTTGAAATTTTTCTTTATGAAATCACTATTGGCTTAGTGCTTGCCTTCATACTGGGTTTACCTTTTATGATAGCGAATATCATCGGGGAGTTAATCGATACTCAACGAGGGGAAACCATTAGTAGCATTGTCGACCCTGCAAGTGGCGCAGAAGCATCGGAACTTGCTGTTTTCTTGAGTTATATCGTGTGTATGGTTTTTTTGGCCCAAGGTGGTATGTACCAACTCTCAACGATTTTTGCACAAAGCTATCATTTATTACCTTTGGGGCAGGGGTTTTCTTCATTTAATAGCTTATCCCTAGGTGAATGGGTAAATAATATGGTTGTAAAAGGTGTTATTTTAGCTGCACCCATCATTGTGACATTGTTTATTACTGAAGTCGCTTTAGGGCTATATTCTCGATTTTGCCCACAATTAAATGCGTTTTCATTATCTTTAGCAATAAAGTCGACGATTGCATTTATTGTATTTTTACTTTATTTCCAGAATGAAGTGCCTGACATTTTGGTCAATATGATTTCATTGTCACCACTATCACGAGTGTTCCTCTCAACGTAATAAATTTTAATATAGGGGAAAGCGATGGCAGAGAAAACAGAAAAACCAACCGACAAAAAAATAAAAGATTCAGCAAAAAAAGGGCAGAGCTATAAAAGTAAAGATTCGGTAGCGGCTATTGTGCTTATTGTGAGTGCTTTTGTTTTTGATGGGATAACAAATTTAAATGATTTGGCTATATTAACGAAAAAAATATTAATTTCACCAACGAATATTCATATAGACACGCTATTGTGGGAGTTTTTTTCTATTTTCATCCGTGTGCTATTGCCTATTTTATTAGCCTGCTTTTTAGCAGGAACATTGGTTTCTTTATTACAAAGTCGATTTAGGTTAGCTACTGAAGCAGTAAAAATTGATGTTACGAAACTTAACCCAATTGCGGGGTTTAAAAAAATATTTTCGCTTAATTCACTAAAGGAATTAGTGAAAGCATTTTTATATTTACTTGTTTTTGCAATATCCGCAGGTATATTTTTTTACCTCTGGCGGCACGAGATTTTTATGCTTTATCGTACAGCACTCGATGGCATGATCAGACAATGGGCGAGTCTATCAACGACGTTTATTATCGTTTTTTTAGCCGTTGCATTATTGATAATAGTCATCGATATGGCCACTGAATTTTTCTTGTTTATTAAAAACTTGAAGATGGAAAAACAAGAGGTTAAAAAAGAGTATAAGGATAACGAAGGGGACCCTCACATTAAAAGTGCACGTCGAGGCTTGCATCAAGAGCTTTTATCTGAAGAGGTGAAATCAAATGTGCGTAACTCAACGTTTGTGATGGCCAATCCAACCCATATTGCATTATTAATCTATTATGACCCTGATATTGCACCACTTCCTTTTTTATTTTCTAAAAGCCGTGGGCTACAAGCAAAAGCCATTATTAAATATGCAGAAAAGCAGGGTGTTCCTGTTGTTAGAGATATTCCATTAGCAAGAAAAATATGGCGATCTTATAAAAAAGACCGGTTTATTGATGAAACCGGATTAGAAGAAATAATGAATATTGTTTCGTGGCTAATTCGCGTTGAACTTATTCGCATGGGAGTAGACGTTGATAGTTTGCTTGAAGAAGAAATTGATAAATAGACGACTAATTTATAAAGCCAGATGAATAATAAATATAATTCAATAAATAAAATCGTTTTTTTAAAGCGAAGGTTTTTTTGATTAATTATGATGAAAAAAGTTTATTTTTTCATCATATATTAAATTTTAACGTAAAGGTAAATATATGAATAATACGCAGCACTTAGAGGGGCAAAATGTCGATATGGAAGCATTGCTCGGAAATATTACGACTGCTCTGATGGAAGGTTCGACTTATAAAGATATTCATGGGATCCCACAAAGCACAATGGATGGCATTTATTCCTATGCTTATGAATTTTATCAGCAGGGTAAATTAAAAGAGGCAGAAACCTTTTTTCGTTTTTTAAGTATCTATGATTTTTATAACACAGATTATGTCATGGGATTGGCGGCAGTATATCAATTGACTAAGCGTTATGAAAAAGCGACGGAATTATATGCCTTGGCGTTTGTGCTAGCTAAAGATGATTATCGACCTTTATTCCATGCGGGGCAGTGTAATTTAATGATGAAAAAAGCCAGTGCAGCGCTTCATTGTTTTGAGAGTGTTTTAGAAAGCAGTGCTGACGCGGATTTACAGAAAAAATCACAGGCTTATCTTACGGCGTTAAAAAATAATGTCGAAAAAACGGTTTCTGAACCGAGTAATGATAAAGCTTAAAAGGAGAGAATATGTCTCATGTTACAGGCTCAAGTACAGATAGCCGTATCCAGAATATCCACCAGTTTTTGCAAGGTAGCAACCCACTAGGTATTGCGGAGGATAGTGCCAAAGCGTTACTCGCTTTAGAAGAAGCATGTGGGGAGTTAGCGTCGAATGAGCAGGTAAAGCGTTACCGTAATGAAAGTAGTATGCCTAAACTCACTCACCCTAAAATGACGCGAGCGGCTGTTCCAGTGCGAGCTCAAGCAGAAGTGAAACAGGAAACAAAGTTTAATGCGAATGCGACACTGATTGAAGCATTTGCATCAATACGCCAATTACTCCATGACGGAAATATTAACGCACTTAATAGTCGTTTACAGCTAATTAACTTTGAATCTGAATCATTACGTCATAAAGGGAGCCAGTTATTGGAGAGTTTCTCTCAAAGCACGTTAAAGCTAGCTGAATTAACGAACAGGGCCGAGGAAAAACAAAAAGAGATAGCCGTTGCTCATGAGCAGCTTATAACGATAGATACGGCACTGACTAAAACAGAAGATGGTCTGCAATCCAATGGTGCGCAGTTACAAACAGTACAAATGCAATTGGATGAAGTCGAGCAGTTAATGACACTTGTCCCAACCCCGCCGATTACCTTGGAAGATAAGGCAACGTCTAGAGATCTACTGAGAACAAAAAATGAATTATCTGTTTCATTGACGCAGTTAACCAACGAGATTCAGCAACTTTCTTCATTGAAAGGGCAGCTTACTGAAAAACGTGTGGCACTAAATCAAAAGATTGCTATTTCTGATGCTGAACTCGTCAACACTCTAAACCTTTCTGTCGATGTGGCCAAAGAATCCTCAAGCCATAGAGAAAACCTGAATACGTTTATTGATGAGGCACCGCGCCCGACAGAAGTTGATGGTGAGAAGTGGGAAAACACCTTAGCGCTGTTAACGATGCTGACGGCACAATTGAAAAAAGCAATGAATGAAGATTCATTGCGCAATATGAAAGAGCAAGAGGAAACGATGATGAAAATCAATGAAGCCTCCCGTAAAGACTCTGATAAAAAAGCGAAAGAAGCCGCAGAAGCAGAACGTAAAGCGGCGGATGCAAATAAAGCAGCATCTTGTGCCAGCAAAATTTTTAGCTATGTGATGTTAGCGGTTTCAGTTATTGCCACGGTCGCAACCTTTGGGGCGGCTTCCCCTTTAATGCTCGCTGTTGCAGCCGTGGGTATTGCTATCTCTGTTGCGGATATTGTATTGGAGGAAACAGGGCATGGAAGTTTGATGCAGATGCTGGCGAATGAAATCTCTGTGGGTGTCACCAATATGCTAGTGAGCTTTGGCATGGATGAAGATAAAGCAAAACAAATCGGTAGCATTGTTGGCATGATTGTTGCCGCTATTGCTTTCTTAGCAATTTCTTTATTTTCAATGGGTTCAATGCTTAAAAATCTGGCGAGTACAGTTAAAAATGCAGCTCAATTGCTTCTAAAAAATGTGGGGAGTTTGCTGAAAAATACCATTAAAGCAATGCCAAAGAGTTTATTGAATGCGTTAGGAAATATAGGTAGCAAGGGAATGAAGGTCGGCGATTCTGTGGCTGACAACGTCGATAATATGGCGAAACTGACTAAATTCGCCAAGCTTGCAGACAAACTTGATGATGTTGAGGATTTGGCAACAACGGTAAATCAAGTGACCAATAATGTTAATAAATCCTCTCATTTAGTGTCGATTGGCGGGCAAATGGTGAATGTCGGGGATTCGGTTGCTGACAGTGCAACAAGTGCGGCAAAACTGACTAAGTTCGCCAAGCTAGCAGACAAATTTGATGATGTTGAGGATTGGGCGAGCACTGCAAACCAAGTGACCAACAATGTTAATAAATCCTCTAATTTAGTGTCGATTGGCGGGCAAATGGTGAATGTTGGGGATTCGGTCGCTGACAGTGCAACAAATGCGGCAAAACTGACTAAGTTCGCCAAGCTAGCAGACAAATTTGATGATGTAAAAGACGTATCTAAAACAGTTAACCAAGTAGCAAATAATACGGATGATGCGACTGAGTTAGCGTCTACGGTGAGTAACACAATCAAAAGTGTCAAAACTCAGAGTGCAACAATGGCGCGAGTGGAGGTTGGAATGAAGGCAATGGGGGCAGGTCTGTCTATTTCCAATGCTGCAACGACAGGAGGGCTTCGTTTGGATTCCGCTGCTAAGTTGCGTGATTTGAAAGAGTTGCTGGCAGGCATGATGCTCAATAGCAGCATTATCGAAGTCATTACCGACATTATCAATCAACTCATTAAATCTATGTCGAAAAACTATGAACAGTTCGATGAGATGTTTAATGGAATGATGACGTCACTGAAAGATTCTTCAAGTCGCAAGACAGACATGTTAACAGCACGCTACGCATAACTTTTGAGAGAGAAAATCATGGATATTACGAATTATAAACCAACTTTGCCGATGCCAAATATCGGTGCTGTATTGAGCATGCTAACTGGGCAAACTACTGTGTCCGCTGAAGCACGAAAAGAACTCAATTTACAAGTGCTTCCAACTGAAATGATGGCGCTGGGTACTGAGAAACCACGCTTAACAGCCGGAGATGCGAATATTGACTTAACACAGTTATTGAATGCATTAAGTCAGCTAGGTGAGGAAGAACAAGCGATATTACTGAGTGATATTTATCAGTTTATTACGTTGACGCCACAACAAGTTCAGCAAGCAGTGACAAAAGTCCTCTCTGAGGAAAAAACGGCGATTGAGCAGGTTTTTCACGGTGCACAATTACCCGATAAAATGGAAATCAAGCAGCTTTCTCAGGCAATTCAAGTCATGGTAGCTAGCTCATTTTTTAAAGATATATTACCGAATCAATCTGATAAAAACATTGAATCGAGTAAAACAGTTTCAGCCGTTGAAGCGAAATCGGGCAAATTTATAGGGATTTCAAGTAGTGATATTTTAATGGAATTAATGTCGATTATTCGCAAAGTCGTTGCAGAATTGAATATCTCTGATCGCCGCATTAGCGCGGATTTTTTAATCCTAAATGGAAAGATGACAGAGGCTGCGGCTGAATCGACTATTAAAGAAGGCAAAGAGATGTTTAAAGGCGCATTAATTGGCTTTGCGACATCGATGGCAATCAGCGGTGCAGGGGCTGCATTTCAATTAAAGTCACTACGGAATCAAAATTTATCGATCAAAAATAACTTAGTTAAGGGAAACCAAAATACCGCAAATGCGGACCGCTTGGCGGGGATTGCGAATAATAGCAACGCAGCGAAAACAGCTAACCCATTAAATTTGAAGACGAATGATGGTCGTGCAGTTGATATGGTGGATAGTTCAACTATGTCCCAGCAAAATTTGGCGAATCAACGTACAACAGAAGCCGCCCAACGTACGCAAAAGTTAGGGCAAGCAGAGCTGCAAAAACATGACCAAGTGATGAACCGTGAACGGACGAAAAGCAGTATTGCAGAGCAAGGTTCACGTCTATCTGACAATGCGGGGCAAATGGCGACATCAGCCAACCAAGTCAATGTTAAAGAAGAAGAAGCAAATAAAATGCAGCAGCAATCCGTCGCTGATATTGCACGCACAGTTTCTTCAGATAAAGATAAACAGATTGATAAAGATAAAGATTTAGTGAAACAAATGCATGAGCATTTGCGAGATATTCGAGAAAGCCAATTAAGAACAATGCAAAGCATAGTGAGAGGTTAATTATGGAAATTATCTCTAGCAAACATCGGCTTAATTACTTACCTACACAACAGCATTCACATTTAAATGATCTTTCTCTCAAGGATCCACAGGGAAATTTTGATACACGAGCAATGCAAGGTAGTTTAGATGCTTCGTTTGATACCATGAAAAGTGATGAATCGGCTCAAGTGAATGCCACAACATTTGCTGTTCAAAAATCCTACGAGCAAGTCGAAAGTGCAGTCAATGGGGCTTCCGAGTCGATAACAGCAAAAATGAAGGCGGCAAAACGCGATTTAAATCAAATAGAAGATTTAGTGAATAGCCTCAAAACAAAACAGAGGAAAGCAGAAGTTATAGAGGATGCTCGAGCGCATATCGGAACATTAAATGGGTTTATCAAGAATATTCATATGGGGTACCAAAAAACCTATGGGGATATTATTAAAGAAGCAATTAAGTATATGCAGGATATTAATACCGCCATTGGAAAAATGGGACATCGTATGGATGCGGGTAAGGATGGTAAAATTAAATTCTTTCCTGAAGATTTTGCAAAGGATATAAATGAAGTGGTAGCAAAATATTCCAATAAAGAATATTCGGGCTCTGATCCAAGCCGATTTTTTGGCGATTGGAATCTAACCTCTGATACTGATATTTCAAATGCAAAGCCACTTATTCAAATTACAAAAGCAGAGGGTGTATTTGAATTTTGGAATAAAAAACTCAGTGGGTTAGGGTTTGTTATCAAAGAGACGCAAAACCACATTAATATTCACCCTGATTACAAACCGATAAAAGAAATATTTTCAATAATCGCTAAGACGAATGCCTCTTGGAAAGGTAGTGATATTATGGCTCAAGAGTTTCAGAGCCTGCAAACAGCGATTGATAGCCAAAAAAATGCGATCAATAGTAGCAATTCTCGTTTGTTAGAAACATTTCGCCAGGATAATAGCCACTTTGATACTTTAGTTCAGCTACTTATTCAGCTAATTAAAGACCTTAATCAATATAATAATGGCTTAATAAATATATAAACAGAAATATATTCTTTTTATAAATATCTTTTATTTAAATTAATCACGTTTGTGAGGAGCTTCTATGCCTTCAACTTCCATTCAAAATAAACAAGCAATACCAGATACTAGGTTGGCCAATCTTGGCTCTATACATCAAACGAGCACTATGGCACCTAATCTTTCATCGGTACAGACGTTGGGAAAAGACGCTAAAATTCCGATGAATACGGAAAGTTTGACGCCAGACAACCCGCTTATCATGTCAAAGAATGAGCTACATAGTTTAAATAGCGATAAACAGGCTAATAAACTTGTTCAGCTATTTAAAAGCAGCCCTTTTCTAGGTGCAAAAGATATAACCGTCGAGATGGTAATATCTGTTTTAAATTCTGATGGTATGGGGGATTTAAACCAGCAGTCACTTAATTATCGACCAGAAACGGGTTTAATTATTCTTTCATTGCTTAAGCCAACTGAAATGAATAATGAATTATTAAAGTCTGCGGCGAAAATGATTAACGAGATGCAAAATGCACCAAGCCTCTCGGATAAAAAAATCATTAAAGGGGCATTAACGGAGTTTGATAAAAAAATACAGAGTGCGATGTCAAAAATAGAGGGGGATAATTTCTCAACTATGGTTGATAGATTTAAAAAGGAATATGTTATATCTGAATTTGAAAATAAACTAGCGCCTCACCTCTCTGAAAGTGATATTAAAAATCTATCTATTAAAGATTGTTTAGTTTCAGTTGAATACCAAAAGAAAGCAGCAAGAATTGAAACAGCAAAGCAAGCATACCAAAGTGCAGGGGCCAATCCTTCTGTGGATAAAAGTTTCTATTTACATGAAGCTTTTGAAGCCTCGGAAGAGTTTTTGGAAATACCAAAAAAATTAAAAGTTACGGTTGATTGGGAAGATAAATTACACCCTGCTAAATTGGATAATGTTGCGAGTGATAAAACGCATCCTTCAGATGAAGTCGATGGTTTATCTTATGGCTCGAAAGCGGATTCATTGCGCAATATATCAAATAGCTATAATACGACCACAACAAATAATTATTTTAATACGCCGTTTTCTGAAAGTATTAAACAGGTCTCTTCTCAAGAGAGCGCGGTTAATCATGAGCAAGACTCACATCCATCAAATAAAACTGAAAATGTGAGTGCTAAGCCGTTTGAGAATGATGAGTTTTTATCCCAAAACACAATAAAACTACCGCGGGTGGCATTAAAGACGCCTGTAGAAGAACCTTCACCAGACTACGATTTACCTAACCACTCTGCTCAAAATAGCCAAGAGATTGACACAGTCAAATCACAATATTTTATAGAGCCAAGTAATGTGAGTGGCCCTTGGAAACCGTCATCCATTCTTGAAGAAGAAACAGTCCAGTCGACTAAAAATCAGTTTACATTAGCCACTAAACTGGTAAAGAAGAACAGTGAGCCAATGGATATTAAACCTAAAATGGGAAGCCACTACGGTAGCTATTTAATCGATAATAAAGTGCCTAACGGCGTTAAACTGACGAATAACAGAGAGCTTGTACAGAATAAATCCACAGAACAGACAGAGACTGAATCCAATTTAGCGATTAAAAATGCTTCTCACTACAGAGCATCTTATCTTGATAATAAGGCGAAAGTTGTTCTATCGGCGGAGGGATTAATGACCCGTAATTTAAGTGAAAAGTTAGATTATGCGAACAAGCTTTAAGGTAAATAAAATGAGCTCATCAGTAGAAATTCACTGGCAGTGGTTAGCAGGGCAAATTCAGCAAATCCGAACCTATTCAGGTATTGAGAATGATTTTACTGTGGATTCCGCATTAATCGCAGATGTGCACATTGATTCACTTGAAATGTTGGAGCTGATAACCGCGATTGAGCAATACACAGAAGTTCCTCTCCAAGATGAAGTCTGGATGAAATGGCATTACTTGCAGGATATTGTCAATTACCTTGCCAGTACTTCATCTTCTTCCTAATGTTTAAAAAAAGCCGTGATTCTCTTCAGATAGCGGTTTTTAATTTTCTATTGAGTCATCATAAAAAGATATTTTTTGATTTATTTATTTCAAATGCGAAGAAATAAAAATAAAGTCATTCCTTTAAATTATATTTAATTTTAGTTTAGTTATATCTATATCAATAAGCTAACATCAAAACTAACTATTTTTTATAAAATAAAATTAACATTAATTTTTCATGCCTTGAAATTGATCACAAAACAAATAATTCAATAAATGTAATCTTCGGAATAATAATTTCAATTCAAGAGGTTGGAATGGACGCTATTTCGAGCAGGTATCAGTTTATTCAAAAGGTTGCTATTGAGGCAGGTAAGTTAGCGGTGGCTTATTACCATCAGCGTGGGCAATTAAATATTGAAAAGAAGCAAGGTGATGGGCAAGACCTTGTGACGGCTGCGGATAAAAATACAGAAAATTTTATCCGTGAAAAAATTAATCATCATTTCCCTGACGATGCCATTTTTGGTGAAGAAGGCGGCTTCTCGCAAGGAAAATCAGGCTATACCTGGGTGGTTGACCCCATCGATGGGACTAGCGCTTTTATTTTTGGTCTTGCCTCTTGGTGCGTTTCCATTGCACTGCTTGATGAGCACAAAAATACAGTGATTGCGGCAGTGTATGACGCCGTCCATGATGACTTATTTCATGCAATGCAAAACCATGGCTGCTATTGCAATGATATACGTGTGAATGTTAACCCTGTCCATTCTCTGAATGCCGGTTTATTAGGTGTAGGTATTTCAACTAGAATGCCGCCTGAAACCATTATTCCATTTCTAGATAAGTTACTCCATGCGAACGGTATGTTTGTCCGCAATGGTTCGGCGGCATTGATGTTAGCTTACGTTGCAGCAGGCAGGCTGATTGGCTACTTCGAGCCACACCTCAATTCTTGGGATTGCCTTGCTGGGTTGCTATTAATCCAAGAAGCGGGCGGCACAACCAATGATTACTCTTCGAACCCCGATTTTATGATGAAAGGGGGTTATGTTTTAGCGTCGAGCCCAGATGTCTATCAACAGCTCGATACGTTCCTTAAGTAACTAAAAAATAAAATAATTAACGCTAAATTTTTATTTTGATGGTATAGCGCCAGTCGGCGCTATTTTGTTTTATAGCTATGCTACGCAACAGATTTTTGCATAACCCCATGAGCAAGGTTGCCTTTATGGAAGCAGGCATGCCTTGGTGAAATACGGGCAACGGCTTCAGCGGAGCAAGATGCATCAACTAACACAAAGCTCGCATCGTCCCCTTTTGTAGGCCACACCTGCGTTCCTTTTTCATCCAAAGGCAGAATGTTGCCAGTGGCGATTGCCAAAGAACGTGATAACGAAAGCTCGTCAGGGCGGGTATAAAGCTGTGCGTATAAATTGGCTTTTTCCAGCATATCCCCAAGGCCAAATGGCGACCAATGGTCAACCACGCTATCGGTTCCGGTCATCACAAATACGCCATTTTTATTGAGTGTCTTCAATGGCATATGCAGTGTGCCAATCGGCACGGTCGAGGCAATGGTGATTTGCTGCTCTGCTAGCTGTTTTGCCGTTTTTTCAGCTTGTTCAGGGTTTAATGTTGCCAGTGCAAAGGCATGGCTGATGGTAACTTTTCCACGTAAGCTGCGGTTTTCATCCACGGTTTTAATCATATACTCGATAGCGGCAAAACCGGCTGGGCTGGTTTCATGTAGATGAATATCCACGCCTTTATTGTAATCCAAAGCAATTTGGAACATGGTATCGAGGGATTTTTCCATCGCGTCATCGACATTGGTTGGGTCTAAGCCACCTACGTAATGAGCGCCTGCCTGCATGGCTTCACGCATTAATGGCTCTGATTTAGAGAGTAATAACCCATGTTGCGGGAACGCGACAATTTCGCAGGTCAAATCCTGTTGATGCTCAGCCAATACTTTTTGTAGCGCTTCTAAATTTTTCAACCCTGAAACAGGTTCGATATTGCAGTGGCTGCGTGCAATGGTGGATCCTTGGGATTGGATCAAGTTGATCAGCGCGTGCGCCCTTTCTTCGGTGAAAGGTTGCAACTCGGGCAACATTTTTTGCTCAAGTGCTATCATATCCATAATCGTTTTACCTTCGCGAGAGGCCGGGGCTTGCCATGGCCCACCGTAGAAGGTTTTATCGAGATGAATATGCATATCGCGAAACGCTGGCAACATCAATTTACCTTGTGCGCTATAGGCATTTAAGGTGCTATTGCCATGTTGTTTATTCGGTAAAACCGCAACAATTTTACCCTGATCGACTTCAATGGTTTGCAAGGCTGTTTTCGTGCCGACTACTGTTGAATCACGAAAATTAAACCCTGTTTCAAGTAACACATCATCGAGGTAGTAGTGCTTGTCGGTGATGCTTGAAATAGCGGATTGCCCAGCGGGTTCGTTTTGAGCATTGGCGATACTCGACATCGCGCCAAACAAGGTGCAAGCGGCGGCCACTTTTGCGCCTGTGGATAGGAACTCTCTTCTGCCGGATGGTCTTTCTGCTGTCATAGAAACTCCTTTTTTGGATGGCACTTAACCGCCCAGATCATGTTCAAACGATCTGGGAGGGAATTTTACTGTGAAATGGGCAGCTAATTCGCGGATCCTGATAAGAAGATCAGCGAATCGAATGTTTACCCTTTAACGATATGGGTACCTGTTTCGCCGCGTAGGGCTTCAGGCAATTTTTCAGGGGTGGTAATAATCACACGTTTACCGCCGTTGGCAATAAACGATAGGCTTGCTTCAATTTTTGGCAGCATGCTACCCGCAGGGAAATGGCCTTCTTCCATATAGCGTTGCATATCGCTGGTGGAGGTTTCTCCGAGGGCTTTTTGCTCAGGCTTACCAAAGTGAATACACACTTTTTCAACGCCCGTGGTGATAATCAAAATATCGGCGTTCAGTTCTTTGGCGAGCAACGTAGTTGATAAGTCTTTATCAATCACCGCATCAACACTTTTGTATCCACCATTTCCGTTATCAATGACAGGAATACCGCCACCGCCAGCAGCAACGACCACATAATCGTGCTCTGTTAAGGTGCGAATGGCTTTTGATTCAATCACTCGCTTTGGCTCTGGGGAGGCAACAACACGGCGATAACCGCGGCCAGAGTCTTCCACAAAATGCCACGTTGGATTAGCTTGTTGCAGTTCGTTGGCTTGTTCTTGCGTGAAAAATGCGCCAATTGGCTTAGTCGGTGCGCTAAAGTTCGGGTCGTTTTTATCCACTTCCACTTGTGTAACAACGGTGATCGCTTGGCGATTATGGCGCTTCGCGAGTACGTTAGTGAGAGCTTGTTGAACTAAATAGCCGATCCCACCTTGTGTGTCTGCAACACAGTTAGCGAGCGGTGTTAATGGCAAACCTTCGGTTTCATGTGCGATTTCTGCACGGCGTAAATCCAGCCCAACTTGAGGTCCATTTCCATGAGTCAAAACAATGTTGTAGTCGCCTTCAAGCATGT
Source organism: Providencia sp. UF-224 (assembly GCF_058245955.1). Classification (NCBI taxonomy): domain Bacteria; kingdom Pseudomonadati; phylum Pseudomonadota; class Gammaproteobacteria; order Enterobacterales; family Morganellaceae; genus Providencia; species Providencia sp. UF-224. The sequence goes on along the minus strand of NZ_JBSICC010000008.1, from coordinate 62,185 downwards.
CACTAATATGGTGTGCGACTTCTTGGACGGCTTTTTCTTGAGCTTCGATAGACTGGCTGTTGTTATCTTTGATAATACTGTTGCCCCCGATGGCAACAACCACGAGTTCTTTCATTGTTAATATTTCCTGATACAGAGAGTTCGGATAGTAGGTGTACAGCGCACACCTACTAGGCAAGGTTGGCTACGTTACACTGACTTGCTGAGCTTCTCAGACTTTTCAGCTTGTTGTTCTTCAACCGATTTACGGCTATCTAAAAAATGCTTGAGTACAAATAAAGCCGCCATCATGAGGTAAGCGTAAACAAACATCAAGGTTGAACCGGTTGCAATTCCTACCGCTGGGGAGTGAATAATTCCGAAGAACACTAATACGGCTCCCACTGCTGCGGCAATTGCCCCACGTAATGGCTGATTGAGGATAGCGAAGATAGCGATACAACCCCACAACATACTGGCTAACGGCGCCCCGTTACCTAAGTGCACAAGGCCTTGGTAATAAACGCCTTTATGTAACAGAACTTCCGTCCCAATCGCGCTTGCAGAAGTACCTGCGGCGCCCATCACACTGTTCACCATTGTAAGCGCCCAGTTGGCAATCCACGGGAACAGACAGATAAAGATGACAGGGACTTCCACTTTCGGTGTTTCTCGCACCACTTGGTTAGCGGTAACAACCCCGATAAATACCAGAATTGGCACGATAGCGGTCATTGGAATAATGGCTAACATGAATGCGCCAATACCGAATAATGGCACGATAAACATGGTGATACCGGATGCTAAGGTATAACCCACGCTTGCGCCCATTGCTTTCCAACCTGCGTGACCCACATAAACAGTGACAGGGAATGGGTTACCCATAAAGCAACCAACTGTGGAAGATAAACCGTTCGCTAACATGACTTTACGTGTGTTGTATTCATCACCCGCAGCGTGCGCACTTTCAATGTTTTCAAGGTCAAAGATATAGTTTGCTAAGCCCAATGGTACCGCAGATGCTAAGTATGGCAGTGCGTGTGGTAAGCCTTGGAAGAAGCTATCAATGTGGATACCTGGAGGGTTAAAACCAAATGATGCCATTGAGTCTTTAATCGCTTCGGCACTTTGTAAGCCAGAAACCCATGCTAATACAGTACCTGCAATCAACAGCAGTAAACCGGTTGGAACGCGAGCAAAAATAGGTTTTTTACCAAACCAGTTAATGAAGATTAACAGTAAAACCACAAAAGAAACGGTCGGGGCTTCAAATGCTTGTAGCATTGGGTTCATCGCCAGAAGCAGTAAACCTAAGCCAGACAAACAAGATAACAGCACGGTACGTGGGATCATCTTACGGATGGTTTCACCTAAGAATGAACCACCCACTAAAATCATGGATTCCACAAAACACCAAACCAAGGCGATTTGAATGGCAAACTCGGCATTCTGCGTGGTTTGGTACACGGGCATGATAACTAAGAACGTCACGGTGAAGATGGACGGGGCACTTGGGCCTGAAGGCAGTGCGGTCACATCATTACGACCGGTTTGCTTGATCATTTGCTGACCAAAGTAGGCATAACTGATGCTGGCGAGTAAAACGGCGAAGCCAAAAGCGGGGGCGATACGGCCGTAAACAATTTCGGATGGGATCCCAACGACGAAAATTAATAGGCCCATCATGGTGAGGAGGTTGGTCAGGTTATTGGTCATTAGGCCGAAGTAGGCCGCCAAGTCACCGCGTTTCCATTTGATATTTAGTATACTCATTTTAAGTATTCCCCTGTATACCCGTCATTACCCATCATACTTTAAGCTGCAGCTGTGTTGGCTACACTCGGCTACACAGGTCACATACTGGTGTATGCTCCCTGAGATATCCTCGTTTGCCGCCTTGCTGCAACTTAAATTATTTTGGGTAACTGCTTACTCATTTTAAGCCGCAACAGAGCTGGTTTTGCTTTACTTCTGTATGTTAATAATTTGGGTATTGATATTTTATTATTGCCCGACCAAGGTCGGGCGTTTATTGATTAAATGGAAACTAGGCGTATTTTTCCGCGTAGGCCAACATCGCTTTTTCAAAGCAATCAAACGGCGGGTGAACAATACCTGCTCCAATCATACCGATACCTGCATCTTTATGGGCAATTGCTGTATTGATGACAGGTAAAATACCGCTGGCTGAAACTTTCGTAATATCAATGGCGGTTGGGATACCCATAAAGCCGAGTAATGGGATAGTCACATTCGGGTTTTCGCCCAGTGTGATTTCACGCATCTGACGAGAGAAATCCACCGCTTCTTCTACGGTACCGCCAACTAGTGCGACGATTGCGGGGGCTGTTGCCATTGCAAAGCCGCCGATACCATAGGTTTCAGTGATTGCCGAGTCACCGATATCTAAGCCTGAATCTTCAGGTTTATAACCCGCAAACATTGGGCCAATCACTTGCTGAGAAGGGCCTGTAAACCAATGACCCGGTAAGCCACTGATACGTAAACCGAATTCATAACCATTACGAGCCATGGTGGTGACGACGGTGCTGTATTCGATACCGTGTGCTGCATCCATTGACGCTTTACACATTGCCATCCATGTTGGGCCTGAGAAATAATCGCTACTTGCGACGAAATCAAACACGTCTTTTTGCTGCGCGACAGAGAAATCAGTTTGGATAATCCCCGTGGTCAGTGCTTGGATAAGCAATGTGGTACCTGCGTTATTACGGTTATGGCACTCATCACCCATATGCAGTGCTTGTGCTAACATCAAACGCAGGTCAATTTCGCCAACAATCTTCATGGCGTCACGCAGCATTGGGCCCAATACATCGCGCATCCAATTTAAACGGTCGATAACGCTTTGGTCATTTGCTCCCATGCGCAGGATTTTAGCCATTTGCTCACTGAGGTTTGTGAACGCGCGGTTGCCGTAAGTTTTGTTTTCAACGATATGCATAAACATCGATGCAGACGTCACACCGGCCATGGAGCCAACACAATCATGTTCATGGCACGGAGAGAAGATAATCTCACCCGATGCGGCAACACGTTCAGCATCCGCTAAATCTTTCGCGAGGCCCTCAAAGACCAAAGCACCTGTTACCGCGCCTTTCATCGCACCGCACATGTCTTTCCATTCCACTGGCGGGCCTGCGTGTAAAATGGTGTTTTTTGTCATACCCGGTACGACATTAATGGCTTGGTCGTAACCAATTAGCACAGGTTGAGACTGAATAATGCGTTCGAGAGCTTGTGCGTTAGCAGCTTCAATTTTTTCTTGTAGCGCGGCATTTCCTTCGATTTGGTCGAGAGCACGAATAACCGCAACGTTGCCTTGTCCTGGTGGTGTCCATGTTAAATGTGTCACCGGAACATGTTGTTTTTTCAGGTCATCACTGAACATTTCAATACCCACATTGATGACACTTAATGGTTGCTTAAATAATGTAGTCATTATGCTTTCTCCCCTTTCCACACAAACTCACGTCCTAATAAACCAGTATTGGTGCTGCTGCTAGCCCAAATTACACCTGCGTCAGTCAGCATTTTGACCTGCGCATCCATATTTGGCGTGTCTTGGTCAGTGCCCAGTACATAACCTAAAATTTCTAATTCACGGCCATCTTTCTTGGCGATGTTTTTGGCTTCTTTGATAGCGTCAATCATCACGCCAACAGGGTCTTCGTGAGAGCCAAAGCCAAGGACAAAGTCCATCATGATGACGCCAACTTCTGGATCGCGGGCTTCTTGCAGTAAACGCTCAATACGGTTTGTTGGGTCGATCATTGGGTGTGGTTTACCGTTGGTAAAGTCATCGTCACCAAAGTCGAGGAAGGTGTGGGCAATACTTTTGTTTAAATCCTTTAAGCGATATTCAGGGTTTGGTTGGATATTACTGTAAACATCATCATATTTTTCCAGCGCAGCAAACATGGCTTCATCACACAGCGTACCGCCACAGAACAGGCCGCGAATGTATTTTTGCTCAGGCTTGAGTTTGGCTCTCACTTCATCGATTAATGGCAGGTTAAGTGGGTGTAAGTCTAAATCTTCTTTGCGAATACCCGTTAGCAGAACTGCTTTCAGTGCCGCTTCTTTGGTGCCTTGTGCAAAGGTCAGCCCCGGTTTGTCTTCAGGCAACGGCTGGCTACCTAAGAAACAGACAACAACGGGTTTATGGCATTTTTCAGCTTGCTCAAGCACTTTTTTCGCAACAGCGGGTGCTGGTGGCTTAGAAATCAATGCGATAACTTTCGTTTCTTCATCCGCATCAAGCATCTTCAGCGCATCAATCATCATGATCCCGCCGATTTTTTCGCTAAGATCACGGCCGCCCGTACCAATTAATTGAGAGACACCGGCACCGAATTCGTGAATACGCACGCTCAGTTCTTGGCTACCTGTGCCCGATGCACCGATAATACCAATGCTGCCACGGCGTACATTGTTACCAAAGCACAAAGCGGTGCCATTGATAATTGCGGTTCCGCAGTCAGGGCCCATCATTAATAAGCCTTTTTTGCTGGCAAGCTGTTTCAGAGCTAATTCATCTTCAATGGAGACGTTATCCGAGAACAACATGACGTTGAGGTCATTTTCTAACGCAATGCGCGCTTCTCGAGCGGCAAATTGCCCATTGACAGAAATCACTGCTAAGTTGGCATCTGGAATGTGTGTTTTTGCGGAATTGATGGTGGCGTATTTGGCTTCATGGGAGCCTCCGCCTTGGTTTTTCTTATTAAATAATTCTTCGATAGCAATTAATGTTGCATCGTTGGCTTCATCACTTGGCCCTTTAATCACAATCATTAAATCGCCATTTTTGGCTTCTTCTAATTCAGCGGTTAATAGCCCTAAATTACGCAGAACGCCTTTGTTCATCTCCGTTGCCATTGCAACAAAAGCTTGCTCAACATTATCGAGCTGATTGGCTTTAGTTGAAATAGACATCAGTGACACGGAATCAAAATAGGTATTTTTCTTTATGACAACTTTAGTCGACATGTCTTTCTCCGAAATAGTGAGTGAGGTACAAAGCGTCGCGAAGGCCAAATAGCATGTCGCTGCCTGAACTCGACCCGATATTTAAAATCTCTAAAAATTGTGGATAAATATTTGTCTCTTGCGCACCAACTAATGATTGAATTAATTGCTGCATGTTTTCGCGATATTCTTGGTTTAAGGCCTTTTCTAATGTGATGGCGCTAACGGGGGTCGTTTGGCTTTTGCTTTGTGTTATTCCTTGATAAAACGCAGGGAATAAAGCCGAAGCGGGGTGACCTTTTAATAGCAAAAATGCCATTAACCCAACTAAATAATCATCACCAGAAGGTGTAAGCCCAATACCTAACCCAACAAATTGCTTAATAATCTTGGTAATACTCTGTTGGTCTTTGTTAATTAATGATTCAATGAGATTTAAACGTAATTGAATCAGTTGTTTTGATACAGTTAGATAAAAAAAGTTATTTCCCTGATAATTAAATAGGGAGCTTGAGCTATCCTGTAAAATAAAATTCAAGTTTTTAATTTGGTTTGCTATATATAATAAATAGTTTTCGTTAATTAACTTTTTAGAATCAAAATTAATAGTTAACGGTTGCCAGCGTTTACATAAAGAAAATGAAATTGTGTAATTTTCACCAATATTCCATTCTTTATTTGATAGATAAATAGGATCCCCTTCTTTTAATGTTAAAAGAGAAAAGTCTGTATTTATTAATCGGCAACTATTTGGTGCATTATCTAACGAAGAGCAAAGTAACGTATAAAGGGTATTCTCTACCGTAAAATTAATCGCTTTATTGAATACTTGCTCTATTTTTCCTAAAGGCTGCGGCTGATGTAAAAGGTTGAGAAAATGGTTATCAGCCGTGAGCCCGTATAATATTTGCCGATGGGATATGGATGCGTTCACATGCCTCCTTATCGGTGAAAGTTTTGCGGCTTATGCGCCCGCAGCAACCAGTAATTCAGCAATTTCGTGATAGCCTTTTTCACGTGCGAGTTCTAACGGTTTTTTACCGTATTTATCCGTCATATGCGGGTTTGCGCCATGTTCTAGTAGCAGCTTAACGATTTGCTGTTGCTTCTCACCACCGTCATTTAAGACGATAGCTTCAAGGAGCGGAGTCCAGCCCACAAAGTTGGTGTGGTTGACGTTAATTTCTGTTTTTTCGAGCAGTTCACGGACTATCTCAACGTGGCCTTTTTCGCTGGCAGGTGTGATACCGACACCACCAAAACGCGTTAATAAATCTAAATTCGGTTTTGCAGGTAACACAAGGCGTAATAACGTTAAATCGTTATTCAGGCAGCTTAATAAAAAGGGGTTAAAACAGGTTTGGTCTTGTTTATCAATATCCGCGCCTGCATTAATCAGAAAAGAAACACATTCATAGTGTTTGTTTAGGCTTGCATTTACAATTGCAGTGCGACCTTGACGGTTGGTGGTATTAATATCCACACCTTTTTCAATGCAATTCTTTAATAACTCTAATTGCCCTTTTTCAGCAGCAGTTAAAAATTCTTGAGCGAGTGTGCTGGTGGTCATTCTTTTCCCCTTAGGTTGGCTTATTGATATTGCCAACATAGATAAAGACAATTTAAAGATTATTTATGATGGTTAGAGCATACCAATTGCGATTAATAAAAAGAATCCATTTAAATTTAATTCATCAATGGGAGGCTCTATTGTTGAATTGAATTCAATAATTAGCCTTTTTTGTGCGTGTACGCATTATTTTTTATCCTTTTTTGATGATTTTTGCTTGTTTTTTACGCGTTTTTATCGATTATTTTTGATTGAAGGGAAAGCTGAATGAGCCATTATTCTGTTCTGTGACACACATCAAATTGAAGGTTTTGTAATTGTTAAATTTGTGATTAATTTGATCGTGATCAGGGCGAATGTTAATACTTGGTTTGAGTATTTAATTCAATAATATTAAGTATTTTGATTATTAATAGTCCTTCAGCTTTTGTGGTTTAAATGACGACTTAAGGCAAATGAGATTAAAACACTTCTTCTTGGCAATTATTCTGTTAAGCTATTTATAAATCGGTTGAAAAATAGCCTGAATTTCAATCTATTGAATAATATTCACATAAAAAGCCAATTTGATTAAAATTAAAACACGTTGGGAAGGCGAGTATGAACTCAATTTTTACTGAAGAAAATTTATTGACCTACACCACCGCAGCCAAATTTGCGAGCTTCAGTAAAGCCGCTGAGGCATTAGGCATCACCACATCGGCCGTGAGTTATACCATTAAACGGATTGAAACTTATTTAGATGTCGCATTGTTTATTCGTGATACCCGTAATATTGAATTAACAGAAGCCGGGTATTATTTTTATCGTAAGGCAACAGACTTACTGAATAACTTTCATTCCATTCAAAAAAGTATTTATTCTATTGAGCAAGGTATTGAAGCGCGGGTACGTATCTGTATTAACCAACTTTTATATACCCCTTACCATACGGCTAAATTACTGCAAATATTAAAGAGGCAATTTGCCACTTGCCAAATTACCGTGACGACCGAGGTGTATAACGGTGTATGGGACGCGATTATTAATAACCATGCAGATATTGCGATTGGTGCGCCGGGAACATTAATGGACGGCGGGGGGATAGATTATACGGAAATCGGCGCGATCCATTGGCAGTTTGCCATTGCGGCAACACACCCACTCGCATTAATGCCAGAGCCTATTGCCGAAAGCCAGTTGCGCCTTTACCCCAATATCATGGTGGAAGACACCGCAGACACGATAAATAAACGTGTTGGTTGGTTATTGCACGGGCAAGAAGCTATCCAAGTACCAGACTTTAATACCAAGTGCCAATGCCAAATATTGGGCGAGGGGATCGGATTTTTGCCAGACTATATGGTGAAAGAGCATGCCAAGAGTGGTCGGTTAGTGGTCAAAAATATTCAAAACCCGCGCCAAGATTCCAATATGCTATTAGCCACACAACATTCCGCTACAGGGCAAGTGACTCAGTGGATACGCAAGTCGTTCACGGATAATGGGGTTTTAGCTGACCTTTACAGTGACTTGCTAAAACCCATTAGTGGTTGACTAGGCGGCGACCCTCTCGCCTTGCCTAAAATGGCGTTAATTCGAATGAAAATTGACCATCAAAGATAAACAACCCCTAGTGCGTGGCAACCGCCAACGCTTTATTGATGGCATCGGGGATCACGCTTCCGTGGCTTTTGCCCTCAAATAAAGTGAATTCGCAGGTTCGCTGGTGGGCTTGAATTTCAGTGCACACTTGGCGGGTGCTTATCCAACTTTTGCGGTTTTGGTAATTTTGGACTTGTTCTTCGGTTAATTTGGATAAATCAGGGGTCTCTTCTAAGCCACCCAAGGTGACAAAAATAGGCGCTGCAGTATGTTTTTGCGTGAGTTTCTCAAGCTCTACCATTTCCCCTTTCCCCCACCACAATGACGGGCTTGCTGAAACATAGTACTGAAAATCATCGGGTTTTTGTTGGTAAGCCATTAAGGTGAATAACCCACCAAATGAATGACCAAATAAGGTTTGTTTTTGCTTATCAATAGGAAATTGTTGTTCAGCCCAAGGGCGCAATGTTTGGCTGATAAACTGGTACAGCGCAGGCGAACCGCCACCATGGCTAAAATCTTCCCCAGATACAGGCGGGGTATAGTCATAGGTGCGTAAAGCCTTTGGAAAGGCTTCATCAACGGGGTAGCCGATGCCGATAATAATCGGAAGCGAGTCTTTATTGAGCGTTTCCACTGCGCGGTTGACGACTTTTGGATATAACCCATTTCCATCAAGCATATACAGTACAGGGCGCTTTGCCGTGACGTTATACGGCACAGCACTGTAGATGCGTAGCTCACGGTCGCCATAAGCCATATCCGTCTGTTTAATATCGTAAAACTGTGCGACGTTATCATCTAAAGGCGGAATACTTTGACTAGGGCGAGCCATTACGCTGGTTGTTATGCACAGTAGTAGGCTGGAAATTAGGAGTTTATTCATATACTCGTCATCCTTCAAGCTGCATGGTTGTTGACTACGCTCAGCTACCCGAATCACATACTTTTGTATGCTCATCGGGATACCTTCTCTTGTCGCCTACATGCAACTTGAATGATTTAGCGTATATATTCGTGTTAACAAGGTGAAAAATTAGAAGCTGACGTTAACGTTCGCCCAATAACGGCGCCCATCTTCCACATCCCAGTTTCCATCTACTTTATCAATTTTAGGGCCTTTTTCATTACCAATATTGAGCACCGCAAAGTTCAACTTGGTGTTTTTCAATAATTGATAAGTTGCGCCTACATCCATGGTGGTATAGCCGCTACGGTAACGAGGAACTTTTGAACCGTTGCGCTGTGCTGCCCACACTTGTTCACCCGTATATTGTGCACGCGTATACAAATTGAGATCTTCGTTAAACTGCCAATCTAATTTCGCGTTAGCCATATGTTTTGGTGTTTTATCCAATGGATAGCCTTTGAGTGATATGCCATTGCCGAGTTTTTCATCATCACTTTTACGCTCTGAATCAGTGTAGGTGTAGTTGGCGCTTAGCTTCCAGTCTTTAGCAATTGGAATACCTGTTGCGACTTCAACCCCTTTAACATTTGCCTTGCCGACATTGTCATAAGTATAGAGATTCAGATTTGAAAGCGGGTCTGGATTGCCCGTGTTATAGCTGGTTAACTTGTTTTTAAAGTCAGTATTAAATAGGGTCAGGCTCGCATCAAAGCCAGATTCATGGTTATAAGCAATGCTGATTTCTTCACTGACACTTTTTTCAGGTTTTAGGTCTGGATTACCATAAATAATCCCATTTCCGCCTTCTGTAGAAGTGCCATAACCTCTACTGACCTCACGTAGTGTGGGCGCACGGAATGCAGATGATACGCCACCTTTAATGGTGATTTCGTCAGTTAGATAATAAACCGCATAACCACGAGGGTTCCAGTGATTACCATAGGTTTCATGGTGATCTAAACGCAGCCCACCGGTTAGAATGAGGTCATCAGTGGCAGTAAATTCGTTTTCAACGAATAAAGCAGATTGGTCGACACTCATGCTGCTATTTTCAAATTTTCCTTTGGAAACCAATGAACTATCTTTGAGTTTTGAGTATTGGTATTGACCACCGACTGTTAAGATGTTGTCTGGTAAGAACGCGACAACTTTACCATCGACGACAGTGTTGGTAATTTCAGGTACACGGTCTTCATAGCGGTATTCAGTCAGCTTAGTGATGGCATCTTTAATTTCTGTTTTGGTTTTTTTCTTCGTACTTTCTTGATAGACACTTAATTCTGTATTAAACGAATCCCATTCACCTTTGTAAGTTAGCGCGGCGTGGTTTCGGTTATTGTAGAGTTCGGTTTTTTTATTATATTGTTTTGATTGCCCGCGCATTTCATATTCAGCAAGAGATTTGCCTGGGGTTTCTTCTCTTTCTTGCAGTGTTCTACCTGCTTCTAAAAGGAAGGTTTGATTTTCAGTTGGTGTAAAACTTAACTTAGCTGTGAGACTTTTGTTGTCTTTTTTGTAGTGGCCATCTGTAATTTTGTCTTCCTGACGATAGTCACCACCGCCGTATAGTTGCAAGCCTAATTTATCTTTAACTAATGGGCCTGACAGATAGAAGTTACCGTCGGTGGAATTACCGCTATCACTGTTTTCTTGGATAATCGCGCCTGTGGTTACGCTGCCGTGCCACTCATTGGTGGTTTTTTTAGTGATGATATTGATAACACCACCCATCGCATCGGAACCATACAGGGAAGACATTGGTCCACGGATCACTTCAATGCGTTCAATGGCTTCGACGGGCGGCATAAAGCCCGCTTCAAAACCACCGCTGCCATTTGGGCGTGATTCACGGCTATTTTGGCGACGACCATCAACCAGTATTAAGGTGTATTCACCCGGTAAGCCACGGATATTAATATCTTGTTTATTGGCTGAACCTACAATGCTGACACCTTCTACGTCTTTAACTGCATCAGCAAGGTCGCGCACAGGTTTGTTTTGTAACTGTTCAGCGGTGATCACCGTGATACTGGCAGGGGCATCGCGTAATTGTTGTGAATAACCCGATGCGGTGACGATAAGTTTGTCTGAATCTTCTGCTGCTGTCGTACTAAATGAAGCCAAAGCCGCGCAAATACCTGCGGCGACAAGTGTGTAGTGATGTTGCGTAGTCATAGTAATCCCTAGCAAATAGAAATGAGAATGATAATTATATTGTTTGCGAATACTATCACTAAAACATATCGGAAATAAATAATTGGCGAGCTAATTTCTGGTCAATATTTGATCTCAGTTAATAATTTTCCCGTATAGCAAAAATGGACTTACTGGTTTTTACCAAGCTTAACGAAAAATTAAGGTTTAACTTTGGTTTATGGAGTTTGTGGTTAAGCGAAATTACAGTAGCGCGAGCGTCTACTCGGGAATTTTATGACTTATGAAACACATCTTTTTAGCCATTTCATTATTTTTCATTTGCTTGAACACACAGGCAGAGGAAATTCGCCTAAGCGTCACAAACCCAAAAAATGTGATGACAGTTGATGTCGTCAGCATCCCGGGCAAATTTGTGGCAAAAAACGAAATTTCAATTGGTTCTCCACTGCAACAGCAAATGGTTACCGCAGTGTTTGTGGAAGAAGGGGAATGGGTTGAAAAAGGGCAATTGCTCGCCATGTTGGAATCACCCATCCAAAGTGCAGGGGTTAATCAATTAAAAGCAGAAATTGATAAAGCTGCCGCATACATTAAGCAACAAGAAGCGCTCAGCGCCCAATCGCAACAAGAACTGCAACGTTTATCACCGCTGGCAAAAACAGGGGTGATTTCGGCGAATGAATTTGGTAAAGCCAAATCAGAAGCGGCCGCACAGAGTGCATTGTTAACGGCAAGCCGTGCGGAACTGCGCCAACTCAAAGCCCAATTAATGCGTGAACAAAGCCAAGAAGACAAATCGAAAATTATTGCGCCTGTTTCGGGGGTGATCAGTGAGCGTCATGCGATGAATGGCACGCTGTCAGATAACAGCTTGTTATTTAAGCTGATTGAAAATAATGAATTGGAATTTGAAGCGCAGGCACACCCTTCCGAGCTTTCTCGCATTGTGGGCAGTAATCCCGTCGTGATTAACCTTGATGAAAATCAATCAACATCGGGGAAATTACGTTATTTGTCGCCAAAAATAGATGCATTAACCCAACTTGGGAAAATCCGTGTGGCGCTGACTGAGCCAACCAAACACGTGCGTCTAGGTGAAACAGGCACCATGGTGTACAGCAATTCACCGCGCGAACAGCTATCACTACCTTATAGTGCCATTCGTACAGAACCCAATGGTGAGCGTTTTATTTTTACCGTGACAGACGGCAAAGTGGCGAAACAAAAAATACAAATTGGCAAAATTCAGCAAGGACGAGTGGAAGTGTTAACACCATTAGCGCCAAGTTTAGAGGTCGTGGCTTATGCACAAGCTTTTTTATCAGATGATGACACTGTTGTGCCTGTGAAGGATAGCCAATGAAATTACAGTTATCTTCTTGGGCCATCACACGGCCTATCCCCACAATAGTGATGTTTTTAGCATTAACGATTGCGGGGTTATTTTCATTTAATCAATTACCTGTAACTGCCAACCCCGTAGTGACGTTCCCGATCGTGACGATTACTGTGACCCAAGATGGTTCATCGCCAACAGAGCTGGAAAATGCAGTCACCAAGCGGGTGGAGCGTGCGGTGTCTGGTATACCGGGTATTCGCCATATTACCTCTTCCATTAGCGAAGGGGCATCGAGCACCACCATTGAGTTTGACCTCAGTGTTGATGCCCACGTTGCGACCAATGATGTACGTGAAAAAATGGGGCAAATCCGTGGAGAGCTACCCCAAACAATAGATGAGCCATTGATTAACCGCGTCGATGTCGAGGGTGGGGCTATTCTACGTTATGCCGTTTCGTCGGAAACTGAATCTCTCGCGGATTTGTCTTGGTTTGTGGATGACACGGTCAGTAAGCAATTGATCACAGTGCCGGGGGTGCAAAAAGTCAGTCGCTTAGGGGATACCGAACGCGTGATCCGCATCGAGCCTGATGCAAATAAATTGGCTGCGATGCAAATCTCCATAGCCAGTATTAATGAATTACTGAAAAACAATCACCAGAACTCGGCAGGTGGTAACTCAAAATATAATTCGTTGCAGCATACCATCCGTGTATTAGGTGAAAAATCGACCGCGGATGAGATAAAAAACATCATGTTACCCGTTGATAACCAGCAATCGGTACGGTTGGGTGAAATTGCCAATATTTATGATGGCCATAAGAATGTGAAATCTATTTCGCAGTTTAATGGTCAAGATGTGGTCGGTTTTGCGGTTTATCGCGCCAAAGGCTCCAGTGATACCAAAGTAGGGCAAGGCGTTGCTGAAGCGGTCGAAAAATTACAAAAAGCGAATCCAGATATTGATATCCGCCTGATTTCCTCAACAGTTAAATACACGGAATCGAGCTTCTTTTTAACCATTCAGACCTTATTAGAAGGGGCGTTTCTCACCGTCATTATCGTCTTTTTCTTTTTGAAAAGCTGGCGTGCAACGTTGGTGGCGGCAGTGGCATTACCATTATCGATTTTGCCGACCTTTTTTGTATTGGCGCTGTTTGATTACAGCTTGAACAGTATTACGTTGCTAGCTTTGACATTGGTTATTGGGATATTGGTAGATGATGCCATTGTTGAAATTGAAAATATTCAAAAGTATATCGAGCGTGGCGAGCGCCCCTATTTAGCGGCACTAAAAGCGTCTGATGCTATCGGTTTTGCGATCGTCGCAATCACATTGACCATTGTGGCGGTGTTCTTGCCCGTCAGCTTTATTGGGGGCTTTGTTGGGCAGTACTTTGTGCCATTTGGTGTGACAGTATCAGCAGCAGTGCTCTCTTCATTGCTAGTTGCTCGCTTGGTGACGCCATTAATGGCCGCTTATGTGTTGTTACCACAAAAGGGGGCGCACGATGGTGCGAAAATCCCTAACTGGATAGCGCGTTATACGCGGTTTTTATTACTCACGTTAAAGCACCGAAAATTAGCGTCTGCATTGGCGGGGAGCTTTTTAATCGGCTCTGTGGCGGTGACCAGCTTGTTACCCGTCGGTTTTATGCCTGATGGTGATATCAGTATCAGCCAAATTAATATTGAGCTGCCACCGGGTACGCCTGTTGAGCAAACGCAGCAAAAAATGAATGAAATAACAAAACAGTTAAAAGATAGGCCTGAAATTCTTTCGACGTATACGGTTGCTGGGATTGCGGACGACTCTGAGGGGGTTGCTCAACACAAAGGTGAAATGATCCTCACCCTCGTCGAACCGAGTGAACGTGCATTATCACAAAAGCAATTTGAGCTTGAAATATCAAAGTGGTTAAGTGAAAAAACAGATGCACGTTATACCTTTAGTAACAGTAATGGCGGTAAAGAATTCTCCTTAATGTTTACAGGGACGAACCCTCAAGAGCTGGAAGCATCAATGCAAAAGCTGCGTGATGCGATGGCCAAAGTGGAAGGGCTAAAAAACGTTCAGGTCATGAAACCGTTATTGCGTAAAGAGCTGATTGTTAAACCGAATCTAGTAGATATTGGCCGAACGGGAGTCAATGTTGAGGAAATCGCCAATACGTTACGTATTGCGACTATGGGGGAGGCCAACTCACGTAGTGCCAAGTTTAATTTACCCGACAGACAACTGGCTGTGCAGGTGATTTTACCGGAGCATCAACAAAACAATATTGATGTGCTGAATAATCTATATGTGAATAGTACAGGGGAACAAGCTGTACCGCTGAAATCGGTCGCTAAAATCGATTCCAGTGATGGGCCTTCACAGATTGAGCGAATTAACCGACAAAGACAGATGTCGATAGAAGCGAACTTGGAAGGACTGACGCTTGGTGAGGCGCTGGAAATAGTGGCACAACTGCCTGAATATCAGCAATTACCCCACAGTGTTTCACAAGTGGAATATGGCGATATGGAATATATGATTGATATGTTCGAGCGCTTTGGTGGCACAATGGTATTCAGTATTTTGTTGGTTTTTGCCATTTTAATCGTGCTGTTTAAGGACTTTATGCAGCCAATTACCATACTGGTCGCATTGCCGTTTTCCATTGGTGGCGCCATTATCGCCCTTGTTCTATATGGCGCCATGATCGATCTACCCGTGATTATCGGTATTTTAATGCTGATGGGGATTGTGACCAAAAACTCGATTTTGCTAGTGGAGTTTATTCTTGAAAAGCAACGTTCAGGAATGCCAAGGGAAGCGGCAATTATTGAGGCGGGTCAGGAGCGTATTCGCCCAATTATCATGACGACATTTGCCATGATTGCTGGGATGATCCCCCTTGTCTTAACCAGCGGTGCGGATGCTGGATTTAGAGCGCCAATGGCGATTGCGGTCATTGGTGGCTTACTGAGCTCGACAATTTTGAGTTTGCTATTTGTACCAGTAATTTACAGTTTGATGGATGATTTAAAGCATAAATTATTACCGCAACTGGCAAAACTCACCTCAGTGACGCAAGAAGACCGCAATATTAAACAGTGGTAAATACAAACCGGCCAATGTGCCGGTTTTTGCTTTAAACATTGCGACTGCTGGAAAATTGTCATCAGTCTATATTTAGGCTATATTTAGTTTGTGAGTGTCGAATTTATTAGGAGTCGATCATGAAAATAGAGACTATTAGCTATATTAAAAAGCATGCTGCAGGGCTTGAATTATCAGAGCCTATTTTAGTAACTCAAAATGGCATTCCTGCATATGTCATTGAATCTTATGAAGATAGAAAAAAAAGGGATGATGCAATCGCATTACTTAAATTACTTTCTATTTCAGAAAAAGACAGTAAAGAAGATAAATTATATTCACGTAGCCAATTATTGGATACGCTCTAAACGACCCATGATTGGAACGATTGGATGATAGTCAATTTTAAGTATACAGAAACGTTTATTAGCTCGTTAAAGGAATTAGGTATCGGGAGAAAACAGGCTAATTTACTCCTTGAAAAATATGAAAAACATTTACACCCATTTCCAGAGTGTTGCTCAATACCAGAATATCTTCAAGATATTGGTGTCACAAGGTATAGAGGATATTTATCACCAGAAAACTATACCATCCTCTATACGTATGAAATAGCCGAAAATACAATTATATCCCATGCCATTATTCATCAACGTCAAGACATGATGAGGTTATTATTTAATCGAATGATAGAGCGCTAAATATTTTAGTTATAATTTAAAATACATCAAAAAAAGAATAGTTATTATCGAATTAACGTACTCAATATGTTTAATTGATATTAATTTTATTAAAATTGAATTAAAGCTATCTAATTGTGAATAGTTTTATTTAAATTAATCATAAAATGAATATACTTTTCCTGATGGTTAAATTTTTTATTTATTTTAAAATTATCAATTGGTTATTTGTTTTTCTGGGTGATTGTTTTATTTGTAAAATATTAGCTCTTGCTTTATTACATTTACTTCCTGAATATAGGGGGAGGATTAATATTGATTTTAGGCCTTGAGAGTTATTATGAGTCAATCAGCCCATTCAGAAATAAACAATCAAAAAACGAAAAATGAAAAACGTCGAACAATATGGATGTCTATCGCCACAATAATTATTATCTTATTATTTGTGGCTTATGGTGTTTATTGGTTTTTGGTCTTACGTTTTCAAGAATATACCGACGATGCTTATGTCTCGGGTTTGCAAATTCCGATTATTGCGCAGACAACGGGTAACGTGACCCAAGTTAATTTTGAAAACACTGACTTGGTGAAAGCGGGTGATGTGCTGGTGGTGTTGGATAAAACTAACGCTCAGCTGGCGTTTGAGCAAGCTAAACATGATTTAGCTACCACGGTGCGCAAAACCAAAGAGCTATACATCAACGGTGATGAGTATCAGGCGCAAATACAGAAAAACCGCGTCTCACTTGCGCAAGCACAAAAAGATTACCAACGCCGTGCGGCACTTGGGCGCAGCGGAACCATTTCAAAAGAAGACCTGCAACATTCTCAAGAAGCGGTGCAATTAGCACAAGCTGCGTTGGATATCTCCATTCAGCAATATAATGCGAACCGCGCTTTATTACGCAACACGGCATTAAGAAAACAACCTGCCATCCAACAAGCCGCTGATAGTGTGCGCAGTGCATGGATTAATTTGCAACGCACTGAAATTAAAAGCCCAATGACAGGTTATGTTTCAAGGCGTAATGTGCAAGTCGGTTCCCAAGTGAGCCCTCAAAGCTCTTTAATGGCGATAGTGCCAGTTCAACCTGTTTGGGTGGATGCCAACTTCAAAGAAACTCAGCTTGAAAAAGTGCGCATTGGTCAGCCAGTCACCATCAACAGTGATTTTTATGGTGATGACATTGTGTATAACGGTACGGTAGTTGGCTTAGATATGGGAACGGGAAGCGCATTTTCATTACTCCCTGCGCAAAATGCCACGGGGAACTGGATTAAGGTCGTTCAACGCTTGCCTGTGCGAGTTGAGCTTGACCCTGAGCAAGTGGCAAAACACCCATTGCGCATTGGCTTATCGATGAATGTAACCATTGATATTAAAGACCAAAATGGTCCTGTGTTAGCTGAAGTTCAGCGTACAACACCTGCATTTGAAAGCGATGTGTTAGTGCTGAAATTGGCGGATGTCGACCACATTATCGACAGCATTATCACTGATAATGCGGATTAGCTCGTAAGGAATGGCTGTGGCAGATATCCAACCCCTAAAAGGTGCGAAGCTAGTTTGGGCAACCATCGCATTGTCCTTGGCGACCTTTATGCAAGTACTCGACTCCACCATTGCAAACGTCGCTATCCCGACAATTGCGGGTAACCTTGGTGTTTCCGTCTCGCAAGGTACGTGGGTGATCACCTCATTTGGGGTGTCGAACGCTATTTCAATTGCCATTTCGGGGTATCTTGCTAAGCGCTTTGGCGAGATTCGCGTTTTCCTGTGGGCAACGGCACTTTTTACTTTATTTTCATTGTTTTGTGGATTCTCTGACAGCCTTGGAATGTTGATTTTATATCGTGTATTACAAGGTGCTGTCGCAGGGCCTGTTATCCCGTTATCCCAAAGTTTGATTATGCGGTGTTACCCACCGAAAATGCAGAATATGGCATTGGCCTTTTGGTCGATGACCATCATTTTAGCGCCCGTATTTGGTCCAATTTTTGGCGGTTATATTAGTGATAACTTCCATTGGGGCTGGATATTCTTTATGAACGTGCCTCTTGGTGTTTTCGTGATTATTGTGGGTTCTGTTATTTTCAAAGGAATGGAATCGACGGTGGTTAAAGTGCCGTTCAATGTGATTGGCTTGGCGTTATTATCCGTCGGTGTTGGCTGTTTACAAGTGCTATTGGATAAAGGGAAAGAGCTGGGTTGGTTAGCGTCAAATGAGATTGTGATCTTAGCGGTCGTTTCGGCTATCGCGTTGGTATTCCTTGTGATTTGGGAACTGACCGATAAAAACCCGATCGTTGAGCTGTCTTTATTTAAATCGCGTAATTTCACCATAGGTACCATTTCGGTCAGTTTGGCCTATATGGCGTACTTTGGGGCAATTGTATTGCTGCCTCAATTGCTGCAAGAGGTGTATGGCTATACCGCGACGTGGGCGGGGCTTGCACTTGCGCCAATTGGCTTGTTGCCTGTTTTATTTTCAGCCCCAGTGGCGAAATTATCTGACTTTTTGGATATCCGCTGGATAGTAACTTTTAGTTTTGTCTTTTATGCGATCTGCTTCTTCTGGCGGGCGTATACCTTTGAGCCGAGCATGGGGTTCTCCGCGGTAGTTTGGCCTCAATTAGTGCAGGGCATGGCCGTGGCGTGTTTCTTTATGCCATTGACGACATTGACACTTTCGGGGCTTCCCCCAGAAAAATTGGCGTCGGCTTCCAGTTTGGCAAACTTTTTCCGCACATTAGCTGGGTCAATTGGCACGTCAATTACAACCACGATGTGGAGTGACCGCGAATCTGTGCATCACAGCCAACTTACTGAGTTTATTACGGATTATAACCCTGAGTCGTTGGATATGTACCAAGGCATGGCTGCTCATGGGCTAAGTACGGAGCAGACTTCGGGGTTTATTGCGCAGCAAATTACTAGCCAAGGGTTAATTATCGCAGCGAATGAAATTTTCTGGCTATGTGGCTGGGTGTTTATTGTTCTAATCATTACCGTTTGGTTTGCTAAGCCACCATTTGGTAATAATGCGAAGTAATTGTGAGGACTAGGGCCCCCCTTTATGGGGGCCCTAGTAGGTTATAACTGAGATTTTGGGATAATATTCTCAAACTGGAAAACAGGGCGGTTGGCTTCAACTTCGGTTAACGGCTCAATTTCTTTAAATGTCTTTAAACAGCGAGTAACGAGGTGTTGGTAGTCTCGGGTTCCACTGCTTTTCCACGCAATTTCTTTTTCTGATAATGTTCGTACAACTTTGGCTGGCATACCGACTATTAGGCTATTTTGTGCAAATATGGCCTCTGCTTTGACAAAAGCACAAGCGCCAACAATCGAGTTTTCACCAATCACCGCACCATCCATAATCACGCTATTCATCCCGACTAAAGCATTACGTTTGATATGGCAGCCATGTAAGATAGCCCCATGACCGATATGGCCATCCTCTTCAATAATGGTGTCAAATTGCGGGAACCCATGCATTACGCAATTATCTTGTACATTTGCCCCATCTTTAATGATTAAACGCCCATAATCGCCACGTAGACTGGCATTGGGGCCGATATAGACATTTTTACCAATGACAACATCACCAATAACAACTGCCGTAGGGTGAACAAAACTGTCTGGACTAACAACAGGTGTAACTCCATCAATTTGATAAAAAGGCATAAAGGCTCCTTAAAGGTTAATTTAAGCGGCAATTTCCCGCAGTACCCCACCAAAACGCCGATAATAAGCGCTAGAAGGTTGAGGAAGTTCACCCACAGTTGTTTCGCTATTCTCTGAAACATATTGCGTTGCAGCTTGGTCGATACGTTGATAAATATTGGTACACAAGTGGCGCGCAATATGCCCTTCCCATTGGGGTGGTAAAAGTTCGTCAGGTAGCAGTGGGTCTTTAAGCGTGACACGGCGATAAAAGTGAATTAAAAGCAGCCGTAACTGAAAACAATGCTCAGGGCTGATTTGTGTTCCCGCATTATCCTTGAGCAATAACGCAAGAGGTCTGAATAATGAAATAAATTGGTGATAATGCTCTGAAATTTCCTGCAAAGACCATGCCTGAGACACCAAGTCTTTCAGGTTTTTTTCTGAGCGACTGTAGGGGTAATCTGCATGAAAATAAATGGCTTGCTCGGTGGCGTTGAGCTCATTTAATAACGCAGGTACATCGCTTTGCGCGCAGCTTGGCGCAGCCATTAAAGACGTATTAAACTGCCCAAACCCTAACCAACCAAGCTCTTTCTTTAATCGAATTTTTTCTTCTTTATCAGCGGCTTCTAGGAGTAATAAATCCCACTTTCCATCCCAATCGGGTTGCTCTGCGAGATAGATTTTTTGTTCTGCGCGCCGAAATCGGCTCTGGCCACGAGCAGAAATTCGGTAGTAGCTGCGTCGGCCAATTTTTTCAACATCTAACCAACCTTCTTTTTGTAAACGAAAAACAGAGGTGCGTACAAAGCGGTCAGTAAACCCCATGGGTTCTAGTAATTTGGTTAGGCTACCTAGCCAAACTTCTCCTCCTCGGTGATGTAGTGCATCACCATATAAGGAACTAATGAGCGATGTGCCACTAATGGGCTGGCTAGCAATGGCATGTTGGATAAACTGGTCGAGTTTGGTATTCATTTATGCTTCATCCATAAATTTTCTGTATCAAAATACTTTCTGAATAGTAGACATAAAATGGAATATTGTCTCGTTTGGTTTTTTGCTAAAAATGAGCAGGCAAGTAAGGCATATTAGAGCAATACGTATTAAATATGCCTTAACTTACTGGTTTAAATGGCAATTCTTGTATCGATAACACGCTCTGCCTTACCTTGTGAACGTGGAATGTCACCGCAATTCACGATGCTGACCCGCGTGCTAATTCCTACCATGGATTTGATACGATGTTTTAGATGATGACAGATATTACAACGTTCATCATAAGTGAGTTGTTCTGGATGTTTGAGCTCAACGCGAACCGATAAGTTATCCATATTGCCTTGGCGACCAATTTCTAATTGGTAGTGTGGAGATAACTCTTTGAATTGCATAATCTGTTCTTCAATCTGAGAAGGGAACACATTTACTCCGCGAATAATCATCATGTCATCAGAACGACCTGTGATTTTACCAATTCGGCGCATGTTGCGATTTACGCCATTCATTAAGTGGGTTAAATCCCGTGTGCGATAGCGAATTACTGGCATAGCCTCTTTTGTCAGGGTAGTGAACACTAACTCACCATGCTCGCCATCCCCTAATGTTTTGAGCGTTTCGGGGGAAATAATCTCAGGGTAAAAATGGTCTTCCCAGATGGTTGGGCCGCTAGCACCAGCATCAGCACACTCCATGGCGACACCTGGGCCCATGACTTCTGATAAACCATAGATATCTAATGCTTTGATGCCTAGGCGTGTTTCGATTTCAGTGCGCAGGGATTCTGTCCAAGGCTCAGCGCCAAATACGCCTAATCTAAGTGAGCACTTACTAGCATCGCCACCCATGATTTTTTCGAGTTCGTCAATAATGCTTAGGCAATATGATGGTGTCACCATAATCACATCGGGTTTAAAATCAGCAATTAATTGGGCTTGTTTTTCAGTTTGCCCACCTGACATTGGAATAACGGCGGCACCAAGGCGCTCTGCGCCGTAATGTGCGCCTAAACCGCCGGTAAACAAGCCATAGCCATAAGCCACATGGACCTTATCACCGCGAACGGTTCCCGCAGAACGCAAGCTACGTGCAATTAAATCCGCCCAATTATCAATATCACGTTGCGTGTAACCAACAACCGTTGGGCGCCCAGTGGTACCCGAAGAGGCATGGATACGGATGATCTGGTCCATTGGCACGGCAAACGTACTGAAGGGGTAGTTTTCCCGTAAATCTTGCTTAGTGGTATAGGGGAATTTTTCGATATCGCTTAATTGTTTAAAGTCATCAGGGTGCACGCCTGCATCATCAAATTTTTTACGGTACATTGGCACGTTTTCATAGGCGTGAGTGAGTGTCCACTTCATTCGAGAATATTGTAATGACTCGATTTCATCTCGTGAGGCAAATTCAATTGGGTCGATGCTATCTTGTATCATGCTCATAATTGCCAGTCCTCATAATTATTATGGTAACCAGTTTTCGTTGATAACGTTGCTGGTTTTCGCCTGAGCAGGTGTAGGGTTTCAGGCGGTTATTATTGATATGAATACGTTGTTCAGACTCGTTCGATAATCATGGCGATGCCTTGCCCTACGCCAATACACATGGTGCATAAGGCATAACGGCCTCGTTTGCGATGCAGTTCATTAATTGCGGCGATAGCAAGTCTTGCTCCGCTCATGCCTAAAGGGTGACCTAAGGAAATCGCTCCGCCGTTCGGGTTTACGTGTGACGCATCGTCGGGTAAGCCTAGCCCCCTCAATACGGCGAGGGCTTGTGCGGCAAACGCTTCATTGAGTTCAATGACATCCATTTGGTCGATAGTTAACCCCGCCATTTTTAAGACTTTTTGTGAGGCTGGTAACGGGCCAATCCCCATCAGTCGTGGTTCAACGCCACAAGTGGCGGTAGCAACAATGCGAGCCCGAGGGGTTAAGCCTTGCTGTTTCGCGATTTGCTCGGATGCAATAATTAACGCAGCTGCGCCATCATTCACACCAGAAGCATTACCCGCAGTGACCGTGCCATTTTCACGAAACGGCGTTTTCAGCTTTTGTAGTTGCTCAAAGGTGGTTTCTGCACGCGGGTGTTCATCTTCGGTAACCACGATTTCGTTTTTACGCTGTTTAATGGTGACAGGGACAATTTCTTGCGCAAAAATACCATTAATTTTTGCAGTTTCAGTACGTTGCTGGCTGCGTAGCGCAAATGCATCTTGGTCTTCACGGCTGATTTGATAGGTTTCTGCCACATTTTCCGCCGTTTCTGGCATTGAGTCAGTACCACATTGTTGTTCCATTAATGGGTTGATAAACCGCCAACCTATTGTGGTATCAAACACTTGGGCTTGGCGTGAAAAAGCGGATTCCTGTTTTCCCATCACAAAAGGCGCGCGGCTCATTGATTCAACGCCGCCTGCAATCATTAACCCGGATTCATCCGCTTTAATACTGCGAGCGGCAAGTGCGATAGCATCCAACCCTGAGCCACATAAGCGGTTGATGGTCGTGCCTGAAACGGAAACGGGTAAACCAGACAATAAACCCGCCATGCGGGCGACATTGCGGTTGTCTTCACCCGCTTGGTTTGCGCAACCTAAAATAATATCATCGGTCAGCGCCCAATCTAACTGTGGGTGCCTCGCTATCAAGGCTTTTAGTGGCAAAGTCGCGAGGTCATCAGGGCGCAGGGAAGAAAGCGCACCGCCATAACGGCCTATTGGTGTACGAACACCATCACAAATATAAGCATCAGTCATGGTGATTTTCCTCTAAACGATGCCCTAGGCGATGAGAACGACCTTGGAATAAGGCGAGTATTTTTCCGTTTTGGTTAACTATCTCGACTTCGTATAGCCCGTTGCGCTTACCTTGGTGCTTCATTGTTGCGGTCGCTGTCAGTAAATCCCCTTCAAAGCCTGGGCGGACAAAATCAATTGAGCACATCGACGCAACAGCAGCATACCCTTGACTATTGCAGGCGTAAGCAAATGCGGTGTCGGCGAGACTAAACAGTTGCCCCCCATGGCAGGTTTTATGACCATTAAGCATCTTTGCTGTGATGGGCATTTTTAATTGCGCAAAGCCATCTTCGACTTTTTCAATCGACATACCCATTGCTTTTGCGCATGCATCGTCGCGATACATAATGTGAGCGGATTGTTGAGCGGTGGTGATATTCGGTACTGAGATCATAGGGACTCCTTAAAAGATAAAGACTGATAACCCGCAGCTAACTGTTTAAGTAATGGATTGGGCCGATAACGGCTATCGCCATAAAACTGTGCGAGTTGCTCGAGTACCGATAGTACGCGTGACCAACCCAGTTGAGCTCCCCAAGCCAATGGGCCTTTGGGGTAGTTCACGCCAAATCGCATGGCATTGTCGGTATCTGGCACAGTTGCAACCCCTTTATTCACCACATCGAGTGCTTCATTGCATAACATCGCCACCGTTCTCATCGTTAAGAGCGCAGGGTAATCTGGTAGTACAATTACGTTTTTTCCAAGGGACTGGAAAAAGGCTATCGCCTGCTGGTTTTGTTGCGTACTGTTTTGTGTTGCGCAGGTTAATGTGATGGCTGTTGCGGCAAGGTAATTTGCCGATAAATCAAAGAGAACCACCGCTTGGTTTGATCGTTGCGCATGAAATGAGGCCAATTCACCATTTGTTAACATAATAATAACGTCATTAACAATAAGGGTGGGAGATTGATTTGACTGTTGTGCTAATCCTTCGAGTGAGATCCCATTTTCAGATAAAAGCTGCGCAAACTCAGGAAATATCTGCCAATCGCCACTGACTTTTACATTTTTGGGATGGCTAAGGTGCACTTTTGCTGCAAATGACGCGGTGGGGTGTGGTTTATTATCATCATAATGATAGAAACCTTGTTTTGATTTACGGCCAAAATGCCCCGCTTGCACTAATTCCAATTGCATTAATGAGGTCTGAAAGCGTGGGTCATAACCAAATGCCTGAAATACAGATTCCGTCACTGCATAGTTAACATCATGGCCAATTAAATCAGTAAGTTGTAATGGCCCCATTGCAAAGCCACCGGCATCGCGCAGTGCGCTGTCTAGCGTGGTTGGGGAGCCAATTTGCTCTTCAAGGGCGCGTAAAGTCTCCGCATAAAAAGGTCTCGCAACACGGTTAACAATAAAACCAGGTGTTGAGCGGCAAATTACGGGTACTTTCCCCCATGAGAGAGTTAATGCTTTTAATTGTTCAATCACTTCAAGGGATGTTTCTAGGCCACGGATGACCTCAACCAATTTCATCACTGGGGCAGGGTTAAAAAAGTGCAACCCAGCAAGCCGTTCAGGGTGTTTCAATTGGCAACCAATCGCTGTAATCGACAACGAAGAGGTGTTACTGGCAAATATTGTTGATTCGTGACAAATATCTTCAAGTTCGCCGAAAATAGCTTGTTTTATTGCTAGTTTTTCCGCAACAGCTTCAATGATGAGTTGGGCGCTTGATAATTCAGATAAGCTGTTAGCGATATGAATGTTGGCAATGAGCGCTTCTGTGGTTTTTGAGTCAGCCTTTCCTTGTTCAACACGTTTACGCAAGCGTTGTGCCATGGTGTTTAGGGAATGGCTTAACGTGTCTTGGTTAACGTCAAACAGTAAAACGGTGAGCCCTGCCGTGGCAGCCACTTGTGCAATACCAATACCCATGGTACCAGCACCGATAACAGCGACTGTCTTGATGGTGGAATTCATAGAGAGTGTCATGGTTATCGCCCCTTAAACAGCGGTTCGCGCTTGTTTAAAAAGGCACTTACCCCTTCGCGGTAATCTTCACTTCGTCCCCCTAAACGCTGCAAATCGCGTTCAAGGTCTAGCTGTTCATCTAAGGTGTTGGTTGCTGCGCAGTAAATGGCTTTTTTGATCAGACCAAGACCGTAGGTGGGTTGTGTCGCAAGGTGTTGAGCTAGTTGCAAAACGGTGTCTGTGAGTGCCTCATTTTCAGTGACTTGCCAAATCATTCCCCATTGCAATGCTTGCTCTGCACTGATTTTGTCCCCTAATAATGCCATACCCATTGCTCTGGCGTGCCCAGCGAGTTGGGGTAAAAACCAGCTTCCTCCTGAGTCAGGAACTAGGCCAAGGCGGCAAAATGATTGAATAAAACAGGCGCTTTTGGCAGCGATCACGATATCCCCAGCCAATGCGATAGCCGCGCCTGCCCCTGCGGCGACACCATTGACGGCACAAATAATCGGTTTTGGTAAAGCGGTAAGACGGCGGATCAACGGGTTATAGTAGGTTTCCACAGAAAAGCCTAGATCAGGTGCTTCGCTACCCACACTGACATTACGATCGTTGAGATCTTGCCCTGCACAAAAGCCACGGCCTGCGCCAGTGATCACTAAGCAACGTACGGAGTCGTCACGTTCTGCAATTTTGATGGCATCACTTAGCTGGTGGTGCATTTCATCGTTAAAGCTATTGAGCCTATCAGGGCGGTTTAAGGTGATGGTGAGCACGCCATTTTCCAGTGCGGTGAGGATCATCGCTTCGTTTGTCATGGTTATTGTCCTGTAAACTGAGGTGGGCGTTTTTCGAAGAAAGCATCGATCCCTTCTTGGCGATCTTGCGTACCAGCTAAGGCCACAAAATATTGACGTTCTAGCTGTAACCCCTCAGTAAGGTGGCTATCTTGGGCGTGAACTAAGGCGGCCTTTGCTGCGCGCACAGCTAAAGGTGCGTGGGTTGCAATACGTTGCGCAAGCTGCTGAGCGCGTTCGAGAACCAAATCATCGACACAAATTTCACTGACTAACCCCGCTTGGAGTGCGCGTTTAGCATTAATCGATTCCCCTGTTAGTACCATTTGCATAGCTAAAGACTTGCCTACTGCACGGATCAAACGTTGCGTACCGCCCGCCCCGGGCATTAAACCGAGGGTAATTTCGGGCAACCCAAAACGGGTGGATTCTCCAGCAATCACCATGTCACTGGCGAGGAGCAGTTCGAAGCCCGCTCCAAGTGCATACCCATTGGCGGCAGCGATAATGGGTTTTGATATCATGGATAAACGACGCCACACTTGAGGGCGTTTATCTATCATCGCACTGGCGATAGTTTGCTGTTGTAGCTCTTTAAGATCCGCGCCTGCTGCAAAGAATCGCGGGTTGCCAGTGATTACTATCGCACCAATTTGCGCATTGTTATCAGCCGCTTCAAGGTGTTGTACCAGGAGTTCAAGGCACGGTGTGCTGAGTGCGTTGCGCACTTCGGGGCGGTTCAACGTTAGGGTGAGAACGCGCTGGTTTTGTTGAGATAAAATCCACGGATTTTCCATTACGCTTCCTATACGTCAAAGTCTAAAACAACGCCATCGCCCTTCGGCCATGCTTGGCAACTTAAGATGTACCCATCGGCGATTTGGTCTGGTTCGAGGCTGTAGTTGACGCCCATTTCCACTTCCCCTGAGCGCAATTTGCATTTACAAGTTGCGCACACGCCCCCTTTACATGCGTATGGCAGGTCGGCACCTTGGCGCAATGCGGCATCTAAAATGCTGTCATCTTGGCTGTCCATGCTGATATCCAAAGTGCGGCCATCAAGGTGAATGCTCACTTGGCGTGTTTCATTAGACTTCGCTGAAGTCGGTTTAAATTTTGCCCCTGATGTGTTGAAGCGCTCAGTGTGAACGAATTCTTTTGGCATACCGTAATTGACAAGGGTGTCATGCACTTCATCCATCATGCTTTCAGGACCACAGATAAACGCACGGTCAAATTGTTTGAAATTTAACAATGTATTGCCTAATGCAGAAAGCTGCTGTTGGCTAATACGACCGCTAAGAAGTTCGCTATCTTGAGGTTCTTGGCTAAAGAGATAAAGTACTTGAAAACGCGCAGCAAAACGGTTTTTTAAGTCCGCAATATTTTCTTTAAACATCACTGAACGGCTATTACTATTGCCATAAATCAACACAAAGTGGCTTTTAGGCTCGGTTTGCAATGTGGCTTTAATGATGGAAAGCAAAGGGGTGATCCCAGAGCCTGCGGCAACGGCGAGGTAATGCGCATGGGTATGTGTTTCAGGCTGGTAACCAAACTGCCCCTGCGGGATCATCACATCAAGGCTATCGCCGACATTCAGTTGTTGATTGATAAAATTGGAAAATCGCCCTTCATAAATAGCTTTTACACCAATTTTTAGTGTCTCTTCGTCGGGTGAGCTGCAAATGGAGTAGCAGCGGCGCAAATTTTCACCATTAATGGCGGCTTTTAAGGTGAGGTGTTGCCCTGGGCGATAGCGATATTGTTCGCGCAAGGCGTCAGGAACATTGAACGTCACCGCAACGGCGTCAGGGGTGTCACGCTCAATGGCGGCAATACTTAAACGATGAAATACAGTCATATGAATGCCCCTAAATACATTTAAAGTAATCAAACGGCTCTAAGCATTCGGTGCATTTATATAATGCTTTGCATGCTGTTGAACCAAATTCACTAATTTTTTCTGTTTGTTCGCTATCACAGCGTGGGCAGCGTATCGCCCCTTTGTGTTCAGGGTGTTCGCAAGCGGTGCCTTGTGGTGGTGCGATACCAAACTCGCGTAAGCGCTTTTTGGCATCTTGATTCATCCAGTCGGTTGTCCATGCGGGGGTTAACACCACTTCGATATCAATCTGTTCAAAGCCTGCATCACCCAAAACTGTTTTAATTTCATTGATTAAAAACTCGGTGGCTGGGCAACCTGAATACGTAGGTGTAAAAAGAACTTTCCAACCTTGATTGTTTGGGAGCACATTGCGGATCATGCCAAGATCAGTAATAGAGAGTGCAGGCAGCTCAGGATCGGGAATTTGATGCAGCTGTTGCCAGATCTGATGAACTTGGGGTGATTGAAGCTCGCTTAATTGCAGTCTCTGTTCCATTGCATCACCACTGGCTATTTGGGTAAGCGCGTTGCATAAATTGCAATTGCGTTAAGAGCAGGCCAAGATGCTCTGTGTGGCTGCCTTGCTTGCCCCCTAAACGGTAGGCGTCTTTTTCAGGCACGCTGAGTGTGGCATCTTCAAAGGTTTCAGTGATGGTAGTTAACCATGTGTCTTTCAACGAACGCGGGTCTACAGCGAAACCTGCTTCACTGAGGGTAATTTCAATGTTATCCGCGTGGAAAAGCTCACCTGTAAAGCGCCATAATTCATTGATGGAGTGTTGAATTCGTCGGTGGCTTTCCGCTGTGCCATCCCCTAAACGGATCATCCAATTACGGCTAAAACGGAGGTGGTAAATAGCCTCTTTGAGGGATTTCTCTGCAATAGCCGAAAGCTGTTCATCGCGGCTGTGGATCAGGGCTTCATACAATGGAACGTGATAAGCATCCATAAAGAACTGGCGCACTAAGGTGTCACCAAAGTCATTATTAGGTTGCTCAACGAGTAACAGATTGCTGAATTCTCGTTCGTCGCGCAGAAAAGCCAGTTTGTCTTCATCACAGTCAGCGCCTTTTAACTGGGCAGCGTAGCTTAAAAAATTGCGGGCTTGCCCCAGCAAATCAAGGCCAATATTGGAGAGTGCGAGGTCGAGTTCAATTTCAGGTGCATGTCCACACCACTCACACAAGCGCTGAGCCAGAATTAAGGGTGAGTCACCGAGGCGTAATGCGTAATGATGGAGCTGTTCTTGTTGGTTCATGGACAGCTCCTTACATGTTCTTAATACCATCAGGGATGGTATAAAACGTCGGGTGGCGGTAAACCTTGGTGTCGGCGGGGTCAAAGAATGTGCTTTTATCTTCTGGCTGCGATGCAATTAAATGCACCGCTTTGATGACCCAAATGGAGCACCCTTCGCTGCGTCGGGTATAGGCATCGCGGGCGTTCTCTAACGCCATTTGATCGTCTGCCGCATGTAAACTTCCTACATGGCGGTGTGCTAAACCCTGTTTACTGCGAACAAAAACTTCATATAAAGGCCAATCTTGGTTACTCATGGTATTTTCCTTTTTTGGGCATCGGTCAGTCATTTAAGCTGCGGATTTCACCGCTTTTTGCTTGTGGCTATGTGCCATGGCACCTTCACGCACCCATGCGCCGTCTTCCCAGCCTTTGCGCTTTGCACTCAGGCGTTCATGGTTACAAATGCCGTTACCTTTAATCACTTGGTAAAACTCTGCCCAGTCAATTTCTCCAAAGCGGTAGTGACCCAACTCATCATCCCAAGCTAAATCAGGATCAGGGATGGTCATACCGAGTGCTTCGACTTGTGGAACTGTGTTGTCGACAAACTTTTGGCGTAGCTCGTCATTGCTGAAGCGTTTGATTTTCCACGCCATACTTTGAGCACTGTGCGGGGAATCAGAGTCATTAGGACCAAACATGGTTAGAACAGGCCACCAGAAGCGGTTTATCGCATCTTGCAGCATGGCCCTTTGTTCATCAGTCCCTTGTGCCAGTGCCATAACCGCCTCATAGCCTTGGCGTTGGTGGAAGCTTTCTTCCTTACAAATTTTCACCATGGCACGTGCATAAGGGCCGTATGAAGCGCGGCACAGCGCCACTTGGTTCACAATTGCGGCGCCATCTACTAGCCAGCCAACGACCCCGACATCCGCCCAATTCAGCGTGGGGTAATTAAAAATGGAGGAGTACTTCATTTTTTCATCAAGCAGCTTTTGATAGATATCTTGGCGAGAGCAGCCAAGGGTCTCCGCAGCGCTGTAGAGGTATAAACCGTGGCCTGCTTCATCTTGAATTTTGGCCAGTAATATCGCTTTACGACGTAGTGTGGGTGCCCGTGTTAGCCAGTTGGCTTCTGGAAGCATCCCCACGACTTCAGAGTGAGCATGTTGACCTATTTGGCGGATAAGATTCTGTCGGTAAGCATCGGGCATCCAATCCTTGGGTTCGATGGAAATATCTGCTTCGATTTTGGCTTCGAAGCTAGCCTGATTTATATCGCTCATTGATTTTTCCATTAAGTGATTCGTAATTTTTATTTAAAATCAAAATATCGAATCATGTTTATTTAACATCAATGCTAGAAACTGTTAACAAAAAGATCAATATTCATTAACTTGATTTTGCGATTCACTTCACAAGGTTTTAAATTAAATTAAATAAAATCAATTAAATAAAAATACTTTATTTTATGTGGGTTTAGTAGGAAAGGGATTTCACAACGAATTTGTTCTTAATTTGTTAAATTTAAATTAGCAACTATGATTATTTTTATGATACATATTTAACTATCAATTTTATTTATTGCCTTTGTTTCTGGAGACGGATATGCAGCATTTAACAAGTTACATTATGGGGAAGTGGGTACAGGGTAAGGGTAAAGAGCGGACGATTTACCATGCACTTACCAACCAAGCTTTATATGCAGTGACAACAGAAGGGCTCCCGTTATCTGAGAGTTTGGCCTATGGGCGAAATGTGGGGGGCGAAACGTTGTCTGCGATGACATTTCAGCAGCGGGGCCAGATGCTAAAAGCGGTCGCCAAGTATTTGTTGGAACATAAAGCTGAGCTTTATGCGATTTCTGCACAAACTGGGGCAACAAAAGCAGATAGTTGGGTGGATATTGAAGGGGGAATTGGAACGTTATTCGCTTATTCAGGGCTAGCAAGTAGAGAGCTCCCCGATGACACTATTTGGCCAGAAGGCGATATGGTTCCACTGTCTAAGCAGGGGCAGTTTATTGGTCACCATATTTTGACATCCCGCCGTGGTGTGGCTTTGCATATTAATGCGTTTAATTTTCCTTGCTGGGGAATGTTAGAAAAGCTAGCCCCCACATGGTTGGCGGGTATGCCTGCCATCATTAAACCCGCTACGGCATCAGCCCAAGTTACCCAAGCAATGGTGAAATTGATGACCGACAGCGGTCTTGTCCCTGAAGGGGCTATTCAGTTGGTTTGTGGTGGTGTCGGGGATATGTTTGATTATCTTGATTTTGAGGACGTAGTCACGTTCACGGGATCAGCCCCAATAGGGCATATGCTTAAGTCACACGCTCGTATTATTGACAAATCGGTACCTTTCACCATGGAAGCCGACTCGCTGAACTGTGCGATCTTAGGTCATGATGTTCAACCTGAACAGCCAGAATTTACGTTGTTTATCAAAGAAGTTGCCCGCGAGATGACCGCGAAAGCAGGGCAGAAATGTACGGCAATCCGCCGTATTATCGTGCCGAAAAATCAACTAGAAAATGTTAAACAAGCACTACTCAAACGCTTATCAGGTATCACCGTGGGAGACCCTGCTGTTGATGGGGTTCGCATGGGAGCGTTGATTAATTTAGAACAGCGGCAAGATGTGCAAGATAAGGTGGATTATCTGTGTAGCAATGGCTGTGAAGTGCTCTGTGGTGGGCAGTTTGAACAACTAGAAGTGATCGGTGCGGATAGTCAAAACGGGGCATTTTACCCTCCCACACTCTTGTATTGTGCAGAGCCGTTTAAATCTTCAGCCGTTCATGAAACCGAGGCTTTTGGCCCAGTTTCCACACTAATGAGTTACGAAAATCT
Source organism: Providencia sp. UF-224 (assembly GCF_058245955.1). Classification (NCBI taxonomy): domain Bacteria; kingdom Pseudomonadati; phylum Pseudomonadota; class Gammaproteobacteria; order Enterobacterales; family Morganellaceae; genus Providencia; species Providencia sp. UF-224. The sequence goes on along the minus strand of NZ_JBSICC010000008.1, from coordinate 29,716 downwards.
TGAGCAAGCGGTACAGCTTGCCATTTTAGGGGGCGGCAGTCTTGCAGGTACATTAGTGACCGCGGATGCGCAAGTGGCTCAATCGGTGATCCGTGCGAGTGCGCGAGCGCATGGGCGTATGTTGGTGCTAAATGAGGCATCAGCAGTCGAGTCTACGGGGCATGGTTCGCCATTGCCACTTTTAGTACATGGAGGACCTGGGCGTGCAGGTGGTGGGGAGGAACTTGGTGGGTTGAGAGCTGTGAAGCATTATATGCAGCGCACAGCGATTCAAGCTAGCCCATCGATGTTAACCGCTATCAACCAGCAGTGGCTCCGTGGTGCAGATACCGTAGCTGATGTAGTCCATCCTTTTAGAAAACATTTTGAAGACTTAGTGATTGGCGATACTTTGCTTACCGCAAGGCGCACCGTCACAGAAGCAGATATTGCAAACTTCGCTTGCTTAAGTGGAGATAATTTCTATGTTCACGTGGACAAAATCGGTGCGGCACAATCCCTGTTTGGTGAGCGTATTGCACACGGGTATTTTGTCGTTTCAGCGGCAGCAGGCTTGTTCGTTGATGCGGGTGTTGGGCCCGTTATTGCGAATTACGGGATGGAAAACTTGCGTTTTATTGAGCCTGTCAAAATCGGCGATACCATCCAAGTTCGCCTAACGTGCAAGAAAAAGATTAAAAAACCGCAAAAAATCACAGAAGATAAACCGAATGGTGTCGTTGAATGGGATGTGCAAGTCTTCAACCAAGATGATACTGCTGTAGCGCTTTATAGCATTTTGACGCTGGTGGAACGTCGTCAAGGGGACTTCCATTAATCAATAATTGCTATAAATTTCTGGTGAACAAATAGGTGCTTTTTCAATCATTTTCTGTTGTGATGGGGAAATGACCAACGAAATGTAAGGAAACAGAGATGAAAACGCACCATCAAGCGGTTTATCAACAATTTGATGAGCAAGCCAATGCCTATTTAACCAGTGCAGTCCATGCCCAAGGTGAGGACTTACTCGCCTTGCAGCAGCGACTACAGGGTTGTCAGGATGAAAATATCCTTGATCTCGGTTGTGGTGCAGGGCATGCGAGTTTTTGTGCGGCGCCACAGGTGAAATCGGTCACTGCATATGATCTGTCTGACTCTATGCTGAGTGTTGTGGCGAAGAGTGCACAGGAGCGCCAGTTAACCAATATAACGACTTGCAAAGGCACGGCTGAGCAATTACCGTTTGCGGACAATCATTTTGATCGGGTGATTAGCCGCTATTCTGCACACCATTGGCATGATGTTGAAAAAGCGCTGCGTGAGGTTCACCGAGTCCTGAAAGTTGGTGGGAAAGGTATTTTTATCGATGTTATCTCGCCGGGCCATCCATTATTGGATATTTACCTGCAAACCGTTGAAGTGCTAAGAGATACGTCGCATATTCGTGATTATTCCGCAGGGGAATGGTCTGGAATGTTTAATAATGCAGGGCTATTTGTTAGTGCAGTGCAAAGTTTCCGTTTACCCCTTGAATTTACCAGTTGGGTCGAGCGGATGCGAACGCCACAACCATTGGTTGAGGCTATTCGCCAATTCCAAAATACACTGAGTGATGAAGCAAAACAGCATTTTGCAGTACAAGCAGATGGGTCATTTACCTCTGATGTAATGCTGTTTGAGTTTCATCGTCAATAAGCTATTATTTCGCAATAAACTGCGCTTGGTTAAGTTGGCTGAGCGCAGTATTCACTGCAAAAATCTCACCCCGGACATCAGGTACACCAAAGGCTTTTAAACGCGCGCTATGTTTGGTTAAGTAAGCTTTTGCCTCTAACTCAGAAGCAAACAGGTAAACACCGCCTGCCATTTGGGTTTGTTGGTTTTCAGTCCAAATTTTCCAGATAAAACCGGGTTCTTGGTTGATTGACTCAGCTAAGTCATTCATTGCTGCTGTCATTTCTTCGCCCCATGGGCCTTGGTATGGGAAGTCTACCTGTAAAATTACGCTCATTGATTGTATCTCCTTATCATTAGGCTTGCATAATAACCATTAACACAAATAATAACTTTGCTATTTATCGTATTTAAGACTATTGCGTTTACCTGCTTCAAAGGCTTCCAGTGTGTTTAAACGCGCTTGTTTGTGATCAACGATAGGCATAGGGTAATCAATGGTTGTATTATTTTCTTCTGCCCATTCATGAGGGGTATGGATAAATTTATCAGGGATATCACCTAATTCGGGGAGCCAATGGCGAATAAATGAGCCTTGTGCATCAAACTTTTTCCCTTGTGTGGTGGGGTTGAAAATACGAAACCATGGGGAGGCATCCACACCGGTAGAGGCAGACCATTGCCAGCCACCATTATTGGCCGCTAAAGTCCCATCAATGAGCTGGGTCATAAAGTATTTTTCCCCTTTTCGCCAATCGATGAGCAAATCTTTGACTAAGAAGCTCGCTACAATCATTCGTAACCGATTATGCATCCAGCCAGTGGTATTCAGTTGTCGCATCGCTGCATCAACAATTGGGTAACCCGTTTGCCCGCTTTTCCATGCCTCGAAATCAGTAGGTGAATCATTCCAATGAATATGTTGCGTCCATTGAATAAAGGGCTGGTGACGGCACAGGTGAGGAAATGCCACTAAAAGATGGGTATAAAATTCACGCCAAACCAGTTCGTTTAGCCAAGTAAAGGCGCCACTATCAGGGTAGTCAAGAACCTGTGGGTTTTCAGCTTGTAAGCGATTGAAGCACTGGCGAGGTGATAGCACCCCAACAGCGAGATATGGTGATAACTGGCTGGTGCCATCAATGGAGGGAAAATCTCTATCATGTTGGTAGTCTGCAACTTTTTGAGCGCAGAACTGCCTGAGCTGCTTTAAAGCGGCTTGTTCGCCCGCTGGGAAAGATTGCCCGATTTCTTGATGCTCATGGGGAAATAGCGGCGAGCTTGTCTCAATCCTTAATGGTTTTGAACGTTTGTCTGGTGCGCGTAATGAACGACAATCGGTGACGGTGAGTTGGGTGAGAAAAGCACGGCGAAATGGGGTATAAACTTGGTACATTTCGCCTTTTTGGTTTGTTACTGCGCCGGGGGGAAGTAACAACGCATCATCAAAAGCATGGATATGCATTGGTGGTGCGTGTTCTATCAGCCATTCATCGCGCTTTTTTTCATTCCATTCATACTGCCGATTGAAAAACAGGGCATCGGCCTGCTGTTCTTTGGCGTAATCCAGCACCCATGTAGCGGCATCGGCAAAACTTGCGGCAGTATGGCAAATAAGTGGAATGCCTAGTTGCGCAAGGGAGTGCTGTAATTCCACCAAATTTTGGTGAATAAAGGCGATTTGCCGCGCAGAAACATCGTGTTGTTGCCATTGCTCTGGTGTTGCGGTGTAGAGGGCGATGACATTGGCCTGCGGATCAGCGCAGGCCGAGGAAAGCGCTTTGTTATCGGTGACGCGTAAATCATGACGAAACCAAACAAGATGACAAACTTGCTTTGCTGCCATCGCTTTCCTCCTAGGGCTAGTCTAATTTAGGATGCTGATTAATTAACGACTGGCGTTTTTTCTCAAGCTCAGCAATTTGTTGGTCAATATCTTCAACTCTTTGCTCAATATTGTCAAAGTGCTCACTTAAGATTTCCTTCGCTTCTGCTTTATCCGATGCTGCTGGCGTCGCACCACGCAATGGCTTGTTTGCGGTTTCTGGCATGCGAATACCCGTGTATAAACCAATTAATGCAATCACCATCAAGTAATAGGCTGGCATATATAAATCCGTGGTGGATTCAACTAACCAAGCTGCAACGGTTGGTGTCGCACCCGCAATTAATACCGAAATATTAAAGGCGATGGCTAAGGCACTATAACGAATATGTGTCGGGAAAATGGCTGGTAAAATTGATGCCATGACCCCAGTAAAACAGTTTAGTAATACCGCTAGGATCAGCAATCCGACAAAAATTAACCCAACTGAGCCGCTGTTAATTAGCATAAAAGCAGGGTAAGCCAGTAGAACTAAACCGACACTACCGATGATGACAAACGGACGGCGGCCTATTTTGTCGCTGGTTAAGCCAATCACAGGCTGAACAAACAGCATCCCAATCATAATGGCGATAATAATCAACACACCATGGTCAGTTGAATAATTCAGGTTATGTGATAAATAACTTGGCATATAAGTCAGCAGCATGTAATACGTGACGTTAGTCGCAATCACTAAGCCCACACAAATTAATAAACTTTTCCAATATTTAGATGCCACTTCGCGTACGGAAACTTTTGGCGGATTTTGGATATTCGCCTTATCTTGTTTTTCCAGTGATTCAATGTGCTGTTGGAAAGCAGGGGTTTCTTCAAGGGAATGACGTAGATACAACCCAATGATCCCTAAAGGTAAGGCTAAGAAGAATGGAATTCTCCAGCCCCAATCATGGAAGTTCGCCTCCCCAACAATACTGGAAATCAGGACAACCACGCCAGCACCTAGTACGAAGCCAGCAATAGAACCAAAGTCTAACCAGCTTCCCATAAAACCACGTTTACGGTCGGGGGAATACTCGGCAACAAAGATTGCAGCTCCTGAATATTCACCACCCACAGAGAAGCCCTGAGCTAATTTGGCAACCAATAACAAGATGGGTGCCCAGATACCAATGCTGTCATAAGACGGGATAAGGCCGATACAGAAGGTACTTATCGCCATAATGATGATGGTCATCGACAACACTTTTTGTCGGCCATATTTATCGCCTAAGACACCAAATACCACGCCCCCTAACGGTCTGACTAAAAAGGGAACGGAGAATGTAGCAAGTGCAGCAATCATCTGAACGCTCGGTGATGCGTCTGGAAAGAAAACTTGACCTAAGACGTAGGCTAAGAAGCCGTATACACCAAAATCAAACCATTCCATCGCATTACCCAGTGAAGCAGCGGTAATTGCTTTTTTTAATTTACCATCATCAATGATTGTAATGTCATTAATATTTAAGGGTTTTTCTTTTTTCTTCTTGAACTTCATAAAACCATCCTCTTATTTGAATTTTAACAACGAGATAAATCGCATTTAAGGTGTGGGTTTTCATACTTCAATAACGTGAAAATCTTATTATTTAGAATAGACGCTGTATGAATATTTGATAAGTGTTAAGTGTTTATAGTAGTGATACTAAATAATGGAGCGATACAGCAGAGATAGAGGAAAAATAGGGAATGTTTTTTTTAAATAAAGCAAAGTAACCACCTGAAAATAACTAAACAAGTCACCTATAATACATTAAAATCTTGAAAATGTAAAATTGGCGGACTTTCATTCGGAGTTAATGGATTGTTTAGCGTTTTATTTCAGATTGTTAGATTTATACCAATATGTTATTTCTATCGATAATATACTAAATGAATAAGTCGATTTATTGATTGTAAATTTGTTAATAATCAATCGATTACATTTAATTTTTTCCAAATTCTTCTATGCTGAATATTCTATGGGTTTTGGGAGAATAATATGAATACGTCAGTGAAAATATCTGCAATTAATGTTTATCACCCGTCAGGGGTTAGAAATAATGATTATTTCATTGTGAAACACCCAGAAATAAAAAATATAGCGAAGATGTTAGAGTCATTCGGCTGTGATAAACGTTATATTGCGGATCCGGCAAGTGAAAATGTCTTAACGATGTCAATTAAAGCAGCAAAGCCTATTATCCAAGATGATGACATCGATATTATTCTTTTTGCATCCACGACGATTGAATATATTTCCCCCATTCATGCTATTCACCTGCATGGAGAATTAGATATTCAGCATAGTTGTGTATGTATAGATATGAACAGTAATTGTTTGGGGATGATAACGATATTTGAGCAAGCCGCAATGATGTTAAAATCTAAAGCATCTTATCGTAAGGCATTAATTGTCGCTTCTGATTTTTTATCTCGTTTTACTAATCCAAATGAATTAGTGCCCAATGCCTTAATGGGGGATGCCGCTGTTGCTATAGTACTGGAGAAGACGGAGGATAATTCAGGCGCTGGATTAATTGATAGCATGTATTTTACGGATAGTCAGTTTGTGGACACTATTGTCTACCCCCGCTATGGCGTTTCGCAATCTACAAATATGAAGACAGAAAAGCTTTATTGGAATAACTTTACGGGCGCTCAAAGTTTAGATTTTGCTATCGAGGGCATTAAATATCAACTCGAAAAACACCATCTTCAATTACAAGATATTAGTTGTTTTTTCTTCTCCCAATTATCAAAAGGAGGTATTAGTACAATAAAAAAAGGATTAAATATCTCTTGGGATAATATTGAGTATATAGGTGATGAATATGGTTACACAGGTGTAAATAGCCCATTTGTTGCCTATGCGAGTCGTTTGAAAAAAGGGTTACTTCATGATGGTGACTTGATTATTTTCTGGTCATTAGGTGCAGGTTATCAAACGGGTGTTTTGTTGTGGAAAGTATAACGTGATCATTTGGAAATTGATTGGATAATTATATCGTTCATTTTACGATGTTCTTATTATGTTGATTAATATTAACAATAAACTCTTAATTTATTCCGTTATTGTCATCTTCTTTTGATAATAACGGAGGATTGTGTTGTTCTCTTTTATAATGGATTTGATAAGTAGGAATGAATAATTGACTTGGTTACAATCAAATAAATGATTGCAAATAAGTTTGATAATCAGAGAGAACGTTAAGATTCGAAATGAATTTTACCGAATTTCTAAAAAAGTGCGTGTGGTATTTTAGCAAACGACAATATTGCACGTATGACCTCCGACTGAGAAGAGTGCCATTATGAAAAAACAGAGTGTTGCATCCTATATTGCGAAAGTACTTGATAATGCTGGAGTTAAACGTATTTGGGGCGTTACTGGAGATTCATTGAATGGCTTAACCGACAGCTTGCGCCGCCAAGGGGCAATTGAATGGTTAGGCACTCGCCATGAGGAAGTAGCTGCATTTGCCGCAGGCTCAGAGGCTCAGCTTACTGGAAAACTGGCCGTTTGCGCAGGGTCTTGTGGGCCAGGGAATATGCACCTTATCAATGGATTATATGACTGCCACCGTAACCGAGTGCCTGTGTTGGCGATTGCTGCGCATATACCATCCAGTGAAATTGGCAGTAATTATTTCCAAGAAACTCACCCAACAGAACTCTTTCGTGAATGCAGTCACTACTGCGAAATGGTCTCTAACCCTGAGCAAATTCAACAGGTGCTCGGTATTGCAATGCGTAAAGCTATTTTGAATAAAGGGGTATCTGTTGTTGTTATTCCGGGGGATATTGCATTAAAAGACGCACCTGAAACCGCCAAAGACACATGGTATCAGCCCCAAGCGCCGTTGGTTATGCCGCAACGTTCAGAAATCGAACAATTAGCGCAAGCGCTGAATGAATCTAAAAATGTCACATTATTCTGTGGTAATGGCTGCGCAGGCGCACATGATGAAGTGATCAAACTCGCCGAAACGTTAAAAGCCCCTGTCGTTCACGCACTGCGCGGTAAAGAACACATTGAATGGGATAACCCATACAGTGTCGGGATGACAGGTTTAATCGGTTTTTCATCGGGTTACCATGCAATGATGAATGCCGATACCGTTGTGTTGCTTGGAACACAATTCCCATACCGTCCTTTCTATCCAAATGATGCGAAAATTATTCAAATTGATATTAATGCAGGTAGCTTAGGGTCTCACTGCCATATTGATATGGGCCTGATTGGCGATATTAAAGCGACTCTAGACGCTTTGCAGCCGCACCTGCAGGCTAAACAAGATAATAAACATCTTGAGAGCGCGTTGAAACATTACGAGGAAGCGCGTAAAGGGTTAGACGACCTCGCAAAACCGGGTCATGAAGGATTAATCCATCCGCAGTACTTAGCAACTAAAATTAGTGAACTGGCCGACGATGATGCAATCTTCACTTGCGATGTAGGAACACCAACCGTGTGGGCTGCACGTTATTTGAAAATGAATGGTAAACGTCGTTTAATCGGTTCGTTTAATCATGGTTCAATGGCAAATGCGATGCCACAAGCCATTGGTGCTCAAGCGGTTGATAAAAAACGCCAAGTAGTTGCCATGTGTGGTGATGGTGGGTTCAGCATGTTAATGGGGGATTTTATTTCTCTCTCACAAATGCAGCTACCAGTTAAAATTATTATTCATAATAATGGTGTACTGGGCTTCGTTGCGATGGAAATGAAGGTCGCGGGTTTTTTAACTGCTGGAACAGATTTGCAGAACCCGAATTTTGCGGCGATTGCGAATGCAGCGGGTATTAAAGGTATTCGAGTCGAAAAAAGTGAAGACCTCGACGGTGCACTTAAAGAGGCCTTTGCCCACGATGGCCCTGTGGTGGTGGATGTTTTAACCGCAAAACAAGAGCTTTCAATGCCACCTGAAATTGCTGCGCAAGAAGCAAAAGGTTTTAGTTTGTATATGTTAAAAGCCATTATGAGCGGTCGCGGTGATGAAGTCGTTCAATTGGTGAAAACTAACTGGCTGCGTTAAGACGGGTTGTTAGTTAAGCAAGGAGCCCAATCAATTGGTTGGGCTTTTCAGTTTATAGTTATAATTCAATACCCTGCGGCAGACTGGCTGCGCCATAAATGAGCTGCGACGAGCGCTCGCCATGGTGAAAATTGCATCAACCATTTTTCTGTTTCTTTCGCTGTTGGCTGCTCTTGACTGGCTAATAATGTTTGCAAGTTACGTCTTACAGCCACATCACCATGCAAAGAGCCATCGAGATAATTAAAGCCTCGCAAGAGAGCATAACTGACCGTCCAAGGGCCAATCCCTTTAATTTTGAGCAGTTGCTCTGTAAGCTCATCAGCATTGTCATGGGTGACTTGTACTGATAAATCAATCTGTTGGTTTTTAATTGCTTCGCATAGCGCCCTGAGTGCAACAATTTTCCCTAATGAAAAACCTGTTTGTCGGAGAGTATCATCACTGACTAAATCCACTTGTTGGATATCAGGAAAGCACCAAATCCCCGATGAATGCTGTATGCCCACAGCCTGTATAAATCGCCGGCGGATTGCGATAGCGGCATGGACACTAATTTGCTGCCCAATAATTGCCCAAACTAAGGCTTCGAAAGCATTAGAGGATTGATAAATTCTTAGTCCTTTTTGTTTTTCAATAAGTTGTCCAAGCACTGGGTCTGTTAGGTAAAGCGTTTCAAATTCATTAACGGGTTGATGTAAGCCCAATAAGTGTTTCCCAAGGGCGCTGAGTTCTGTTTCAGTGGGGGAGATATTGGAAGAATCAATATCCAAAGAAATTGTTGCATACTGATTTTCTATCGCTAACTGAATGTTGGCAGGACAATTTTGCCAGATTAGGCCTTTTTGCAAACAATTATCGACAACAATCTCCGCCACATTTTGTTGGTCTCTTAAGTGAAAGGCAAAAAAGTCCTCAGAGCGATAAGGTTGTGGGAGCGGTAAATTAACAGTAAATGTTTGCATTATGATGACCTTATAAGATTTTTCTTTAATCCCAATATATTGTGTATTGATGCATTAGGTAACTCATATTTTAGTGAACAAGTATGTTATCTTAATAAGATTGATTATTTCGTAAATGACATGGCGTTTATATTTAATAAGGAAGTGAAATGAAAACTGAAGATTGCAGTTCATCTCATAACCCGCCAATCCCTTCTAAGCCTGTACCTGAATTAACAGGGATTGGTGGTTGGCTAATTTTGCCTATGTTAGGGATTGTGCTATCCATTATTATTCTCCCATTTGCGATTTATGGGCAAAATATTCAGGTTATTGAGTATTGGGATGAGTTAACCAACCCTCAATTTGATACATTCATTCCCTTGTTTAAAGAACTTATTTATTTTGAGCTTTTAGGGAATGCGATTCTATACGCTTTATTACTTTTCTTGTGTTATGTCTTTTTTACGAAGAAAAAGCTCACGATTAAAATTTACATTTTCTTCCAGCTATTTGCTTTAGTGTTGACGGTTTCAGATATTATACTGGCAGGCACATTATTAGATTTAGAGGTTGAAGCGTCAGATATTCGCGATATTCTTCGTGCTCTGATTGGCTGCGCAATTTGGATACCGTATTTTTTGGTTTCTAAGCGTGTAAAAAATACTTTTGTGAATTAAATACCGTCATAGAGGTGAAGTGATGATTTATTGCAAAAGAGTGTACGACCCGACAACTGAAAATGATGGTTACCGTGTTTTGGTCGACAGGCTGTGGCCCAGAGGAATTAAAAAAGCTGATTTACAGTGTGATGAGTGGAACAAAGAGGTCGCTCCTTCTAACGAACTACGTAAGTGGTTCCATCAACATACCGACCAATTCGAGCAATTTGTGCAGCAATATCATGAAGAATTAAATAATACGCAGGCGTGGAAAGCGTTAGTTGCACAGGCGCAACGAGGCAACTTGACGCTATTGTATAGCGCAAAAAATACAGAACATAATCAAGCGATTGTACTCAAAGAATACATTGAAGAGAAAATACAGGATAAAAAGGTTCGTTAAATGGAGAATTCTCAACCCACTGTTCAATTAGAGCAGGTTGCCGCTCAAGTCGTCCCACAACCTGCGCCGAAAAAATCGCTTGAAGGGCTAGGGGGTTGGTTGATTTGGCCAGTCATTGGGCTGTTTTATATGTTGTATAAAATGGTCATGATGCTAATGCAAGACATCACCCAAGTGAAAACAGTGTGGCCGCTTGCCACGCAGGTTGATTCCGACTTTTATGTGTCAGGGTTTTCAACGGCTTATTACCTGTTACAAACGGGTTATGGGGTAATCATTGCATTACTATTGTGGAACTTTATCGCGGCAGTTAAATGGAAAAAAAGTGCTAAGTGGTTATTTATCATAACCATGTTGTTGTACACCTTGATGGTGTTTGCTTCTCGCTTTGTCTTCCCTTATGCATTCGGCATGGAAATCAATTACTCAAATGTTATCACTGCAATTAATGGCAGTTTCTATTGTGTGTTATGGATACCGTACCTTTTAGTCTCTAACCGCGTCAAAAACACGTTTATTCGCTAAAAATGAACCGCCTTTCTTGAAGGCGGCTCATCATTCTACTCACGAGAAAGATTCAATGTATGGGTAATATTGCAGCGCTCAATAAAGACGTCATCATGGGAAACCAGTAGCAATGTACCTTGGTAATTACTTAATAAATTCTCCAGTAACTGCTTCGATTCTAAATCCAGATGGTTATCTGGTTCGTCGAGTAACAAAATCGCCGGTGGGTTTGGGCTATGGGTCAGGGCTAATAATGTAGCTTTGAGCTGTTCGCCGCCGCTCAGTTGCTGTAATGGCAACAAGGATTTATCACCCCGGATCCGCAACATTCCCAGTTGTGTTCGCCACTGCTCAACAGTAAATGAGGGTTGGTATTGATGTAGGGCCTCGCCAACTGGTAGCGTTTTATCGAGCAAGTTTAAGTGTTGATCTAAATAACAAAAATGGCCACTTAAACGAGATTCACCTGATTGAGCGTGGAGATGCCCCGCAAGTACCTTGAGTAAAGTGGATTTGCCACAACCATTATCACCTTGAATATGCCAATGTTCCCCACTGTATATGGTGAATGACAGCGGTGATAAATGGCCATAGGGTAAGCAAAGATCTGAAGCGAAAACTGTCACTTTTTTCCCCTCGCTCTGGTAGTCAATGATCATTTTTTGCTGCTTAGTATGGTGTATTTTCTCTTGATTTTCTTGTTGTTGGCCTTGCAAGTTATCCATCACTCGCTGATGTCGGTCGGCAACATTAGACTGCCTTTTTTCCGCACGGTTTTTCTGCATATCGAGTAGCAATAAGGATTGAGAACCACCATAACGGATTTTTTCTCCCTGCTTTTTTCGCTGAGCGGCCTTTTGCAACGTGGCCTGTTGCTGCTTTTTCTCTTGGTTAATGCGCTTTTCTAAACGCTCAGCTTGAGCATCAATTGCGGCAATTTCGAAATTTTTCTGAGTGTCATATAACCCATAATTCCCTCCGTATTCTTGCAAGCCTTTCTCGGTGAGTTCAAAAATTGTGTCCATTTCATTTAACAGTGCTCGGTTATGAGAGATAACAAGGCTACCAGCTCGGTGCTCAGTCAGTTTTTGGCTTAGCCACTGACGGCTAGTTGCATCCAAATGGTTATCTGGTTCATCAAGCAGTAAGAAGCTATCTTGCTGTAAAAAGGCACGGCATAGGGCAAGGCGTGTGCGTTCGCCCCCGCTAAGATGGGCGATAGGGGTGTCCATCGAAATGGGTAACCGAGCGGAATCCAATAAACTTTGCCATTGAGATGGTAAATGCCATTTGTCGTCTACTTGCTCAAAATCGCGCTGTGAGCCATTACCTGATTCAATGCGAGAAAAAGCATGATACAGCTCCGTAATACCTAAAGCATCGATCAGCGTTTCGCCTGTTAAGCGGGTGAGCTGATTAATATGGATAAAGGGCATATTCCAATGCACACTCCCCTGCGTAGGCGGTAGAACTTGAGCAAGCAGCTTCATAAGCACCGATTTACCTCGCCCATTATGACCAATTAAGGCATTTTTTTGGCAAGATAACGTTCCGCTTAAAGGGGGGAATAGGGGCGTTTGGTTAAATTCGATATTCAGTTGTGAAAAGTGACACGCAATTGTCATAGGCACCTCCAAAAATAAAGAGTGCAGACAACGTCGTTGACTTATCAAGAAGCGTCGATGAATAGCGTTGCCTGCCAGGAACAGAAAAATGAATACCAAAGTGGTATTGGAAAATATTTTCTGGCAGTGCTTAATTCATCGTAGGGAGTACCTGCTAAGTTAAGTGATAGGATAAAAGACGAGCACATTATAGGCAAAGAAAATCAATTTAAGCAACCTATAGGCTTTAAATATAAAAAAGCCAGTCATTTGACTGGCTTTGTACTAACAACGAGATTTTTACGATTATGCAGAGGTATGCTCTGACAACCATTGTGCAATGCGCTGTTTTTCTGAATCATTCAGCCACATGCCCAATTTAGTACGACGCCAGATGGCATCATCTAATTCTGTTACCCACTCATTTTTCACTAAGTAACGCAGTTCGGCTTCATAGACGTTGGCACCGAATGATTCTCCAAGATCGCTGAGCGAATTTGCGCCTTCTAAAATGAGTTTGCTGTTACTGCCGTAAGTTCTTGCATAACGCAGCGCAATGCCTTCTGGAAGCCATTGATAATGTTGACGTAATACACGTGCATAACCATCACGGTCACAACCTTCTATATCACCACCCGGTAATTGACCATTTTTAGTCCACGGGCTACCTGCGTTCGGGTAGTAGGTGGCCAGTTTGTTCACAGCGGCTTCAGCTAATTTACGATAAGTAGTTAATTTACCACCGAATACAGACAGTAACGGTGCTTGCCCTTGCTCATCGTGAATATCTAATGTGTAGTCACGGGTAATCGCTTGTGGTGAGTCAGACTCATCATCACACAATGGGCGAACCCCTGAGTAATCCCATACCACATCTTCAACCGTTAACTGTTTTTTGAAGTGGTCGTTATACACTTTAAGCAAATAGCTAACTTCTTTATCATCAATCTTGACGTCTTTTGGATCGCCTTTGTATTCCACATCCGTTGTACCGATGATTGAGAACTCATCCATCCATGGAATAACAAAGACAATGCGGTTATCTTCGTTTTGCAGGATGTAAGCTTGCGGTTCATCGTGAGCACGTGGAACAACAATATGGCTACCTTTGATTAAGCGAATACCGTATGGCGATTTTAATTTCAAACCATCGTCAAAGAATTCTTTTACCCATGGACCCGTCGCATTAACCAGTCCTTTCGCTTTCCAAGTATGAGTTTCGCCCGTACGTAAGTCTTGTGCTTCAACGACCCATAAGCCATTTTCACGATAAGCACGCGTTACTTTTGTGCGAGTACGAACTTCACCATTCTTACGTACCACTTCTTGAGCGTTTAGAACAACTAAACGCGCATCATCAACCCAACAGTCAGAGTATTCAAACCCTTTGGTTAATTCAGGTTTCAGGACAGAGTTCTGGTTGAACTTTAAGCTTTTGCTACTTGGTAGGCTTACACGTTTACCTAAATGGTCATAAAGGAACAGGCCAATACGGATCATCCAAGCTGGGCGTAAATGAGGTTGGTGTGGTAAACGAAAGCGCATTGGAAACGCAATATGCGGTGCCAGTCGTAATAGGACTTCGCGCTCAGCCAGTGCTTCACTGACTAATCTGAATTCATAATGTTCGAGGTAGCGTAAGCCACCGTGGATCAGCTTTGAACTCGCTGATGAGGTTGCACTCGCTAAGTCTTGAGCTTCGAGCAGCAATACCGATAATCCACGACCTGCAGCATCAGCTGCAATACCAGCGCCGTTGATCCCGCCGCCGATGACAATCAAGTCTTTAGTTTCCATGCATCCCCCTGAGATGTTCGAAACACTTTCAATAATGTTCGTTTTCGCTCATTTGATTGTAATCAAATTCAATTAGTATGCCAACTAATAATGAAGAAAAAATAACAACTGCGTGATATCGATAACAATTTTTTTTCAATACCCACATTTAAAATAATGTTATTTACAAAGGAAAAAACGAGGTTTCGAGCGAAAAAGAACACAGAATAGCGAGAGGTGGACGTTAAAACAGGGGGGTATTAATAAGCATGATAGCAGCGCAAGGGCACTGCCATCATGAACATCATGATTTGATTAGCAAAGTTCGAGCTGGACGTTATGTTGCTCAATTACTTTGAGAATACTGTCTGGTGGTTGTTTGTCGGTAAATAAATAGTCGATTAAGTTCATGTTACCGAGGTTGACCATCGCATTACGGCCAAATTTAGAGTGGTCTGTGACTAACATCACGCAACGTGAATTCTCAATAATAGCGCGTTTAGTTCGTACTTCATGATAATCGAACTCCAGTAGCGAGCCGTCCATATCAATGCCGCTAATACCGAGGATACCGTAATCCAATCTAAATTGAGAGATAAAATCGAGGGTAGCTTCACCCACAATACCACCATCACGCGAGCGTACTTCACCCCCCGCTAAAATTAAGCGGAAGTCTTCTTTTGGCATCAGTAACGTGGCAACGTTGAGGTTATTGGTCACCACTCGCAGGTTTTTATGGTTCACCAGTGCATGGGCAACGGCTTCAGGTGTCGTCCCGATATCAATAAATAACGTCGCGCCATCAGGAATTTGGCTAGCGACATGCTGCGCAATACGGGCTTTTTCGTCTGACCACATGATTTTACGGTCATTATACGCCGCGTTTACGGAGCTTGAAGGCAGTGCTGCGCCACCGTGGTGTCGCTGAATTTTATTTTGCTCAGCGAGGTCATTGAGGTCTCGTCGAATGGTTTGAGGGCTAACCTCAAAGTGCTCGACAAGTTCTTCAGTACTGACATATCCCTGAAGACGCACAAGTTCAACGATTGCATCATGTCTCTGGGTTTGTTTCACAGCGTTAGCCTCTAATTATTAAAATGTATTATCTGGAACTCTGGTGTTTTATAAAACTGTGCCTATTATCCCACACTCCCATCAATAAGCCGATAATTAACCCTGAAGTGTGTGCGGCATTAGCAATATGCATACCTAAAATATCGAAGTAACCGAAAAAGAGCCAGATAATTGAGAAGATCATTAACCCTCGGGGAACATTCACACCGCTTTCTGGGTTGCGCTCACCTGTCAGCCAAGCGTAGCTGACTAAGGCATAAACGACACCCGATAAGCCCCCAAAGTTGTTTTCACTAAACAGCGATTGCCCCCAGTTACTAAACAGGGCGGAGACTAATAAAATGGTAAAGAGCTTCCCTGTTCCTAGCTTGCGTTCAACTTGGCCTGCTAGAAACCACCATAGCGCAAGGTTAAACCCAATATGCGACAGTGAAAAATGGACAAATGCGGGGCTAATCCAACGCCAAAGTTCGGATTGTTGGTCGCCAATTGGCCACGCTAAGTAACGTAATACTTCCCGCGCATCAGTCATTTCTACCCAAAGATATACAATAATCGATAGCAGAATAACAGCAATTGTTAGTGGGCCTGATTGTTCTTTTAGGTAGCCCCAAGTGAGGAAATTGCGGTATTGAAATTGCGTATCGGCATTACCCGTTTGCCAGCTGGCAGCAAGGTAGCGTGGGTCATTAGGATTTTGCAGGAAAGTATCAAGTTCTTGACGGACTTGATTAAGAAATTGGTCATCTTCCAACCAAAGTTCATATAGCGCTTGTTCTTGAGATGGCTGAAGGCTTAAATGAATATTTTGCCCTGCCATATAGTCAACAAATGCCTGCGCCATTCTTGGGTTAGCAAAGGAAGTGATGTGGATCATGAATGCGTTTTCTCGTCTAGAGCGCCGTGACGGCTTGTGGATATTCCCTTAACCAGGCTTCAAACCCGCCATTAATGCTGTAAACAGATTCATAGCCGATATTGATTAGATACTGTGCTGCGCCTTGGCTGCTGTGCCCGTGGTAGCACATCACCATAACGGGTTGTTCATAATCCGTTTGTTCTAAAAATTGGCTCAGCGACTCATTGGTGAGGTGATAAGCGCCGCTGGCATGACCTGCGCGGAAGCTTTGTGGATCACGTACATCAACAAGTACGGCAGTGCTTTCCAACCAATGTTGATAAGCTTGCTCTGGTGTTAGTGTCTCAAAATGGTCCATAAAATACCGAATATAGTGGGGAAAACCCCATAAAAAACAAATTCGGCACCTGTAAGCAGAAAAACAGGTGCCAGATGTCAGTGGCAATTAATAGAAAGAGTGCTCGCCACGTTGGTGCTCAGTCAGGTCTTTAACGCCTTTTAGCTCACCATCAAACATTTTCAGTAATTCTTTTTCGATACCTTCTTTTAAGGTGACATCGACCATAGAACAACCGTTACAACCACCGCCAAATTGCAGGATAGCAAAGCCTTCATCGGTGATTTCCATCAGGGAAACACGGCCGCCGTGGCTGGCTAATTGTGGGTTAATTTGTGACTGTAAAACGTACTCAACACGCTCGATTAATGGTGCATCATCAGAGACTTTGCGCATTTTCGCGTTTGGTGCCTTAAGGGTCAGTTGTGAGCCCAGTTGGTCGGTAACGAAATCAATTTCCGCTTCTTCTAAGAAAGGTGCGCTAATTTCATCAACATAAGCAGATAATTTCTCGAACTTCAGTTCCTTATCTGTTGCTTCAACGGCACCCGGTGGGCAGTATGACACGCCACACTCAGCTGTCGGTGTACCCGGGTTGATGACAAATACACGGATTTGGGTTCCTGGCTCTTGATTTTCCAACAACTTGGCAAAATGAGCCTGTGCTGCTTCAGTAATATTAATCATAATCATTTGCTCAATAATAGTTGACTGCTTTAGTTGGTTATAATACGCCCATTTACCCCTTTCCTACAAGGTGCGACAGAGTGACCATGCATCAACAGTGCGTGCACCCGCACAAATCAACAATTGTGCCGCCGCATTCATTGTCGAACCTGTCGTGATAACATCATCAAGGACAGCGACATGTAGGTCAGAAACCGCAGTTTCTAAGGTAAATGCTCCCTTTAGGTTTTTTCGGCGATGTTCACGTTTTAGTGTAATCTGCGCCAGTGTATCACGACTACGGAGTAATGAATTTTGCGAATAGGGGATATTTAACCATCTGGATAAATTTTCGCCTATTAATGCCATGTGGTCAAATCCTCGCCACCATAATCGGTGACGATGCAAGGGAATGGTGACGATGAGGTCGGGTTTTTGCCATGCATTTTCGCGGTAGCCTTGTAGCCAAAACAAAACAAAAATGCGCGCTAAAGCAAAAGCGAGCTGCGATTGTTGATTAAACTTAAAGTGATGAATAAGCTTACGTAATGGGTTTTTATAGGGTGTGACGGTAATCAACCGTTGCCAAGCTGGGGGCTGTTTTAAGCAGCGACCACAGTGCAGCATATCGAGTTCACTGGGCAATGCGCAGCGTGGGCAGCACTTCGGCATCGTTGGTAAGCCTTTAAGGCAAAAGCTGCAAATACCTTGGCTGCTTTTGCTAAGTGATTGATGACAAAGCCAACACGCCCCTTCCATTGATAGCATGATGATATTCCGTTAAAAATGTTGATTGAATAAAGAGAGTGTAACCATGGCAAAGCTATATTGGCAGACCGTCGGCGAAGGAAAACAAGATCTTGTGCTGCTGCACGGATGGGGGTTGAATGCGCAAGTTTGGCAAACCATTATTCCTCGAATCGCTTCGCATTTTCGTGTTCATCTCGTTGACTTGCCGGGTTATGGCCGAAGCCAAGATTTTGCGCCAATGAACATTCAATCCATGGCAGATATTTTGTGGGAACACGCCCCGAAAAACGCCATTTGGTTAGGGTGGTCGCTGGGGGGATTAGTTGCCAGTCGCATTGCACTGGATCACCCTTATGAAGTTCAAGGGCTGATCACCGTGGCATCTTCCCCTTGCTTTAAAGCCGATGGGGATTGGGCGGGTATTCGTCCCGAGGTGTTATTGGGCTTTGAGCAGCAGCTTG
This sequence comes from Providencia sp. UF-224, assembly GCF_058245955.1. Taxonomy (NCBI): domain Bacteria; kingdom Pseudomonadati; phylum Pseudomonadota; class Gammaproteobacteria; order Enterobacterales; family Morganellaceae; genus Providencia; species Providencia sp. UF-224. Next base: position 11,132 of record NZ_JBSICC010000008.1, on the reverse strand, counting down.
CCGCGGATTTTCATCGCACTGTCGAACGTTTTTTAGCATTGCAAACCTTAGGCACAGAAAGCGCCCGTAATGATGCGCGTACCTTAAAATCGGTGGTGCTTGAACAGCCTATTCCAACGGTAGAAACGTTAAATGCAGGGCTTGAATCATTACGAACAGAAGATTTACGAGAGGAATTAAAAAGCCTGCCAGTGCCGTTCTTACGGATTTATGGTTACCTTGATGGCCTTGTGCCCCGTAAGATGGTGCCTGTATTGGATGAGCTTTACCCAAACTCCCCGTCCGTTATTATGCGCAATAGCGCTCATGCACCGTTTATTTCACATCCCGATGAGTTTTGTGAATATTTGCTGGATTTCCAAAGCCGATTGGAAGAGTAAAGCGCGCCATCAGCCATTAAGGTTATTTTCCATTGTGTTTATTTTACTCATCATAGCCCCATCGCGGGGCTGAAGTTGTTTAAGACGATAGTCACCCTGTACTCCTAAATAAAAGTGTCCAAATTTATGGGGGGACTTCAAATTGGGGGCATTTTAAGTTTGGGCGACATTGAATTTTACTTTAGAATAATATTCTTAACTTAAATTTATGTGGCTGTTATGTATCTTGATTACGATTAAAAGGAAGAGTTATGACATATCCGACGTATTTAGTTTTGAAAGGTAAAAACCAAGGTTTGATTTCGGCAGGGTGCTCTTCTCAAGATTCCATCGGTAATCGCTATCAGATAGGTCATGAAGACGAAATTCAAGTAATAGGCCTAAATAGCGGTTCTTTTCGCGAGCAGAATGCGTCATATAAGCCCATCGTATTTACTAAGCCGGTTGATAAATCATCTCCCTTACTGTCGGTAGCTTTGGATAGTAACGAAGTGCTAGAAGCAAAATTTATGTTTTACCGCACCAGTCAAGCGGGTCAACTTGAAAAATACTACGAAATTAAACTCACTGGCGTGTCTATAATTGAAATATCGGACATATTTCCTGACTCAATAAAAGATAATGAATCCATGCCATACCAACGAGTTCAAATGAAATACGAATCTATATCAAGAAGCCATTTAATGGCGAACACATCAAGCTATAGTATCAATAGTGAGATGGTTAAGTAATTTTAGTATCAAAAGAGATGCATATTATTTACACATCTCTTTTGATATAACATATTCATTTGGTGCAAAAATAGATGATTTGTAGCACGTGTAGTAGCCTTTTGAAGTTAAATCAATACTGACATAGGCCGAAAAGAAAAAACTAAATATGATGCCTGCCACCCCGATTCCAGCAAACAAACTAGCTAATTTATTATTCATTTTTTGTAGTTCTTTTTTGTATCCTAATATAAAACTATAATATGAAAAATATAATATCAAAGGGGCTGCAAAACACAGGAACCCGGTTTGAAATGAGAATAGAATTCTAGGCCTCATTTGAAAGTAATCAATATAATATGTTGATGATAGATAAATTCCGAAGATTGCTAAAAGTAAAAGAGCTATAGATGATAGGATTAACTTTACGGGCTCTAATTTAACCACGACTGAACCTCCCCCACTGTGAGAAAAATTGGTCTGGGTGATAAGGTGTTTCAGGTTTCCTTGCTCTGTGGGTTTTTAAGCCTTTAATAATAGTTGCGCTAATTTGGAATTCATCATCTAACCAGAACAACAGTAACCCTACGGATACCCCCACAGCAAATACTCCTAAAGCTACAAGTATGACACTTGTTCCAGCCGCTAAAGCAGCGGTAGCTAAACCTCCTGTTATGGCTGCTGTTATCTGAGTGCTAATGGCTAGCTTTGCCATATCCATCGTGATGTTTACAAAAAAATCTACTAGCGTATATTCACTTTTGAATATTAATTCTACTACTCTGTAAGCTGCTGAAAAAACGATTGCAAATCGAGCTGCACCAACGGATATGTTATTCATACCTTGGGTTCCTACACCCATGTATAGAATGCGAGGATTGTTGATTAAATACCGAGTCCCATTTAAGTAAGCTCTAACTCCAGCATGCCCAGATAGGCGAATATAAACATTACCGTTTGGGCCAACATATTCAGTTGCTTGGATATTAATATTTCTAAATTCGTTGATAATTCTAGTAACACGATGAGCCTCATAGATATTTGATGAGTAATTAGAAATAAAATCGCCAATACCAAATAGTGTTTCTTTGGGATCTTTGAAAGGCGTCGGAGTCGATAAGTTTTTTAAAATATAATCCGCTTCTTCAATGGTGATTATAGCTGCGACATTATCATCGTCTTTTTCATTATTCAGGATCCCCCTAATTTTTGTGAGATTTGCTTGGTAGTAAAGTTCATCATAATTAGGTACAGTTTCAAAACTGAATTTTGCGTCAGTATCAATGAGTGTTTTCGATACAGGGTCATATTTATATGCCATACGACACTCCCTTGAATTTAGGTTATGTAATATGAATATAGCATAATAGAAAGCATTTATTCGACAATAAAAAGCCTATGCCCTTTAATGTGTAGGTAAAAAATCCATCGATAAAAAGGCGCCTTGCAGCCTTCTGCTTAGCTTACTTTATCTTATAAACAAAATGGGCGCAGTCGGTGCTTTCTGGGCAGCCTTTGCAGCTAGAGCCCGTTAAGCAGGCGCTTATATCCACCCGCTCAATTTTCCCCAAGCTTTCCAACTTTTCCACCATCGCTTTTATCATTGGCGTTGGGGTTTTGAGTTGTTCGCTGAGTAACGCGATGTCAGCTTGCCCGTATAAAGCAATCAAATCTCTTACTTGCAGCAAGCTGATCATCGTTTAGTCCTTCATGCCTAGTGGCATGCTGTGTTTGAGCAGCCAGAGCACTGCTGTGCGGTTTTGCTTTTAATATTCAACGTCACGCGGCTACGTATGCGGCGCAGGAACATGAACAGGGCAATATTAAATACCACAACAGCGATGATGGTGATTAAGCTACTTTGCGGATGCTCACTGAACGTCGCGGTTTGGTAAAACAGCGCTGACAGGCTATAAGCCACATTCAGTCCCCAGAAGATGGAGAAACTCATCCAGCTTTTGTTTGTTTCGCGAGCAATCGCCCCCATGACTGACACGCAAGGCACATACAGTAAGACGAAAATCAGGTAGCTATAGGCAGCAATACCAGAGCCAAATTTCGCAGCCATGGTGCCCATCGAGCCTGATTCCATTTCGCCATCACCTTTGCTGGCTTCGATTGGGTTCGATAACGCGCTTAAGGTAAAGGTGCCTTTTAAGCTATCCCATGTTTCAGAGACCGCATCTTCAAGTTCTTCCCATAAGTTGAAAGATTCTGCATCGAACGGCTCGGAGGTAATCGCTTCGGCGGTATACAGGGTGTTTAACGTCCCAACAACCACTTCTTTTGCCATCGCACCAGTAATCAAGCCCACGGTTGCTTGCCAGTTGTCGGCATGAACACCGATTGGCTGTAATGCAGGGGTGATCACTTTACTGACGGAAGCCAGAGCGGAATCATTAATGTTATCAACGGGTTTACCTGAGAACGAGAAGCTATTGAGCGCACCGATAAAGATACTCGCCACGACGATGACTTTACCTGCACGCACCACAAAGCCTTTTAAGCGCTGCCACGTTTGAATTAACAACGTTTTGACGTGTGGCACGTGGTACACCGGTAACTCCATCACGAATGGCGATGCTTCACCACGCATCAGGGTGTGCTTGAGTAAAAGCCCCGTGAGGATAGCCACCACAATCCCTAAAATATACAGGGAGAACACGACACTTGCGCCATTTTTACCAAAGAAGGCCGCGGCAAATACCGCGAAGATTGCCAGCCTTGCACCGCAAGACATAAACGGCGCCATCAGGACGGTAATCAGCCTTTCACGTGGGGCATCAAGGGTGCGAGCGCCCATAATTGATGGGACGTTACACCCAAAGCCGACGATTAATGGAACAAATGATTTGCCCGGTAGGCCCAGCGCTTGCATCAATCGATCCATCACAAAAGCCGCACGAGCCATATAGCCAGAGTCTTCAAGGATGGAAAGGAACAGGTACATCATCCCGATTTGTGGCACCAATGGCAGAACGGTATTAATACCGCCACCGACACCTTGTGCGAGGAATATTGTGAGCCAATCAGGGAAACTGAAGTAGGCACCAACCCACTGAATACCATGGATAAATATCGCCTCAGAAGCCCCTTCAAAGAACGGTTGAAGTGCCCCACCAATATTGATGGCAAGGACGAACATCAGGTACATCACAAATAAGAAAATCGGTACGCCTAACCAGCGGTTGAGGATAAATCTATCCAGTGATTGTGTCAGTCGGTTAGGTTCAGCCGCACTATTGTTGATCGCCGCTTGGCAGATGGTTGCAATAGATTGATAACGCGCATCGGCAATTAGCAGTTCAGGCTCTTCATTTAATGTTTCATTGAGTTGTTGGCGAGTCGTTTGTAATTGCGTTTCCGAAATTTCAGCACGCTGACGGCTATAAATATCCCCTTCTAGAATTTGCAGGGCTAACCAGCGGCGCTGTTGTTGGCTAAATTGTTGCGTTGAAATTTGTTCAGATAATGAATCAACAGCGTGTAATAGCTGTGGTGGATATTCAACAAGGGCTTTTTGGTTATTTTGCGGGTGAGTATCAATGGCTTTTTTCAGTTTATCAATGCCCGTTGCACGGGTTGAAACCATTGGGATCACAGGGCAACCCAGTTGTTTTTCCAATTCGGCAATATCGATATCAATATGCTGGCTTTGGGCAATATCCAACATATTCAGGGCGACAATACATGGGACGCCTAACTCAACTAATTGCAATGTCAGGTAGAGGTTGCGCTCTAAGTTCGACGCATCCACAACGTTAATTAACATGTCGGCTTCGCCACTTAAAATAAAGTAGCAGGCAATTTGTTCGTCGAGGGAGGTCTGTTCAGAAATAGTGGTGAGTGAGTAAGTACCGGGGAGGTCGACAAGCTCAATCTTGTGGTCATCCGTGTGGAAGCGGCCAACCTTGCGCTCAACGGTGACGCCAGCCCAGTTACCGACGCGCTGTCTTGACCCTGTTAGCTGGTTAAAAAGGGTTGTTTTACCTGCATTGGGGTTACCAATTAAGCCGATAGTCAATCGTTTCATAGTGTTTGCCAATAATCAAAAAAGAAGACTTAAGCGGTAGGCGCTTCATCAAGGTTTAGTAGGGCGAGATCCTTTTTACGCAGCACTAAGCTGACGCGGTGAGTTTCGATTTGTACAGGATCGCCAAAAGGCGCTAAACGCACCACTTTAAAAACGGAGCCCGGTAATAAACCGAGAGACAATAATTTTTGTCGGTATGCAGGGCTTATCTCGGGGGAGAAGCCTAGAATTTTGTAACTGCATTGAGGAAGTATAGCCATAGTGTCTTCCTATTATCTTCCTAACGATTCAATTCATAATGATACTGATAATTATTGTTAGAAAAGTTTCTATCTACAAGCACAACGCTGAGAAAAACAAAAATAAATCTAATTAACAATGAGAATCATAATCATCCACCTTTTGTTATATTTAGCCTCTTTTTTCGTCAATTTGACTTGATGTGGATCAACGAAGCATGGAGTTAGCGGTGTTTTTTAGATAGCGATGGGATAAGACGGAACGCATTGAATGGATTGATTTTTGAACAATATATTGAATTTGTTTATTAATTTATCAGTGAAGATATTTCTAGAGAATACTAAATACCCCAATGAATTTATTGGGGTATTTAGCTTAATCAGATTACTTCTTTTTACCAAATGCAGCAGCAAGGGCATCGCTCATCGCACTGTTGCCTGATGAATTCGTATTTTGGCGCGAGTTACCACGAGGTGCAGGGGCTTTACGTGCGTTTTTATCTTGTGCAGGTGCAGCTTTACGAGGTGCGCTGTTAGAATCCCCCGCTTGCTCGTCCAAGCGCATGGTGAGGGCGATACGCTTGCGGGCAATATCGACATCCAATACTTTCACTTTCACAATATCGCCCGCTTTCACCACTTTGTGTGGGTCTTCGACGTAACTGTTGGAGAGTGAAGAGATATGCACTAAGCCGTCTTGGTGTACACCGATATCCACAAATGCACCAAAGTTGGTCACATTGGTCACCGCGCCTTCTAAAATCATGCCAGAAACGAGGTCATTCATCGTTTCCACACCTTCAGCAAAGGTGGCAGTTTTAAACTCAGGACGTGGGTCACGACCCGGTTTTTCTAGCTCTTTGATAATATCCGTAACCGTTGGGACACCAAACTGCTCTGTTGTGAAATCACGCGGGCTCAGGGCATTGAGCACTTGTGAATTACCCATAATTTCTTTCAGCGGCTGGCGGACAGTTTGCAGAATTTTTTCAACGATAGGGTAAGCTTCAGGGTGAACCGTTGATGCATCCAGCGGGTTTTCGCCATTGGTGATACGCAGGAACCCTGCACATTGTTCAAAGGCTTTAGGCCCAAGGCGAGCCACTTTCAGTAACTGTTTTCGGTCATTGAATTGGCCGTTTTCATCGCGCCAATCAACCACGTTCTGCGCGATCATTTTGCTCAGGCCTGCAACGCGAGTCAGCAAGGCGACTGAGGCGGTATTTAAGTCTACACCTACGGAGTTTACGCAGTCTTCGACAACGGCATCCAACTTGCGGGCAAGTTGAGTTTGGCTGACGTCATGCTGATATTGGCCTACCCCGATAGATTTCGGGTCGATTTTAACCAGCTCAGCCAGCGGGTCTTGCAAACGGCGAGCAATCGACACGGCACCACGTAAAGAAACATCTAAGGTTGGGAATTCTAGCGCAGCCAGTTCAGAGGCGGAGTACACTGATGCACCCGCTTCACTGACAATCACTTTTTGCGCAGTGACTTCAGGGTATTGTTTTTGCACTTCTGCAAAGAAGCGCTCCGTTTCACGGGATGCCGTACCATTACCAATCGCCACTAACTCCACGTTATGTTTCTGGCATAGAGCAGCGACGATAGTTGCCGCTTTCGCTGCTTGGCCGGTGTGTGGGTAGATAGTGTCGGTGGCAATAAGTTTCCCTGTCGCATCCACAACAGCGACTTTCACCCCAGTACGCAGACCCGGATCGAGGCCCATCGTTGCACGCATACCTGCCGGTGCAGCCATCAGTAAGTCACTGAGGTTACGGGCAAAAACGTTAATTGCTTCCTCTTCGGCTTTTTCGCGCAAAGAACTCATCACTTCCGTTTCTAAGTGCAGTAATACTTTGACGCGCCATGTCCAGCTGATCACCGCTTTACGCCATTGGTCAGCAGGGGCGTTATTCAAACGCACATCTAAGTGGCGAGTAATAATCTCTTCGCAATAACTTTCTTTTGGTGGTTCATCGAATTGAGGATCGCAATTTAACGAAAGCTGTAAAACCCCTTCGTTGCGTCCACGGAACATGGCCAGTGCGCGGTGTGAAGGCACTTGTGAAACAGGTTCGTGATGCTCGAAGTAATCACTAAATTTGACGCCTTCAGCCTGTTTACCCTCTGCAACGACAGAAACGAGGTGGGCATTTTTCCAAATATAGTCACGAACTTTGGCTAATAAGGCTGCATCTTCGGCGAAACGCTCCATCAGGATATAACGTGCGCCATCTAAGGCCGCTTTCACATCCGCAACGCCTTTATCTGCATCGATATACGTTTGAGCGAGTGCTTCAGGGGATTGACTTGGGTCTGTCCACAACGTATCCGCTAATGGCTCAAGCCCCGCTTCAATAGCGATTTGCCCACGAGTACGACGTTTCGGTTTGTAAGGTAAATACAGGTCTTCAAGTTCGGTTTTATTGAGCGTGGTATTAATCGCAGAAGCGAGTTCAGGGGATAATTTCCCTTGCTCTTCAATCGATTTTAGAATGGTTTGCTTACGGTCGTTCAGTTCACGTAAGTACCCTAAGCGACTTTCCAGCTGGCGAAGCTGGGTATCGTCCAACCCTCCGGTAACCTCTTTACGGTAACGCGCGATAAACGGGACAGTATTGCCTTCATCCAATAAAGTGATGGCAGAAAAAACCTGTTTCGGTTGGGCTTGCAGTTCAGCTGCAATAATTTGGCTTAGAGTTTCATTCATGTCGTGTTTAAATACCTACTGAAAGAACAGTTAAAAAATTTACTGCACTGTTATACTTGGTGGTAGCGAGAATTTCCAGACTGAATTTCGGTCTATTGGTAGGAAAGTCTCAGATTATGTTCTATAAAATATTATAATTATTGTTTTCTTTGACTAATATTCTAAGGTTATGGCGAAAAGTCTATTAATAACGCGCGAAGGTTGGGATGCGCTCGACCAAGAGCTAAAGTATCTGTGGAAAGAAGAACGACCTAGAGTGACTCAATCAGTGTCAGAGGCTGCGGCACAAGGGGATCGCTCGGAAAATGCAGAATATATTTATGGTAAAAAAAGGTTGCGTGAAATAGACCGACGCATTCGTTTTTTATCTAAAAGGTTAGATCAGCTCAGAATAATTGAGCCTGATCCTCGCCAAGAAGGCCGTGTCTTTTTTGGCGCATGGGTTAAACTTGAAGATGATAATGAAAATATCAGAATATTCCGCATAGTAGGTGCGGATGAGTTCAATCCGGCAAAACAATGGATTTCAATTGACTCTCCTGTTGCTCGCGCCCTGATTGGCAAGCAGGTCGATGATGAAATTACAGTGAATACGCCGGGCGGTGAAGTCACCTATTTTGTGTTAGACATAAGCTATAAGCCACTAACCGACTGAAGTGTAAAATGATTCATTAAATCTATGGTTAGTGGTAAATTAGTGAACATTAAACGTGTTTTTGTTCACTTTTAGAACAATAATTTAAAAGATGCACATCTTGAGGGCTACAAAATGCAGGAAAGTTATAAAGTTCTTGTCGTCGATGATGATATGCGTTTACGTGCACTGCTGGAGCGTTACCTCACTGAACAAGGCTTTCAGGTAAGGAGTGCTGCAAACGCTGAACAAATGGACAGGATCCTGACGAGGGAATCTATTCATCTGATCGTGTTAGATTTAATGCTTCCGGGTGAAGATGGTTTATCAATTTGCCGTCGTTTACGTAGCCAAAATAACCCAATTCCTATCATTATGGTCACGGCGAAGGGTGAAGAAGTTGACCGTATCGTAGGTTTAGAAATCGGTGCGGATGACTATATTCCAAAACCGTTTAACCCACGTGAATTGCTTGCACGTATTCGTGCGGTATTACGTCGTCAAGCGAATGAATTACCGGGTGCGCCATCTCAAGATGATGCGGTGATTACCTTTGGTAAATTTAAACTGAACCTCGGAACGCGTGAAATGTTCCAAGGTGATGAAAATATGCCATTGACCAGCGGTGAGTTCGCGGTATTAAAAGTGTTGGTTTCTTACCCAAGGGAACCGTTATCTCGTGACAAGCTGATGAGCTTAGCGAGAGGGCGCGAGTATAGTGCGATGGAGCGTTCTATCGACGTTCAAATTTCACGCCTGCGTCGTATGGTTGAAGAAGACCCTGCGCACCCACGTTATATTCAAACGGTTTGGGGCTTGGGCTATGTGTTTGTTCCGGATGGAAGTAAAGCATGAAGCGACTGAGGTTCTCACGACGTAGTACATTTTCTCGTTCGTTGTTCTTGTTTGTTGCACTGCTGTTCGCAAGTTTAGTGACCAGCTACATGGTCGTATTGAATTTTGTTGTGATGCCAAGCTTACAGCAATTCAATAAAGTCCTTGCGTACGAAGTAAGAACATTGATGACCGAGAAAATGGTGCTGCAAGATGGAACCTCAGTGCGAGTTTCTCCCGCTTTGCGTAAGAAAATCTACAACGAATTAGGTATCACGTTCTATGCCCATTCGGCTGCAATGGAAGAGGGGTTGAACTGGGCTAAAGAGTATGATTTTCTGAGCGAACACATGTCGCAATACCTAGGCGGAAAGGCGAGTGTTCACCTCGAACTTGGCCGTGATTATCCGATTTTATGGTTAACGTCTTACCTCGCTCCTGATATCTGGGTGCGAGTTCCTCTGACTGAAATTGGTCAAAATCAATTCTCCCTTGTATTCAGGTATACCTTAACGATTTTCCTCACGATTTTTGCCGGGGTATGGCTGTATATTCGCTACCAAAACAAGCCATTGCTTGAATTGGAGTACCACGCAGGGGAGGTCGGAAAGGGCTTTGTCTTGCCCCCGATGCAAGAAAAGGGGGCAACGGAAGTTAGAGCAGCAATTCGGTCTTTTAACCATATGGCCGCAGGGATCAAAACTTTAGAAAATGACCGAACTGTTTTGATGGCAGGGGTCAGCCATGACTTAAGAACACCGTTAACCCGTATTCGTTTAGCCACAGAAATGATGAGCCCAGAAGACAGCTATCTGGCGGAGTCTATCAATAAAGATATTGAAGAGTGTGATGCGATTATCGGCCAATTCATGTCTTACCTGAAAACAGGCCAAGAGATGGATATGGAGTTCTGCGACCTCAACGCTATCTTAATGGAAGCTGTAAACTCCGAAAGCAATGTGATCGGCGAAATCGAAACGGCGTTAGAACCAGGCTCAATGGTTGTGAACGGTAACCCGCTAGCGATTAAGCGCGCAATCACCAATATGATTGTGAATGCTTATCGCTATGGAAATGGCTGGATCAAAGTCAGCAGCGGAAAAACCGAAGATTTTGTGTGGTTCCAAGTGGAAGATGACGGCGCAGGTATCAAAGACGAAGATATCCACCGTTTATTCCAACCCTTTGTGCAAGGTGAAAAAGCGCGGAGCAACAAAGGAACTGGCTTGGGGCTAGCGATTATACGCCGTATAGTGGATGCCCATGAAGGGAGTATAGAGATCCACAAAAGTGAGCGCGGCGGGTTTGCGATTAGGGCTTTGCTCCCCCTTAAGGAAAAAGAAGACTGATATCTCGTCATATTTCAAGCCGTAGGGGTGTTGCCTACACTCAGCTACCCTAGTCACATACTGGCGTATGCTCCTAGGGATATCTTCGCTTGGCGCCTACCTACAGCTTGAACTATTTAGAGCTATCTTCCTATTTATAGAGTTCGAATTGTTTTGAGTATTATCTGTATTCAAGCTCCTTGGGCGCCCACCTACAGTTTGAACTATTTAGAGCTATCTTCCTATTTATAGAGTTCG